>CAZVOP010000087.1:0-11590 GCA_964628445.1 uncultured Pseudobdellovibrionaceae bacterium | reverse complement strand
GATTTGTTCCAGGCGGTCACGATGCCGCGCAATTTGGATTTTAATTCGTTGCAGGCGTCGGCGTCGGCACTACAGCCGTGTTTCTTCCATAGTTCCAAAGCTTTTTCATAGGCATTGGCCGCGCGGTCCATCTTGTTCATGTCATAAAAGATCTTGGCGACACGGGTCTGGACTTCGAGTTTCTCGTTCGGCTGAACATCGCCTTCGTCCACATAAGCGGCCCATACCACAAGCGATGAAGACTTTTTACCAAGGCGATCGGTCTCGCTGGCTAGGGTGTGCAGATTGGCTTTGCGCTTGTGATCGGGGCTTAAAGATTTCAGCAATTTAATTTCACGTGGGCCGACATTTCCATGGGCTAAGAATCTGGCGAGATCGGCTGAAACGTCTTCGACAAAAGAAGGATCAACGGTTTTGCCGTCGGTCGTTTGCGTCGCCATCAAGGCGGGATCGCGGAGCAGATTGACCAGCGACTTGATCGCTTTGTCGTTATGGCCCAAATTCAATTGGCACCAGGAGATACGGAATTCGACCAAAGCGCGGTTTTTAAGATTTTCGCGGCGTGCCGCTTGGAAGTAAGCCAATGCGCCTTTGAAGTCGGCTTTGCGGAATAGAATTTCGCCCATCGAAGAATTGGCGAGTGCGCGGACTTCCGACGAATATTTGGCCTTGGGTGCTTTTAAAATCTGCTTATAAAGACGGATCGATTTTTCGCTTTGATCATTCAGCGCGTGCAAATGGGCGATCTGCAATAACGTGCGGCCCTGCTGCGCTTTTTCGACTTTGGGTAAAGCCTCATTATATAGTTTGATCGAACGGGCGCGGTCTTGGGTGGAGCCCGGGCATTTCACGGCTTGGTTTTCGGTGCAGCCGGCTTGGATTTCATTCATCGCCTTAAGGCGGGCGCGATCGGCATATAAATCGGCGAGGCGGATCAACACACCGGTACGTGCGGGGCCGTTCTTATCTAATCCCTCCACTCCCAGTTCCAAACGCCCGATCACTTGATCGTGCGTCGACTCGTCCATCTTCACGGCAAAGGCCGTTGAAGCGTTGAACGCCAAGAGTACGGATAAAATTGTGGATCCCCAAACGGTCATATATACCCCACGAACTTAAGTGACATAGGCAAGCCTTATGCCGCCGTCTTCAATGCTCTTCTTCGATTCAAGAGATCCAAAGTGACCAAGAACGTCACTTTGACCGCAAAAGTGTTACCTGAAGAAGATCAGCTTTCGCTCAAGAAGCCCGAAGCTGCGGCACGCGGGCGAATATCCAGCGGCGGGCGAACGACCGTGGGTCTCGGCAGCATGATGGCTCCGCCTCTTACGGGAACTTTGATGGCTATTCCCGAGGCGTTCCTCTTACAAATATGATTGTACGGCGGAGGATTATTGGCAGCCGAAGGATTGGGCCCCTGAACGATCAAATGAATCCCGCCGTATTGTTTCATCATGGCGTAAAGAGTGCGCGCAACTTTCGATGGCAGGCGAATGCAACCGCCCGAAACGGCGTAGCCGAGATAGTGGACCGCGCTCGGGGGAACTTCGTGCAAAAAGAATCCGCCTTCGATGCGAATGGCGAAGGGCATCGGTACGGGTTCGTGAGTGGCGGAGTTCACGTAAGTGTTCGAGCGCCACACGGGGAACATGGTGTCGGATCCGGCGGGAATGTATTTGTTAAACTCAGGTGTGTTGGCGCAGCGAGGCGGCTTTGGATTGCGCGGGTTATTCGGCGACTTCATTGTTCCGCCGGTGGAAACGCGGTCTTGCAGGACCACTCTGCCGTCTAAAGATATCGTGATCGTTTGCGAGGGTTTATCGATCAACACGCTCAAGGGGCTGTTTTGGTTGGGTGCATAGCCAACTTGTTTATCGTCGATGCCCATTTCTTGGATATCCTGGGCGAATTCGGCGGGATCTTCCTCATCGCTGATGTCGGTGTTGAAGTTCTTTGCATTTTGCCCTGTTGCGCCCACGCTGGCCGGCTGGCGTGGGGTGGTTGGGCTGCTTTCAGCGGGCGAGTGGCTCGCGGTAAGCATTATGGCGGCGAACAAAGCAATAAGCGGCTTCATACATCGTGTCCTTGTTTGTCTAATTGGGCTTATCAACACCAAGATCTATGCCACCGGCGGGTGGATTCTAGGTGATTTGACGGGCTCCAATTGGGCCCGGTAAAATGGATTGGACGGAGGAAAGCGTGGGACGAAAATTTATCGCGGTGGTGCCTGCGGGTTTAAGCGAAAATGCCGACCTCAAGCAGCTTATCGGAAAACTCAAGCGGACAACATCGGATCGCGGGCAGGATGTGCGTTGGACTCCGCCGGATTTGTGGCATGTGACGCTGGTGTTTTTGGGCGATGTTGAAGATTTGGGAAAACTGACGGATTGGTTTTTGGGTTGGAATCCCGCGGTGGTCGGCGAAATTTCGTTGCGTGTACATGGGCTGGGAGCCTTTCCTTCCGTGGAAGAAGCGCGGGTTTTGTGGTTGGGCATTGGTGAAAGCCAGGAATTTTTGAATTTGCAGCGGGAGGCGGCGGCTCAATTTTCATTGAGTGATCATGAATTCAAACCGCATCTGACTTTGGCGCGCTTTCGCAACACCCGGAATGCGGCGGATCTGGTGAAGCTGGGTGGGCGTAAGCATTTTGGCGATTATGCGGTTGGTGAATTGGTTTTGTTTGATTCGGTTTTGCAGGGAAATGTTTTGAAGTATGTGCCGATGTTGCGGAAGAAGATTTGAATCCGCTTCCGCTGCGGAAGCGGATTGCGTCAGAAATAAATATATTTGACAGGTGTTTTGATGAGTTTCTTTAAGAGCAAATGCGGTAAGAGAATTCTATTTAGATGGTTATTTGCGGAAGTAATAGCCTCGTAGACGTAAGTATTTTTAAATCACATCAACCTTCGTGATTCATTTTAACTCGATGGCAAGCCGTCTGATTAGACGTGGAAAATTCAGTTTAAAAACCCATGTTATATTCCTCGCGGAGGTAAATAATGACTCACAATGAACTCGACCAAAAAATGGGAATGCTAATTCAAAATGAACGGCGCAATATTCACGAGATGTTGCTGGTGATCAATGAAGTTTCACGGCAAAAATCCCATTTAGTTTTGGGCTATCCAAGTTTATTTGAATGGTTGACTCGCGGGCATGGTTACGCGAACGCTTCGGCTTACCGGCGGATTGAAGCGGCGAGGCTTCTCGAGGCTGCGCCCGATATCGGCGAGAAAATTAAAACCGGCGAATTGAATCTTTCGAATTTGTGTAAGGCTAACTCCATGCTGCGAACCCAGGAGCGGAAATCGGGTCAGAAGATTTCGAGATCACAAAAACAAGAGATTGTGCAAAAGATCGAAAACAAAAGTGTGGAACAGACTGAACGGATTCTTATTGGGGAGTTTCCCGAGCTGGCGCTTTCGGTCGAGCGTGAGAAAAGAACGGTCGTGAACGAAACGATCACCCGCTGCGCGATGAATTTGTCCGAAGACGCGATTGCGGATCTCAACCGCGCACGGGAAGTCCTGGCTCACCGTTTGCCATATGGAACCGATGCCGATCTTGTCGCTTATGCGCTTAAGTTTATGCTGAAGAAATTGGATCCGCTTCGCCATGAATCACTTCCGCCGCGGAAGCGACCCGCGTCATAGCTCATCAGTGATAGTGATTCGGCTCCGACAAAATAAACATGGGAATTTCGACCTTCAGCTCTTCGCCGGATTTAGACTTCATCAAATAGGATCCGCTCATCGAGCCGGTCGGAGTCGCCAGTGGGCAAAAACTCGAGTATTCAAAAACATCGCCGGGCTTCAATGTCGGTTGTTGGCCGACGACGCCATCGCCTGCGACCTCTTCGGTCGTGCCGAACCCGTCTTTAATGATCCAGTGCCGCGCGACCAATTGCACGGTCTCGCTGCCTTCATTTGAAATGCGCACGGTGTACGAAAAGAAATAGTGATTTTGCTTGGGATCACTGTGCTCGTGTACGTACGCGGGCTGCACCTGGACGCGAATTTTTTGGGTCAATGCTTCAAACATGATGGGTCAAAAATGCGTGAGCAAAGAGCTTGTGTCAAGAGGGGCGGCTGGATAGCATGAGACATTCAATCTCAACGGGGTGTATATGCGTTCGCAAATTTTGATCTCGACCGTAATCGTTCTCGCCGTCGCCATTACGGGCTGTAACCGTAAGCCGAAATCGCCTAAGGATCAGGTCAGCTACACGATCGGCGCGCAATTCGGCAAAAGCCTGAAGTCGCAACATCTCGATTTGGACACCGCGATTTTGGCGCGCGGCCTTGCCGATGGTTACAAGGGTGAAGGCATCAAACTGAGCGAGGACGAGATGCAAGCCGCAATGATGAAGATGAGCGACGAGCGGCAAAAGGAAATGAAAGTCGACGCCGAGAAAAATAAAGTGAAGGCCGATGAGTTCTTGGTGAAAAATAAAACCGCCGAAGGTGTTCAAACCACGGCAAGCGGCCTGCAATATAAAATCACCGAGCCCGGCACCGGCGCTTCACCTAAGGGCGATGACATTGTCGTCGTGAATTACAAAGGCACGCTGATTGACGGGACGGAATTCGACTCGAGCTTCAAGCGCAACATTCCCGCCGAATTTCCTCTTAAGGGTGTGATTCCGGGCTGGACGGAAGGGCTGCAGCTGATGAAAAAGGGCGGCAAGGCCGTGTTTTTTGTTCCGCCTGAGCTTGGCTACGGCGACCGCGCGCGCGCTCCGATCCCGGGCAATGCCGTTTTGATCTTTGATGTCGAACTGCTCGACATCAAGCACGCCCCCAAAAAGAAGTAAGTTATTTTTTATCCAGAAAGTTTTTGAATGTCGCGACCACGGGATAGTGGTCCGACGGCAGATAAGTGCGCTGGTCGATCGTTTTCGGCAAAGGCAGGGCGACCCGCAAATCGCTTTTGTAGCGATACACGAAAGCACCCTCGGCGATTAAATGCTCCTTCAGTTCGGGCGACACAAATAAGAAATCAAGTTGCAGATAGTTGGTGTTGCCGTTGCGGTTAAATTGAATTTGAGTGGTCGCGACTTCGCCCTCATGGCCGACGATGTCGATGACGCTTTCTAAATCGGTTTTAGAGAGCTCTTGAAATTCTTCGGCCAAACTTCCGCGCCTGGCGGAGCCGTTGAAATCCCCCGCGACGATCAAAGGTACGCTAGGCGAAAACTCGGCGCGGATTTCGCGGTAAATGTCCATTAACGTTTTGCACTCCGCCGCCCGTCGTTCTTTGCCTTCCGGGTCGATTCCGTCCGGGTCCAATTTTGATTTCAAATGCACCAGCAAGATCACAAGTTTTGGCTTTAATGGATCGTTCTCATCTAAAACGCGAAGCTCGGCGCAGTCGCGCGAAAAATAGTGGGTCTTCAGCGCGCGGTCGGGCTCAAGTCCCTGAAGGTATAAATTGGTGTCGCGCTCATGCGGATACAGAAAGTGCAGCGGGCGGTTCTTGTGCGTGCGCAGTTCCAGCTTATAGGGGAAATCTTTGCGCACCAGGTAACCGATGTCGATGCCACGGTCGGAATTGCCTTCCATCAGATAGGGCTTGTAACGGCCGCCAAGGAAGAACTTAGCGAAATTGGTGAGCGACTCTTCGCCGCCGACCTCATTCAGGCAAACGATGTCGGCGTCGATATCGAGCAGGGTGTCGGCCAGCCACAAGGTCTTTACGAGTGATTTGTTGGGCACGGTCGCACTCGATAGCCGCTGCCATTCGCGTTCGGAAAGGCTGCGCCAGTCGCGCTCATTTTGATCGTCCAAAAACAGAAATAGGTTTTCGGCGTTAAGTTGAACAATCTTAAACATGGGAATATGATAGCCATGTTCAAATCGGAAAGGGAGTCCATGGCCGTCAAATCGCAAAAAAATTTTTGGGGTCTCACGAGCGTATCCTTGCTCAAAAAGCATTCGCAAAACCGCCCGGGACAGGGGGTAAAGACCGCGCATGTGTACGTTCACGGCGGCAAAAAAGCGACGGTTCCAAGAGCCTGGCGTACGGACTTTAAAGAGACGGCAAATTCCAGCGCCACGGTCTTGAGATTCTCAGAGAGCCAGACGGGTTTAAAGATTTTGGTTTCACCTCTCGCCGCGGTCGAAGCGGAGAATGACTCGCGTCTGAAGTCTGGACCTGAAGCCCGGGTTCGCGACGCCATGGGCTCTGTGCTTTCCCTGTTTGAGCGTTTGGAAGTCGAGTGGGCGGAAATTGAATTGGATCTCGACAAGAAGGTTTTAGGTTCGGCCCTCTTCGGCTTAGAGGTCGGACTCTATCGTTTTAAGCGCGTTCTCAAAAGCGAAGATGCCAAATTCACGCTGCACTTGAAGAGCAAAGGTAAACCTTTGCTTGAGAAGCTCGTGGCGAGCGAAGTCGCGCGTGGGCAAGGGATCAATCTTGCCCGCCATCTGGTGAATCTGCCTCCAAATGAACTGAATCCGGTCACTTACGCGACTTTTGTTCAAGACTTCCTTAAAGGGCTTAAAGATTTGAAGGTTGAAGTTTGGGACGAAAAAAAGCTGGCCAGCGAAAAGTGCAATCTGCATTTGGGCGTCGGCCAGGGCTCAGTTTCGGCGCCCCGTTTGGTGGTGTTGAAATACCGCCCTTCGGGGGGAGGAAAATCGCCGATCGCCTTCGTCGGTAAAGGCATTACTTTCGACACCGGCGGCTTGGACATTAAGCCGTCGAGTGGAATGCGTTTGATGAAGAAAGATATGGGCGGCTCGGCTACGGTCCTGGGATTGATGTATTGGGCGGCGAGCACCGGCCTTAAGCAATCCTTAGACGCGTATCTGCCTTTGGCGGAAAATTCGATCAGTGGAAATGCTTTTCGTCCGAGCGATGTCATTACGGCCCGCAACGGTTTGGCGATTGAAATTCACAACACCGATGCCGAAGGCCGCTTGGTTTTGGCCGATGCACTGGACGTTGCCGTGACCGCCAAGGAAAAGCCGCGCGCCGTGATCGATGTCGCGACACTGACCGGTGCGATCAAAGTGGCGCTGGGCTCGCAATTGGCGGGCCTTTTTTCGAACGACAATAAGTTAAGCGCCGCGATCGCGAATGCCGGTACCGAGGCCGGCGACTTGTGCTGGACGATGCCGCTCTTTCAAAAATACCGCGGCCAAATGAACACCGTGTTTGCCGATATGGTGAACGCGGTCGATGGTTTCGGCGGCGCGGTCACGGCGGCGCTGTTCTTGGAAAAATTCGTGCGCGATGTTCCCTGGGCCCATTTGGACATCTATGCCTGGAAGGACTCCGCCGACGGCTGCTGGCTTGAGAGCGGCGGTAGCGGCCAGTCGATCCTGGCGCTGTCACGCTGGCTGGAGAATCTTTGAAGGCGCGCCTCCCTCTCCCGCCTTTACTTGTCGGTCCTTCTTTTTGGAACTTCGCGGGCAGGGCGGATTTGATGAATCGCGTCCCAGAAGCCGAGGGCCACGGCCTGATGTTTTAAGATTTCTTCAGGCGTGTCGAGAGCTACAATGTCCGGTTGCCAGTCGCCATTTTGATCCCGAATCAAAGCCGAAGGGCTGTTGCTCGACCTTCTGAAGGCGAAACCAAAAGTTCCGCCGCGCGGGTCGTACTGGGCGTGTCCCTCGTCAAGCATATAGGCCCACCAGCAGGCGCTATGCATGTCGCAATGGCGCAGGCTCTCGTCATTTAGGCCGCGGATGGAAAGGGTATTCGACATAATTTTTTCGCCGTTGTAGGCCAAGAGAACCGCTGAAATTGTCGCGCTCGAATTTAATTTTTCCGCGCCGTAATTGACGGCTTCGGCGACCGTGCCGCTAAAGCCGGTGTCGACGACGACGATTTGCTGCGCGCCCTTATAAATTCCAAGTTGATTCATGTACTCAAGAACTTCTTGATCGCAATTCGAGCCGCTTTGGCGTTCACCCACCAGGCAAACCTCCTGCGGAGCTTCGCCGATACCGGTGCGGCGTTTATGAAAAGAGAACCGCCCGCTGCGGACTGAGCCTTGCCACGGTCTTAAGATTTTGGTCGTGAGGTAGGCTTCGATAAAGTGAACATTGGTGAGGCCCCGCTTGCGTGCGATCTGACGAAGCAAAATCCCCATCGGCTCGGCGCCGCCCATGGCGATCACGACATTCATCGTTTCGTTCTTGCGGTAGGAGGCGAAAACCGCATTGGCAAGTCTTTCACCGAATTCATTGGCGAACCAAAAAGCATGTTGGTAATCGGCGTTCTTGTGGCCGAGATAATTCCGAATGACATCGATTTGATTGGTGTTCGGAGGCTCAAAGCGGGTGAAAAGCTCGGGCTTTAGGACTAACTCATCCGCGCAAATCGGCAGGCCGGAGTGGGCAAAGCCGAATATGGGCAGACTTGCGGTCAAAGCAAGCGCGGCCACGATCAATATATGGCGGAAGGGCCTCAAAAAAACATCCATTGCGATTGTTATTGCAAAGGATTTGCCCGATCGCGCGCCAGATGACAATGGGCATTTTTATAATAGGACGCCCGAGGAAAGAAAGAGTTGAGAATCGGCGGGCAAGATTTGCGGCAAGGCATTTTGTGGAGGGACAAACTTCGGGACCAGACTTGGATCCATCCTAAAGACCCTGCGAATGTTATGTGGATCGATCTTCCCTAGGCTCCAAACCTCGAAATTGTCGTCGATGGGAAATACCCATTTTTCTTCGCCCTGTCGCAGGATAAGTGCCGGGCGAATTTCCTTAAGCATTTGCAGACGTTTTGAGGCGACTTGCGAGGGAAATATAGTGTTGGCCGGATCCAGCTGAACTTCAAAAATATAAACCATACTGCCGGGAGGGGCTATGTTGACAAAAAATCCTGCGGCGATCGCCGCCGCCAGTTCCGGATACCGTGAGAAGGAGACCAGAAGGTTGCGGTGATTGCCGTCGATATTCCAAGAGTATTTTTTATCGACTTCGTTTTCGAGCGAGGTGGCGTACCAGGCTTGTTCGAACATTTCGGCCGAAACAAGTTTTGCTTGCAGAAATATCCATGCGCTGCTCAGGCCGGACTTGCGGATCGCTTCAAACGCTTTGGGACTCAGATAGATCGCGCGGTAAGCCAACATAGGGTTCGGCGCGGTGCCCACGGTTTTACGCCCGGGATCGGTTTGCGCCAGCAGCGCTTCGCAGAAGGATTGGGTAAGGGGTGCGGCGTTGCTCTGAGCAGAGAAGAAAATCAAAAGTAGAAGAAGACCGCTCATGCTGCTTGATAGCGAGTGTCGCTCCGATGCTCAAGCTAACAATTTCAACTTGAATTGTTTACGTTATTTTATGGCACCGGTTAGGGGCGATAGCCGAACAACTGGCGCTCTTCGATAATCTTGCGCGCTTTTTCGGGGACGTGCTTTTTCCATTCCGGGTTACGGGTCTCAAGCCACTTACGCACATCGCTTGAGTGAACTTCGCTCGGTACCGCTTCGCATTCGAGCGCGTCGGCGATCCAATCGTTGTGCGTGAGGTATTTGTACAGGTAATTCAGTTTTTCGCCGGGATTGTAAATCGCCGCGGTGGTGCAAGACTTATCGTCTTTGGCCGGAAAAACGAAAACGCGGGTCTTCGGGTCGAAGAGCCGGCTCATACCTTCCAAAATCCCTCCGGGCAATTCTTCGTAGAATTGCTCATCGAACATTTTTGGCAGAAGGGACGCGCCGACCACGATACCGATGGCCTCGCTGGTGCATTGGCGAAGGAAGCTTTTCATTTGGTAGAACAAACGGAAATTTGAAACCAGTACTTCCTGGCCCAGCGCCGCCAGAGTGTCGACGCGATTAAGGAAATCATCGTTATTAACCCCACCGCTGTCGCCGGTGAGGCTGTTCATGGTGATTTCGAATAGGACGCGTGGTTTTGCACCGTCAAGTAACGGATGTTTTTTAAACTGTGTGAGGACTTTATCGATAATTTCCAAATTGGCATTGGTCACCGGGCGAAAAGTTCCGCGCTGAACCAGTACGGGCTGGCGAAAAAGCTCGTCGGCCGCGTGCATAATCTCGGAACTGGGGCCGAACAAGACGGCCTCGGTGAGATGTTGTTTCACCAATTCAAGACTCAGCAATCGGTTATCCAAGTGTTGAAGATCGGGGCCGCTAAAGCGGATCATGTTCACTTCGATGCGCCGGGTGTTGAGCGAATCAAGCAGGTAAGCAATGCGGTCTTCGGGCTTAGTGGGCGGGAAGAACGCCATTTGGATAAGGTTCACGCCCAATATTCCGAGGGCTTCTTGCTGCTGCAGGCGGAAGCGGTCCCACAATTTCAAATGCAAAACGATTTCATTGGCGGGGCCGCCGGGCCGGGTTTGAAAACGAATGCCCATCCAACCGTGCGAGCGGGTGTTGCTTTCGCTGCTTGAGGTGGCGACGGTGTCGGCGAAGGCGAAAAAGCGGGTGGCGTTTCCGCGCTGTTCGTTGAGCCGTTCTTGTAACAGCGAAAATTCGTGGTCGAGCATTTTGTGCAGGCGCGGTTCGCAAACGTAACGGTCTTCTTTGCCGTAGATATGATCGCTGAAGGTCATGTCGTAGGCTGAAATCGTTTTCGCGATGGTGTGCGAGGCACGTCCAGCTTGAAAAAAGTGGCGTGCGACCTCTTGGCCTGCGCCGATCTCGGCGAACGTGCCGTAAATCGAGTCATCAAGATTGATCTGCAATGCTTTTTTTGTGGGGCTATAATCGCGAAGTTCCATGGTGAAAGCGTAGCAAATGCGTGCGCAAAAGATAAGGACTTGTTGGAAGATTGGGGGCGAAAATGGGCGGAAGAATGTTATTCGCCTCCTCGCCAATGATTCGCCCGCATCTTTCCTAGTTTCTGCTCGGCCATAAACTGATTGTGCGCGCGGCACAGACAGCGCAGATTCGCTGGTTCATTTCCACCGCCATGCGCGCGTGGTTGGATGTGATCGGCTTCCACTCTTACCTTACTCCCACAAACCCGACCCGTAACTGGGTCCTTATATTCACAGCGGCCACCAGCCTTCTGAATCGTCACTCGTCTGACCGACCGCGAGACGTTAACGCACCGTTTAGCCGCTACGGCGGTGGGCTTCTCGAGTGGATCGTTGCGCTTAATGAACTCCTTAGCCAAATAGACCATGACCTCGGAAGTGGTGGCATTGGGAAGGGTGTGCGACAGCAACTCCTTTGCCCGCTCAAACAATTGATCTTCTTCATTGCTGAAGTTCTGAGAAAGCCGCACGGTTTGATCATCGATAATGGTCTTACGATCCGCGTTTACCGTTGAAGCCACTTCAGGAAACATCCCGAGCAAAACCTGCTCGGCTTCAAATGAGGATTTCCCTTCGATACTTTCTACGACCTCAGATTTAGCTTCACGCGAAAGGTTCCCCGAAATCTTCTCTTGAGCCCGGATTATCGATTGCGCCTTGGCCACGTTCGTTAAATTGGTTTTTCCCGACTCAAGCTTCTCCGAAATTTGCGGAGCGCTTCGCAAAAGTCTTGCGGCTTGAATTCTTCTGTTCGCGGCACCTTCAGAATATCCATGCCCGCGAGTCAGCCAATCAAACAGGCTTGAAAAGCCCAATTCCAGATGAGCTTTTTGATCTTCCGCCAGAATAATGA
>CAZVOP010000086.1:0-11597 GCA_964628445.1 uncultured Pseudobdellovibrionaceae bacterium | reverse complement strand
ATTTGGATAATCTGACTAATCACATCCATGCCCGTAGAGCCGATATCGTCGAGGCGGCCCACAAAAGGACTAACCAGAGTAGCCCCAGCCTTAGCAACCAACAAAGCCTGAAGAGGCGAGAACACCAAGGTCACATTTGTTTTGATGCCATCAGAAGCTAGGCGACGCACCGCAACCAATCCTTCTTCGCACATCGGAATTTTCACCACAACGTTGTCGGCGATTTTGGCCAGCTCTAGACCTTCTTTCACCATTTCGTCGGCCTGGAGACTGATGACTTCGGCGGAGACCAAACCTTTGACCTCTTTGCAGATGTCTTTGATCACGTCGGCATTTTTGCGACCGGTTTTGGCAACAAGCGTGGGGTTGGTCGTTACACCATCCACCCAACCGCGACGATTGGCCTGACGAATCTCTTCAATGTCCGCGGAATCGATATAGAACTGCATGCGCCAAAGCTCCTTTAATTTTTAATCTTATACAGATCAGATAGGTCATAGATTCCGCCTGCTTCTTTGTCAAACAGCCAGCGGGCCGCCTTCAGAGCGCCGCGCGCGAAAACCTGGCGGTTAAAAGCGGTGTGCTGAATCATTAAGGTTTCATCAGGTCCCATAGCCCAAAGCGAATGGATTCCGGGGACTCCTCCCCCGCGCAAACTTTGCGGTTCGGGGATGTTGCGTTTGAGAACGCCGGTCAGTTCCTTTTGCAGCAAAAGCGCCGTTCCGCTGGGCCGGTCCTTCTTTTGGCTGTGATGAATCTCTTCGATTTGGAAGTCCCACTCTTCCACCATCTTCAGGTTTTTTATCATCGCCGAAAAGGCGGCGATACCGAGGCTCATGTTGCCGGAGTACAGCAGCGGGATCTTCTTAGCCGCGGTCTTAAGCGCCACCCAATTTTTTTCGTTCAAACCGGTCGATCCTGAGACCAGGGGCAGTTTATTCTTCACGCAAAACTCGAGCGCGCCGCTCAATCCTTCTGAAGATGAGAAATCCACCACGATGTCCACATCCGCGGGTTTCACTTTCTTCCATCCGGCCAAGGAATCGATTTTAAAGACGACCACCGCATTCTCGGCGCTTGCGATCTTTTCGATCTCGGTGCCCATGCGCCCGTTTGCACCGACTAAGGCGATTTTCAAATCAGCTTGAGATTTTTTAGACACGCTTTGAAGTCCTTGTGAAATTTTTGGTCAAGTGAAACGAGGGGTAAGCGCAATTCTGGAGACGCCAGAATGCCCATCCAATAGAGCGCCATTTTTACCGGGATCGGATTCGCCTCTATGTAAAGTAAGCGCATAAATTCGGCATATTTCGTTTTGAATTCTGCGCCGGCCTTCTTATCGTGCGCCACCGCGCGATCGAGGAATGCGCGCATATCTTTGCCGATGATGTGCGAGCTAACGGAAATGACACCGTGGCCGCCTTGCTCGCAAAAGTCGATGCATGAATTGTCATCGCCGGAGAGTAGGATAAAATTTTTGCGCGACTTTGCTTGGATTTGCGCGAGCAATTGCAAGTTGCCGGTCGCCTCTTTAATGCCGATGACCGAATCGCTCTTGCTTAAGTCGGCGATGGTTTCGGGTTCAAGGCCCGCGACCGTGCGTGAGGGGACATTGTAGAGAATAACGGGAACGCCCGCCGCTTTCGCGACCTCTTTGAAGTGCGCGACCAATCCGCGTTGCGGAGGTTTATTGTAATAGGGGACCACGACCAAAACCGCGTCCGCGTTCCACTTGCCCGCTTCCTTACTGAACTCCGCGGTACGTTTGGTGGAATTTGCGCCCGTGCCGACGATCACCGGAACTTGGCCGGCGACTTCGCTTCGAGTGAAATCAAAAAGTTTTTTTACTTCTTTATCGGTCAGCGTGGGGCTCTCGCCGGTCGTGCCGTTCACGACAAAACCTTGAATGCCGTCCTCAAGCTGCGCTTGAATCAATTTTTTTAAGGACTTCATATCCAGCTCGCCGTCCTTAAACGGAGTGACGAGAGCCGTGATTAATCCGGTAAAATCATTCGGCCTCTTCATCTTCATCCTCATCTTCTTTGATCTTGGATTTTTCAATCCGGATGCCTTCGGTCGCTTTCTTATAGGTGGGCCGCCCGCGTCCGATTTCGATAGGCTTTTCGGGGGGCAATGGGTCTCCCTTCACCCCGCAGGCGGAGAGAAAGGCTAACGATATAAATAGAACCAATGTATTAATGGCTTTTTGCTTTTTGGACCAGTTCATCTTCGGCTTCCTTCTGATTGGCGCAAAGTTTGGGCTCCAGCGAAAAGCGACGCTTCTCGCGACCCGAAACGGCTTTGCAAAGTGAAACGTATTTTTGCAACCAGGCTTCGGTGTCTTTGTCGAGCTCATCCCCGGCTTTGCTGAGTAGAAAATAACTTTCGGGAAATTGAGGGTACTCTTCGCTAATTTTTAAAAGCGCGTCGAAAGCCTTTTTCCAATTTTGCTGCTGGATCGAGTCCTGTGCGAGCAGATACTGAATGTAAGCCTCTTCCCATTTGTCCGTAGTTGAAATTGCTTTGGCGTTCTCACGCAAAACCAAAAAGCGCTGCTGGCAAGCGAGCGCACGCAGCTCGAGGATCGCCGGCTCGCTCGCGTAGTTATTTATCTTGCGCGCCGAGGCCAAGGATTGCGTCGCACCTTCACAATCCTGCTTCATCAATTGAATACGGGCGATCGCACTGAGAACTTGTATGTTGTCGTCTTCCGTCGCCAGCGCGGTTTTTAAATGCGTGAGCGCGATATCCGGAGTTTCCCACATCGAAGCTTGGCCCGCCTCAAATTCCTTTTGGCCCTTGTCGGTGAAAAACATCCGCGAAATATGGTTCAGCGATTCCAAAACCTTGGCGCGCGCCTTGGCGTTGCCCGGAGTTTCGCGAAGCTGGCGCTGAAGTATCTCGCAAGCTTCCTTACGGTTTTTTTTCACAGCCAGGCCCTGCGCCTGATCGATGGCGATGCCGACCGGGTCAAGCGCGTAGGCAAATACAAATGAGAGCAGGATGAGGCGAATCATTGCGTCTGAACATAGCAGTGCAGGCTTAGAAAAGTCTATTTACTTGGAAGCTTTGGCGGTCGCTTCCTGGGGGAACGGCTTAAATATGGGGAGCTTATCCGGGGCCACGGCATTTATATATTCTTTGCTACGTCCCCGGCTATCCATTGTTTGCCCGTTGCCGGCCAGCGCACCGGCCTCGGTCACGCAGTACTTGTTATAAAATGAGGAGACATATTGGGCCCGCGCGTATTCCGAAAGTTTAATTTCTTTGCCCATGCTTTTGCTTTTTGCCGCGATCATTTGCGCGTAGGCCTCGAAAGAAGCCCGCTGCACCAGCGCATTGCCCTCCACATCTTTAAATATGGCGGATTGAAGTTTATTGAGTTCATCCCAGTTATTGCGAATGGCCATTTGGTTGGTGCGGTAACGATCCGCTTCCACGGCGATGGGCCCAAGGCTCGCACAATATTTTTGTTCCGGCGGCATATTGTCCGCGATCTTTTGTTTCTCAATCGCCTTGCTGCAATTCGCGTTGTAGAAGTCCTTTTTATAAGCGGCGATTTCATGTTTATTAATGCTTAGTTTCAGCTTTTTCGCCTCAAGCAGGACCGTGTCGGAAGTTTTGCCGGCATTTATACCTTCACTGAAGACCGGCTTAAGCTTGGCATCCTGAAGCGACTTCGCATTAAGAAAGTTTGTGCGCTCGGCATGCAGTTCCTCGCAATATTCCTCATTCGGCTCTTGCGCAAACCCGAGAGAGCCAAAAAGGAGCAACACCGCCAACGCCGAATTCCTCATCTGGGCATCTCCCGAACCATAACTAAGCGAGGTTTTGAGCCGTTGGCCGGGCCGACCACGCCTTCGGATTCAAAAATTTCGATCATGCGCGCGGCCCGCGGATAGCCAAGGCGGAATTTCCGCTGAAGCAGTGAGGCGCTGACTTCCTTCTGTGACGCCACCCACGCTAAAACTTCATCGTAGCGGTCGTCTTTAATCTCGCCATCCTCGTAATCGCTGAGGCCATCGCGATGGCCGCCCGCCGACGGATCAAGATCGAACCCGCCGCCGGTCCCTTCGATCGCCTTCATCGCGATCGCATCGTATTCGGGCTCGCCTTGCGAGCGCCACATTTCAGCGACCTGATTGATTTCCTGCTCCGAGAGGAACGGCCCGTGATGGCGCTCGGGCTTGGAAACGCCGGGAGCTAAGAACAGCATGTCCCCGCGCGCAAGCAAACGCTCGGCTCCGCCTTCATCCAAAATAATCCGCGAATCCATTTTGCTGGCCACCTTAAAACTGATGCGGCCGGGAATATTCGTTTTGATCAAACCGGTAACGACGTCTTTGCGCGGGCTTTGCATCGCCAACACCAAGTGAATCCCGCAAGCTCGCGCCATTTGTGCTAAACGTACGACCGCTTGCTCGACATTGATTTTATCGACCACCATTAAATCGCCGAACTCTTCGACCACGATCATAATGTAGGGAAGCGACTGGTAATAATAGCTCTCGGGGTGAAAGTTTCCTTCGAGCGCCGCATTCACTTGCGTGTGCTCGTTCAGCTTCGCTTCGTTCAAGTTGTCGACCATTTCATTGAAAGATTCGAGGCCGCGCGCACCGAACTTGGACATCGAACGATAACGTTTTTCCATCTCGCGGATCGCCCAGCGCAAGGCACCCACAGCCTTCTTCGCCTCGCGAATCGGCGGCATAATGAGATGCGGAATATCGTTGAAGGCGGCAAGATCCACCTGCTTTGGATCAACAAGAATCAACTTCAAAGTTTTTGGCGAATGGCGGAACAGCAGCCCCGTAATCATCGAAACGATAAATACCGATTTTCCCGAGCCGGTCGTGCCCGCGACCAGCAAGTGCGGCATCTTTCTTAAATCGACAATGCGCGGCTCGCCGTCGGCTTTACGCCCTAAAGCCAGTGGAAGTTTGCAGTCCTCATTCCAAAATCCTTCTTGCGAGATGATGTCCTTAACGTAAACCGATTCACGCTGTGAATTCGAAGTTTCGATTCCGACCACGTCGCGGCCCGGGATCGGCGCCACGATACGCACCGATTCGCTGCTGAGCGCGAGCGACAAATCGTCGGCAAGATCGGTGATCTTGCTGATTTTGACGTCGGCCGCCGGCTTAAATTCAAACATGGTGACGGCGGGGCCGGGCTTAATGCCCACAACTTCGCCTCGCACCGAGAACTGCGCGAGCTTTTCGACCAACAGCTTCGCTTTGTTTTTAATTTCGCGTTCATCGAGACGGGTGCGCGAGCTGGGCGGATCTTCCAAGAGCGAGAGTTTAGGCAATTCCCAATTTGCCACGCGGCGGGGGATGCGCACCGGCACGGATTTTTTTGGTTTAGCTATGCGGCCGATGAACTGTTCTTTTAAAAAGCCGGTGATCGGCGCCTTAAAATCGTCTTCTTCGGCGGCAGCATCTTTGGCGTCTTGGTCGTCGATGTTTTGCTGTGTGCCCTCGACTTGTTCTATGTTTTGCGCTCTCGACTCCGGCTGAATTTTGAAAAAGCTTTGCGTAGCTTGAGGGCCCGGCCCACCGCCACTGACTCCGCGAGCCACTGCGGGCACGGCGATCGGGCGGAACAATACCGCGATCGTGTCGCGAACTTTTGTCAGCCAAGCCGCGCCGAGGGCAGAGAGTGTTTCACGCGGAGACTGAATCAACTCCGACCAAGTGCGATCGGTGTAGAAAACCAATAAAGCCGCTAAGCAACTCCACAACAAAATCGCTAAGCCCACTTCATTTAAAGCTTTCACCAACGTACCGGAGAGAAGATTTCCCACCCAGCCGCCGACGCGGATATGGCCTCCATAAAAACGTACGTCACCCAGATGCAAACTCAGTAAGGCGGTGATGGTAAAGAGCAAAAAGATATCCAACCACCACTGCGTTTGCTCGCGACGTGGATGCTTACCGCGAAAATTCATCAAGGCCTGGCGAAAGGACCCCGCAACCAACACCCATGCGGGCAAACCAAATCCCTGATAAAGAAGATCGGCCAAAAAGGAACCTAAATAGCCGCAGAGGTTGTGCGGCTTCACGCTGGCCACCATGGAATTCAACGAGGGATCACCCGGTGAGTAGCTTAAAAGTGACGTGCCGATGAAGATTCCAAGCGCCAACCAGAACAGACCTCCGAGGTCGCCCCGGTATTTTTCGAATAAACGTTTCATTACAACAGTTTATGGGAGGGGTTTAGGGATTGAAAGTCTGGATTTCAGTCGGCGGGTGTAGTAGGACCTAAGCCTTATGACCCCGACCTTAAAGATCAATGAAATCTTCTTCAGCATTCAGGGCGAAAGCTCATGGGCAGGTTTCCCCACTGTTTTTGTGCGCACCAGCGGGTGTCATCTGCGCTGCACATACTGCGACACGAAGTACGCGTATCATGAAGGCCACGTCATGTCGGTCGCCGAAATTCTTGCGGAAGTTAAAAAACATCCGACAAGTTACGTGTGTTTAACCGGCGGTGAACCGTTACTTCAAGCGGCAAGCATTGAGCTGATGAAAGATCTTTGTGATCTCGGCTACAAAGTTTCTTTGGAAACCAGCGGAGACAAGGATTGCGCCAAAGTGGATCCACGTGTGAAGAAGATCATCGATGTTAAAACCCCCGATAGCGGCGAAGGCCAGGCCTTTGATCCTGAAAACTTGCGTTTCTTGGATTCCGAGACGGAATTTAAATTCGTGATCTGTTCGGAAAAAGATTTCGCGTGGGCCGAACAGTTCGCGCAAGAAAAAGAACTTTTTAAAAAATCAAACGTTTTATACAGCCCATCATTTAAAAGCGTGAGCGAACGCTGGCTTGCAGAAAAAATTCTGCGCTCTCAATCGCGGGCGCGTCTACAATTGCAGATGCATAAATATATTTGGCCTTCGACTGCTCGCGGAGTTTGACCCCGGCATTCTTTTCATCTAGAAACACATCTCTCTCAGCTACCAATGGGGGCTTTTCTTAATGACTCCGACCGCGAACAGCTCAGATAATCTTCTTGTCGCTAATCTCCAAACTGTGAGTTTGGAAAAACTCGTGCGCAGCAAGTTGGAAGTTCTTTTCCAACAACAGCACGAAGCCCAGGTCGAACTCGACGGTCTTCACAAGATCGTTCTCGAACAGGTGGAGAAGCCACTGATCGAACTCGCTCTCCGCGTCTATAACGGCAATCAAGTCAAAACGGCGAAGATGCTTGGTATCAATCGCAATACGCTTAAGAAAAAGATTGATAGTTATAAGATCCGCGTTAGAAATAAAGTCACTACAAACTAGTTCATCACATCTTGATTTTACAGCTGCGAGCCATCTTGCGTTTCTCCTTGAGTTAGGCTCGCAAACACCGCTTTACTGGTAATGCATGGAAAATCGTCTACCGCCGCAAAATATTGACGCCGAGAAGTCCATTCTTGGCGGGCTGATGCTTGAACAAGAAGCTTGGGATGAAGTCTCCGAGCATCTGGTCGAAGACGATTTCTATAAGCCTGCGCACAAAAAAATCTTTAACGCCATTCGCGAGCTTCACCGCCGCGAGATGCCGTCGGATCTGGTCACTGTATCCAACTTGTTAATGGAGCGCGAAGAACTGGAGACGCTTGGCGGAGCGGCTTATCTGGCGGAGATGATCGATCAAACGCCGTCGACCGCGAATATCGGCTCTTATGCAAAGATCGTTGCGGATAAATCCCTGCTGCGTAAGGTAATTCAATCCAGCCAAGAATTTGTTGATAAGGCTTACGCGCAAGAATTCGAGAATATGGATTCCTTTCTGGATTCCATGGAAGCACGCGTGTTTCAACTGGCTGAAAATAAACAAACATCCGGTCTTATCGATGCCAGTGAACTCGTCAAATTGTCGTTGGAGAAAATCGAGAGCCTTTACGCTTCAAAAATGAAGGTGACCGGCGTACCGAGCGGCTTCAACGACCTTGATGAATTGACCGCGGGCTTTCATCCCGGCGAATTGACAATCATTGCCGCACGGCCCTCCATGGGAAAGACCGCGTTCTCGCTGAATATCGCTCTACACTCAGCTCTGCGCGACAAAAGAAAAGTCGCTTATTTCTCGGTGGAGATGGGCAAAGAGCAGGTGATGGTGCGGATGCTTGCAAGCAGCGCCAAAATCCGTTTGGGCGATCTGCGTATCGGCTCGATCGACGACCAGGCTTGGCCGCGTCTTATTAATACCGCCGCATCTCTAAGTGAAACTGGGATTTTCATCGACGACACTTCGGGCATTTCACCCTTTGATATCCGCGCCAAATGCCGCCGCATGAAGGCGAAGTACGGCCTCGATATGATTATGATCGATTATCTTCAGTTGATGTCGATGAAGCAAAAGTACGAAAGCCGCGAACGTGAGGTTTCGGAGATTTCTAAATTGCTCAAATCGATCGCCAAGGAATTGCAAGTTCCCGTGATCGCCCTCGCTCAGCTGAACCGCGGGGTGGAAGGACGATCGGACAGGCGTCCTATGTTGTCTGATCTTCGCGAATCGGGATCGATCGAGCAAGATGCCGATGTGATCATGATGATTTACCGCGAAGATTATTACGACCGCGACAATCCGGAAATCAAGGGCGTCGCTGAAATCATCATTGGTAAACAACGTAACGGTCCCACGGACACGGTGAAATTGCGCTGGATGCCCGAGTTCGGGATCTTCGACAATTTGGTGGTCGGACCCAATGCGCCCATGCCGACGACTCCTCCGCCGAACATCAAAAAAGGCAACTTCGGTGGCGGCAAGCCCCGCAACTTCGCGCCTGGCGCGGGCAACGCTTAGGTCCTAGGGTTCGATCAGTGCCCGGCAAGCGAGTGGCAGCTGAATGTCTTTCGGCGGCTCAGTTTCGGGCTTAGGATGAAGCAACTCGTCCAATTTTTTGGGCGAATACCAATAAGCCAAATCTTTTTCGTCGCACTCAAGATTCTTCGGCGCTTCCTGCGGGACGCAGTCCACTTGGTCCGCTGGACACTTCAAGCGCACGTGAAAGTGATCGTCGTGCCATGACCACGGCCGCACTTTGATCAGGCGGGGATCGCCGGGATTCTCCGCGCACAAGCGCTTCTTAATAACGGCGTTGACGAACACGCGCTCCACTTCGGGCTGCGCAGCAAACCACAGAACCTCTTCGCCGTAGATCGGCCTCCAAGCCTTCTCATTGATTTCGAGATAATTTTTCTTCAGCACACTGCTGGCATAGAGTTTTTCACGCATTTCATTCGTGAACGGCGCTGTCGGTGGGAGCAGATAAAACCAAATGTCGGCGTCGAGACCGATTTGATGGCTTGCATGCCCGCCCAGCATCGGCCCGCCCGCAGGCTGCCCCAAGTCGCCGATCAACAGTGTCGAGCGCTCAGCAAACTCTTGGCCCGCACGCTCAAGAAGTGAGATCAACTCCGGGTGGCCATAGTATCTATTGCGGCTCAGACGCTGAACCTCAAAACCACGCCCGCTCGTTGGGATCTGCTGTGCGCCCGCCAAGCAGCCCGCGGAATAACTTCCGTATATTTTTAGATCACCGGCAATGGGTTGGCGAATTTGCGTGAAGGGATTGTTTTTACTGCGCGCCGGTACTCCGAAGGTGAGGGGCACGGCCTGTGCATTTTGCGCGATCTTGCGATTCACCACGGCCGGCCCCCGTAGAGTGGTGCTGGAACAAGCCACAATCGCCAAGACAGCGACTCCAAAAATCAGATTTTTTCCCATCTAAAAACGATAACATACGCATAAAAAATCCGAACCGGACCAAGGCCCAAACTATGGGTCGCGGGCTTTATTTCATCTAACCTTTTTGGTGCAATGATCCTGTCCAATTAGAGAGGACACACCCAAGGAGGGGTGCAGCCATGGAAGGTTTAGCACTGCTGCGTGTATTGATTCAGTCGACAGGATTGCCGATGGACGCCGTCGAGAGAGAAATCACGCGGCTGCTGGCCGCGCGCAATTTAAGACCTGAATCGCTGACCATCGAAAATGTCCGAGAGATTCTGGCCTTTTACTTACAGGATGTTTTGCTCGAAGCGAAAACATCCATGTCCGCCGAATAATTATAACTTTTCAACGACAACGGTGATCTCAGCTTCCAAACCTTCGCCCATACGGACGTGAGCTTTGTGCTGGCCGAGAAGACGGATCGGCTCTTCCAAGTGGATATCGCGGCGATCAATCTCGTAACCGCTTGAAGCCAATTGCTTCGAGATATCCATATTGGTCACAGAGCCGAAAAGTTTTTCGGAATCCGCGGCCGCTTCCAATTTGAAATTCAAAGTTAAACCTTGAAGCTTCGCGATGACCTCTTGGCGGCCCGCCATTGCTTTTTTCTTTTTGATGTCGGCCACTTTTTTCAAGTGCGTCCATTCGCTCTCTTTATCTTCCGTCGCGGTGATTGCGAGCTGACGGGGGAAGAGGAAGTTTCTGGCGTATCCGTTGGATACATTCACCAGATCGCCGACTTTTCCGAGATCTTTCACGTCTTTTTGCAAAATGACTTTCATAGTAACCCTCTCTCTTAAAAATTAAACTTCTTCTTTAAATTCTTCTGATCCTTTGCCCTTCGCCAAGCGGGCGCGAAAGTCGAACCAGTAATCCATCAAACCCAAAACACTCACGAATAAAAACAAATGAATCACGATCACGGCCATCAACAGCACTTGCCAAAAGGCCCCGAAGCGCATTCTTTCGAAAGACTTTGAAACCACCGCCACGCCCTGAAAGAAGAACAGCATAAAGCAAACATTCAGAGTGTTGGCCGAAATCGCCTCCACCACTTGATTGCCGAGGTGACCGAACGATCCAAGCAAAGAGGCGATAAACAACCACACGCAGGCATCAGGTAAGCGGAATTCCGCCAACTGTTTGCGCATACCTAAGTCGTTCACAGGTTCCTCGCCGCCGAGCCGGTTTTCCAGCAAGACGGCAAGATAAATCGCGCCCATCCACAGGATCAAGACGATCGACGGCAACTGCAGCATAAGATCAAAATACTTGATCTCTAAGCTGGGATTCATGTCCGCCAAAGGCTTCAACAAAGTCTCAACCCAAGTTAACACTTGGTGCGACCATTTCGGTCCAGTCGAATACATCCAAAAAACGAATGCCCCGGCACCGATCAGCGAGTTGATCACCAAAGTGAAAAAAGCGCTGACGTTGAAACTTAAATGCAACTCTTCCAGTTCGCTAAACACTCCAACAAGGACCACAAGGCTCAAAAATGAAACCGCCAACAATGTGAAGTGCGCAGCGAATAACCCCGCACTCAAAGCCGCCGTTAAAGCCCAATAGCCTCCGCGCCCAAATTTACTGCGCAACGTCTTGAGGCTAACCGCCCCCAAAACGTAAGTGAGTGCCGTCATTAAGACAGCCCAAGCGCTGTAAAATAAGTAACGCGAAAAGCGCGCCCGCTGAAAGTTCAGCATATTAAAAATTAGCGAGGTCCGCGCTCAAAGCCGCCGGATTGACGGTCGCCGCCCGAGCCACCGCGATCGCCACGATCCCCGCGGTCGCCACCACGATCAAATCCGCCGCCGCCGCCGCGATCTCCGCCACCCATGCGCATAGCTTTGCGCTGTTGGTTTTTGAT
>CAZVOP010000085.1:0-11620 GCA_964628445.1 uncultured Pseudobdellovibrionaceae bacterium | reverse complement strand
CATATCTCTTGACGCCAAGCCCACTTGACGCGTTGCCCTGTGGATCCATGTCTACAATGAGTACTCGCTTATTCGCCAATGTAAGCGCCGCAGCAAGGTTAACCGAGGTCGTTGTTTTGCCTACTCCACCCTTTTGATTAGCCACACAGATGATTCTTGCCATTTAACCCCTCGCTATTGGCGGTGCAGCCTAGGCTGTCCTCAATATTTTTGTAAATCTTGCCGATTGTTCCATGTAGAACACGGGGAGTCCAGCCAAAATGAAGTGCTCCAAAATTGCACTCGGTATTTTGCTCTTTTGTTGCATGCACCTTGTGGCGTGCAAGAAGGAAGACCCGACGCCCGAGCTAAGGGATCCCATTTATTCTGACCTGCAGAAGCGCGCAGCAGATAGCAAAAAGGCCTTCGAGGAAGCTTCAGCCCAGCTCGCGGAGCTCAGAATATCATTGGAGAAGCAGGAGCCAAACAGCATCGAACTCAAGGATGTTCAAAAGGACATTCAAAAGCATGAGGCAATGGTTTTGCGCTCAGATCAAGAGGCTCGCTATTACCGAATCCGCTCCGATCGAAGAAAATTCGAAGATCGAATCGAATACAAGAGAGCCGTCTCAAAAAATCAGCCCTGGCCTAATCAAAATGAGTACTCTGACTATCTAGTGAATATCCGTTTACGTGAAATCAACCTCAATTGGGGCGCACGAGTACCCAGATCGCAGGATCGGAAGCCCGCAGCCGCAAAAAAGGCTGAGGAAGCGCCCAAATCTGAGAACTAATTGTTCCACGTGGAACAATTCACTTTGCAATCTTAGTTGTGCAGACAACCGCACGGCGGGCCTGACTAACCGGCAGTGAATATTCACCCACAAGGCTTGGAGACCAAACTGACATAAGCTGCGAGGGGATTTCGGCAATTTCCGTACTCCAATTGCTGCCCTTCATGTGAAAAAAGCGACCGCCACTCGTGAAGGACTTATTTATCGCCAAAATGGTTTTTGTAATCGAGGCAAACCCGCGCGAAACCGCGGCCTGGATCTCTTCCGCCTTCAAAGACTCAAGGCGCACGTTCATGATTGTGCAATTCTTAATCATAAGAACATGCAGGATGTGTTTTAAGAACTCACACTTCCGAGAGTCGCTCTCCACCAAATAGAATTCCTGATTCGAAGACAAGAGTGCCATGATTAATCCTGGAAGCCCGTTGCCCGAACCAATATCAAAAATGGGCGTGGGGATCTTGATTTGCTCAATTATGCGCGCCGTAAAAACACAATCTGCAAAATGAACTTCATCACTGTCGCGTTCCGTTGTTCGCGATATGAGATTAAGGCGGACATTAAACTTCAAAAGCTCCGCATGATAGGTCTTAAGTTGTTCCTGCAAATCAGAAGGCAAATCTGGAAACCACTCGGGGATGCGCCACAGTGCGTTATCGCTCTTTGGTTCGGAAGTGCCTGAGGGACGAGAAGGGGCATTATTCTTTGGAATCGATGTCAAACTGAACTCCTAAGATGGTAAATGACTAGTTCTTTCCCGGCCCTTAAGGAAGACCATGATCGCTTGGACCGCCGAAGGATTCACCCCGCTAATACGCTGAGCTTGTCCCAATGAGGCCGGCTTCAAACGATTCAGCTTTTCAACCTCTTCGCGAGAAAGGCCTCGCACTTCGGCATACTCCAGATTGGATGGAAGCTTCATGTCTTCCATCTTCCGCGCCTGCGCGACCATCTCATTCTGTCGGTGAATATACCCCGAATACTTTACGTGTATTTCAACAGGCCCATGCACATTTTCATCCTCATCAACCTCCACGCCGAAGGCGCGCATATCTAAACACGAAATTTCCTCGCGGCGCAGTAAGTCCGCGCCCGAGGTCGGTTTTAAAATAACCGGCGTATTCATTTCGGTGAGTTTTTCCTGCGTCTTCGCATTGGGAACAAGCACAAAGTCCTGAAGATCCTTAAGAAGCGATTTCCTTCGCTCGACCAAAGTATGTAAACGATCGAAATCCGGGCTCGAAAGCAAACCGCGATCAAAAGCCAGCTGCGATAAGCGCTCGATAGTATTGTCTTCCCTCAAAACCAATCGAAATTCCGCACGCGACGTCATCATGCGATAGGGCTCTTTGGTGCCCTTGCAAACCAGGTCGTCAATCAGCACGCCGATGTAAGCTTGGTCGCGACCTAAGATTAAAGATTCCCTCTCGAGGATTTTGAGTGCGGCATTCGTCCCAGCCAAAAGTCCTTGCGCAGCCGCTTCTTCATACCCGCTGGTGCCGTTAATCTGCCCCGCCAAATAAAGACCCGGAATAGCGCGGGTTTCGAGCGTGTGTTGAATTTGAGTCGGCTCAATAAAATCATATTCCACCGCATAACCCGGCTTGAGCATCTTCACATTTTCGAGACCGGGAATCGTGCGCAAAAATTCGTACTGAACATCTTCCGGAAGGCTGGTTGAAATCCCCTGAAGATAGATTGAATTGGTCGTTAAGCCTTCGGGCTCAAGAAAAGTTTGATGGCGATCCTTGTCGGCAAAGCGCGTGACTTTGTCTTCGATGCTTGGGCAGTACCTTGGTCCAATACCTTCGATCACGCCCATAAACATCGGCGACTTATCCAAATTTTTTCGAATGATGTCGTGGGTCTTTTCCGTCGTGTAACTCAGAAAACAGGCGATCTGGGGAAGTTGACGCTCTTTCGGGCTTCGGAAACTGAACGGAAAAAACTTTTCATCGCCCCACTGCGCAGTCGTCTTCGAAAAATCGATGGAATCCTTTTCGAGCCGGGCCGGCGTGCCCGTTTTAAGCCGGGTCACCTGAAAACCGTACTCGCGCATTTGATCCGAAATACCCTTTGTGGCTTTGTCGCCGATACGGCCACCCGGCGTCTGCGTTAAGCCCAAGTGCATAACCGCGTTCATAAACGTTCCGGTCGTAATCACGACTGCTTTTGCATGAATCGAAACCCCATCATCGGTAACGATGCCCACGCACCGGTTACTTTCCAAAATGAGGGTTTTCGCTTCCGACTGCAGAACATCCAGGTTTTCCTGCGTCTGAAGTTTATTTCCGACAAACTTGCAGTACAAATCCTTATCGCACTGTGAGCGCGAACCGCGCACCGCGGGGCCTTTGCGTGCATTCAATCTTTTAAACTGGATGCAAGTTGCATCGGCCGCTTCGGCCATCACGCCGCCAAGAATATCGACCTCGCGAACCATGTGCCCTTTGCCCAAGCCCCCGATTGAGGGATTGCAGCTCATGTAACCGATTCGCTCCAGATTGGTGGTCACGACCAACGTCTTCTGACCTAATCGTTGCGCGGCCAGCGCGGCCTCTATGCCGGCATGTCCTGCTCCCACAACTATTACGTCATACATCTGCATCTATTTTCCCAAGCAAAATTCTGAAAAAACTTTGTCCATCACCTGATCGTCGTAAGTTTGGCCAAGCACTTCATATATCGCAAATAACCCGGTCTGCAATTCGAGCGCGATCAGATCCGGGCTTTCTGCGCCCAACATCAGCGGCAAGCTTCTTTCGAGAGATTGCTTCAAAATTCGCAGTCCTTCAAAATGGCGGGCGTTGGATACCGTTTGATTGTCTTCCGAAACCTGCGCAGCAAGCTGTTTTCCCAAAAATCCACGCACGTCACTAAGCCCCTGCCCCGAAACAGCACTGACCGGAATCACCGGCTGTCCCCACAGCTCGCACGGCACGGGCTCTTTCACAAGATCCACTTTGTTCAAAAGCACCGACAATTTATCCAGGGGGAGTTGTGCGAAAAATTCTTTATCTTCCTCCGACGCCTCACCCGCCGCATCCGCCACATAAAAGATATGATCGACGGACTCCATCTTCTCAAGCGTACGTTCAACGCCGATCTTTTCAACGCGGTCATCGGTTCGCCGCAAGCCCGCCGTGTCCACCAAAGAAATGCGGTAGCCGTCGATCAAAACTTCAGCTTCAACAAAATCCCGGGTCGTCCCCGCGATATCGGTGACGATCGCTCGCTCATCGCCCGCCAATGCATTGAGCAACGAGGATTTGCCCGCATTCGGCCGGCCGACCAAAGCAACCTGGAATCCCTCGCGCACGATTCGTCCATGACGATAGGTTGCCAAAACTTCATTGGTCTCTGCCAATATTTTCTTAACTCGCGAAACCAGCACTTGGCTCGCCGCGATCTCGATGTCTTCCGCGGCGAAATCAATATTCGCTTCAAGCTGCGCCAGCACCCAGGTCAGTTGCTCCAACAAACTCTTGAGGGTCTGAGAAAATCCGCCCTGCAATTGCCGCAAGGCCAATTGAGCCGCGCGCGAAGACTTGCTCTCGATCATCGCAAGGACGCTCTCGGCCTGTACCAAATCCAAGCGGCCGTTCATAAATGCACGATAAGTGAACTCACCGCGTTTTGCCGGCCGGGCGCCGGCGGTGACGAGCTCACGCAAAATATCATTCACGATCGCTTCACTGCCGTGACACGAAATTTCAAACACGGTTTCTCCAGTAAAGCTTCGGCCGTGTTGAAAATAGGAAATCAGCACCTCATCCAGCGGCTGCCCGCCGTCGGCTGAATGCATGATTCCATAATAAATTTTATGAGATTCCAAAGCTTCGGGAAGAAAGGCCGCAAGTCTGCGGATGATTTCCACAGCACTAGGACCACTAAGCCTGACAATCGAGATGGCCCCTAACCCGTGCGCCGTCGCCAGCGCACAAATAGTTTCTGAAGCCGCAAGACCGCGGCTTCCAGTTTCGGGCTTATCGGTTTCCAAATGCCTCATCTTGGCTGTCCATCGGCTCGTCCATGGGACCGCCGTCACTACCTTTTACGGGATAAATTTTAATTTTCTTGAAGTGCCCATCGCCGATCGAACGGCTTTTCACGCGGCCGTCTTCCGCCAAATACTGGTGAATGACTTTGCGGTCTTTGGGCGGAAGCGCGCGAAAATAAACCGACTTACCTTTAGAAAGCGCGATGCCCTTTAATTTTTCGGCCAAAGCCACTAAGGCCGCGTCAGCCTGTTCGCGGAAGTTGGCGCAATCGATGTTCACGTTGATGTTGCCTTCAGGCAATTGATGTTGAATCGCGCGGCGGACGTAAAGCTGAAAGGCATCCAGCAGCTGTCCTTCTTTACCGGTTAAAAGCTCTTCGTCGTCGCCGAAAACATCGACGTGAAGCGTTCCATCCTCGAGACTTTTGATGTCGTAAGAAAGATCAAGGCCCGCGAGTTCAATGATGTTTCCCATCAGGTCATTGACGATGCCTTCGGGTCCATCTTCCTTCTTCTTCTTACCGAACAGTTTACCCAACAAACCTGTCATGCAGTTTTTCTCCTCGTATCTCTCAGGAAATATAATTGTTGAAGCACACTAAACGCGGCTCCAATCAACATATACAAAGTTAATCCACTCGGAAGCGAAATCATGAAGAATGTGAAAATCAGCGGCATAAACATGAGAACCTTGGCCTGAGCCGGATCCATCGTATTCGGCGTTATTTTCTGCTGCACAAACATAGTGACACCCATTAGCACGGGCAAGATGTAAAAGGGGTCCTTCAAAGAAAGATCGGGAATCCATAGACCAAACGGCGCCTGGTAGAGCTCGATACTATTTCCAAGCACCTGATACAATGCAATAAATATAGGAAATTGAAAGACCACCGGCAGGCATCCCCCGATGGGATTCACCTTATTTTCGCGCATCAGAGCCATCATCTCTTGCTGCTGCTTTTGCTGGTCGTCCTTCAGGCGCTCGCGCAATTCCTTGATCTTGGGTTGGATGGCCTGCATCGCCTTCATTGATTTATATGAATAGATGTTAAACGGAAGAACCATCAGCCGAACGCAAAGCGTGAGCAGCACGATCGCTACACCCCAGTTGCCGACCAAACCATAAAACCATTTGAGCATCGTCAAAATTTGGCGGGCGATCCAATTGAAGAAACCAAAATCCACGACATGGGCCAAACTCGGATCCACCGCCATCAAAAGATGATGAGACTTAGGCCCCATGAAAGCCACATACTCAAGTTGCAATCCCGTATCACGGTTAAGAATCGGATATTCAATCAACAGTTCGGCAAGCTTGCCGGCATGATTCAGCTTCGCCTTCACGTCGGGCATGATCGGCGACTTATCGAGTACGCTTTGGGTGAAATACTGCGAACCGACCGAGGCGACGCGCACCTTGCTCCACGATTTTTCGAGATCCTCTTTTTTGAAAACCAAGCGGTCGTGGCTGTCGGCGGTGTCGATATAGAATTCTTGTTTTTCGAATTGCGGCATCAAGAAATTTCCGCCGGTGTGTTCGGCAACCTCTTCGCTCAGCACGGTGGTCAAGCCGATGAAGCGATCATCTCTGCCGCTGGTGGAGATCTTAAATTTGATCACATAATTATCCGGCGAGATTTCCATGGTCTTGGTGATTTCCATCGCGCCGACTTTGGCGCGGCCGACGAAAAGATTTTCGTTCACCTTGCGAACATCGAAGTCTAGCGGGGCTTGGCGGCCCATAAGCTCGGTCTCAAGCGGCAGCGTATTTCCCGAAGGATAGCCGAGCTTTATGAATTCGCCGGCGCGATCCTTATATTTACGCACCAGAAAGTTTTTAAGTCCCATGCCTTTAGAGGAAATATCAAAAGCCAGGTTTTCGCTCTCATAGCGGATGGTCTTTTCATCGCGCGCCAGCGGAATATTGTCGGAAATCACCGGCGCGGGAGGATTGGTCGCTCCGGGATTCTGAGCGTCAGCGACTTTTTTGTCCTGCACAACTTTGTCGGCCGCTGGCTTCTTATTAAAGGAGTCGGGATACTTATGCTGCATGTAGTACTGCCAGCCGATAAAAGTCACAGCGACTAAAATCACGGCCATCACGGTGCGAGCATCAAAGAAGTTCTGATTTTCTTGCTTCAAACGGATTTCCTTTCCGGAACCGGGTCATAACCAAATGGTCCAAGAGGATGGCATTTGCAGAGACGTCGTGTAGTTAACCAAGTCGCGCGCGCGAAGGAATGTTCTTGGTAGGCTTGTTGAGCATAAGCGGAACAGCTGGGTTCAAAACGGCACACGCCTCCAAAAGCGCTCCAGATCAACCCAGAGAAAACGGCGCGATATACGGAAATCAAAAACAAAGCCGAACTCTTAAGCCCGTCACTTAAGCCGACGCATAAGTTGAACAACCATTTTTTCAAACGCTCCATCAAATTCCTCGTGGTTTAGCGTTTTGTAAAAGCCCTTTTCTTTGCGCTTAAAAACAAAATTCACGTCCAGGCTTCTTTCATTCTTCGCCAACCACTTACGTAAAAATTCTTTGCCCCACCGACGAAACCGGTTGCGCAGAACCGCCGGTCCGATTTGCCGTGGAATAGTCCATCCACAGCGCAACTGATCCGCGTCGGTCTGTTGCATATTTACGAGTAACCATGAATTGACATGAAAACTATTTCCCTTAGCGCGCAAATTTTCGAAATCGGCGCGCCGGGATAAAGAGCGAAGACGAATATTATTTTCCACCCGTGCTAACGGTCAGCTGCTTGCGACCTTTTGCGCGGCGACTCGCCAATACTTTGCGGCCATTTTTTGTGGACATCCGTTTACGAAATCCGTGAGTTTTCTTACGGCGAACGCGGCTGGGTTGATAAGTACGTTTTGGCATCTGGATGCTCCGATTGAGGATATGTTGTACGACCTGACGCGCCAATATGCACAAACGCATTTTTCGAGTCAAGTTCACATAGCTCGCGGATAACTCTAAGATTCTCCAGCTTTGACCCTCTGTGCTGAATTCCTAAGCATGGGGATAACTTCAAGGCCGACGCCGCTAGCTCTCCCTAATCATTGAAACTTTTATTCGCTAGTGTTACCTACTTTTCCTCTTATCCACATATTTTCGGGTCGGGGGGCCGCCGAGTGAACCTAGGACAACCGCAAGTGAATCAGCCGTTACCACATCAAGAGTTTTGGCTCACGATCAAGAACAGTCTGAAATCTAAAAACCAGAACAATAAGCCCCTGCAGATGTGGTTTGAGCCGACCAATTTGGTGAATGTTGAGGATCGTCAAAATGGCCGCTGTTTCATTCTTGGAGTGCCGACCGAGCTGCATAAATTTTGGATCTCACAAAATCTTTTAGAGAGAATTTGCTCTGAGATATCAGCCCTTTACCAGAATCCTTTTCAAATCGAGCTGGTCGTCACCGGACAAGGTTCCGTCAGCGTCAATGACGTGGCGCAAATGACGATGGAAAGTTTAAAACCACCCAGCATCCAGGCTTCCGAAGATTCGGGTGTTTCGGGAACCGCTTTCGGCTCGCACCGCGATATGCTGAATGCCGATTACACCTTTTCGACCTTCGTCGTCGGACGAAACAATGAGTTTGCCCACGCCGCAAGTTTCTCGATCGCCGAAAATCCCGGCAAAGAAAACTACAACCCGCTCTTTATATGTGGACCGACCGGTATGGGTAAGACCCATTTGCTGAATGCCGTCGGGAACCATATCCGGATGAATTTCCCGCACTTGCGTATTCTTTATGTGTCGGCCGAGCGCTTCTTGAATGAGTGTATTTCAAGTATTCGCCGCAATGAGATGGACCGCTTCCGCCTCCGATACCGTGACAAATGCGATGTCTTGTTAATGGATGACATACAGATCCTGGGCCGCGGTGAGGCCGTGCAGGAAGAATTTTTTCATACATTGAATGATTTCTTCGAAAAAGATCAGCAAGTGATCGTCGCTTCCGACCGCATGCCTAAGGATATTAAGGGCCTTGAGGACCGTATCCGCACCCGCCTCGAGTGGGGCTTGATCGCCGACATTCAAATGCCGGATATCGAAACGCGCGTCGCGATTCTTAAATATAAAGCGGAGCGTAAACATATAATGATGCCAAATGAAGTGATCAGCCATGTGGCACGCATTTCAAAACGCTCGATTCGTGAGCTTGAGGGCAACCTCAACAAAATCAAAATGTTTTCCGAACTCCAGGGTGTGCCGATCGATATCGAACTCGCCAAGCGCGTGTTATCGACCCACGATGACATCGCCACGATCACCATCGATGACATTCAAAAGCTGGTGGCCGAGCACTATAAAATTAGACTTCCCGATATGAAATCGAAGACCCGCACAAAGCCTCTTGTCGTGGCTCGTCAAGTGGCCATGTATTTGGTTAAAAAACACCTGGATAAATCGTTAGTCGATATCGGGCGCTCGTTCGGAGGAAAGGATCACACCACGGTGATGAATGCCCTGCGTCGCATCGACGATCAACTGAACAAGGACTCAGAAATCAAGCGCGATATCGAGGAGTTAGAAGGGCGAATCCACAATATCACAGGAGTGTGAATGTGGAGAATGTATAAAGCTGTGGATAACTATCCCCACAACTTTGGCACGAAAAGTTACGCGGATTTTGAAACGAGTTTGGAGAATTGGGGGCCTCAAGTTCTCCACAGAGAAAAGAGAAGATTTTCAAAGGTTTAAGAGATAAACAGGAAAATCACAGGCCCTACTGCTACTGCTAGTTTTTATATAAAGAAAAAGAAGTTCTTAAAGGCCTAAAAAACAGGGGTTGGAAGAAATATGAAGCTCTCGGTCGAAAAGAAAGATTTTTTGAACGTAATTGCCCGAGCCCAAAACATCGTTGAGAAACGAAACACCATGCCGATCTTGGTGAACGTTTTGTTGGAAGCGAAAGATAATTCTTTACGCGGATTCGCCACGGACCTTGAAGTCAGTCTAACGGATGAAATTTCCGCAGGCGTAAAATCGCCGGGCAAAGTGGCGGTGAACGCAAAGAGTCTTTTTGAAATCATTAAAGAGTTGCCTGAAGGAAAAATTGAACTTGAGCGCAAGGACAACAATTGGCTTAAGATCACGCAGAACCGCGCGGTATTTAATATTGTGGGGATATCTCCAGAAGAATATCCGGTTTTTCCGACCTTCACGACTCAAGAGTTTGTAAAAATCGAATCGAATATCTTGTCCGAGATGATCGAGAAAACCATTTACTCAGTATCGACCGACGAAACCCGTTACCACTTGAACGGCGTTTACTTGGAAGTTCGTAGTGACAAAGAAGGCACCACTTACCGAATGGTGGCCACCGACGGTCACCGTCTTAGTTTGATCGACAGAAAAATTCCGGGTGCGCCAAACCGCGCCGGCAGCCAAGGTGTGATTGTTCCGCGCAAGGGCTTGCATGAAATCCGTAAGCTGCTTGAAGCCGTAGAAGGCGAAGTGGAAGTTGCGATCGAAGGCGCGCAATTGGTTGTGCGTTCAAGCACGACGGTTTTGATGGTGCGTTTGATCGAGGGCAAATATCCCAATTATCAACAGCTTATTCCACAAAATCTGAAAGAACATTTCCTCGTTCAGCGCGATTCTCTCTTAAGTTCTTTGAAACGCGTTTCGCTTTTGTCGAATACAAAATCAAAAGGCGTAACCTTCGCATTAAGTGGCGGCCGTATGGAAATCACTTCCAACAATCCTGAGTTGGGAGACGCCAAAGAAGAAATCGAAGTGGAGTACAAAGGCAAAGACATGCGCATCGGCTTTAACGCGCGCTATGTTTTGGACGTACTTTCAAGCATGCACGACGATGTCGTTCGAATCGAACTCACGGATCAGCTCTCGCCCGGTCTGGTGCGTCCGAATGACGATGCTTCGTACACTTGCGTCGTTATGCCTATGCGCATTTGATAAATGAAATTTCGCTCGATACGGCTAAAGAATTTCAGAAATTACGAAGATCTGTATTTGGAATTTCCCTCTGGGGTAGTGGTTTTTTTTGGGCCGAACGGCCAAGGGAAAACCAACTTAATGGAAGCCTTTCACTTCCTCTTGCGTGGTGAAAGCTTTCGCCCCTACACCGTCGACAGTTTGCTTTCTTACTCGGGAAATCAGAAAAGCGTGTCCGGCGTAATTGAAGGTCAACTCACGCAAAAAAATTTGAATCACGATGTGAAAATGGTTTTTGGCGAGGGCCGCAAATCCGTTTTGTGGAATAACAACCGAGTCACCAGCGCCGCCCTTGCACGTCACTTTCCCGTCGTTCTGTTTTCGCCCGAAAGTTTGGCGGCGATCAAAGAAGGCCCCGAACAAAGACGCCAGCTTCTTGACGACGTGGTTTTGACTCACTCGACCGCCAGCGTGAAGATTTTAAAGGATTTCAAACATGCGTTAAAAATGCGGAACCGAATTCTTCGCGATTTTCAGACCGGCGTCACAAATAATTCGACCGCCAGGCAACTTCTGGAAAGTTTGGATCCCAGCTACCTACCACTAGCGGCAGAGTTAACCGTGGCCCGACTGCAGGCCTTAAACGCGCTGAAAAAAGACTTTCACGAGGCCCTTTCGTTCGTTCTCGACATAAAAAATGTGGATATCTCGGTGGAGTACTTGGTTTCGGGGCAAAATGCGGGCGAATGGAGCCGTTCCGAGATCCTTTCTGCCCTGCACAAACGGACAATAGAACTGCGCGACAGAGAGCTCGCTTCGGGGGTCTCTTTAGTGGGTCCGCAGCGCCACGACATACGCGTGCTATTTGCTGGAAAAGATTCGCGCTTTTTTTGTTCGCAGGGGCAGCAAAGAGCCATAATTTTATCTTTCAAGATGG
>CAZVOP010000084.1:0-12640 GCA_964628445.1 uncultured Pseudobdellovibrionaceae bacterium | reverse complement strand
ACTTCGGCGATCAAAAGCAAGCTGGTGTTCGATCCTAAATCCAGAGCCGCGACTTTCATCTTTAGCCTTTCAACTTGACCTGCAGGATCTGATTCACCATTTCGGGATTCGCCTGGCCCTTTGAGGCCTTCATCACTTGGCCGACGAAGAAACCGAAGAGTTTCACTTTGCCGGCGCGGTAGTCGGCGACCGACTGTGCGCTTGCGGCCATGACTTCATCGACGATCTTCTCAATCTCCGAGGTGTCGGTGATTTGCGCCATCCCCTTGGACTTCACGATTTCTTTGGGCGACTTCGAAGTCTTCCACATCTCCATGAAAACTTCCTTGCCCATCTTCCCGGAAATTTCTTTGCTGTCGATCATCGCGATCATTTCAGCCAACTGCTCGGCCGCGACCGGGCTTTTTTCGACATCCAGCTTGGCTTCGTTTAATTCACGCAGCAAATCGCCCATGATCCAATTGCTGGCGGCCTTGGCGTTCTTGGAAATCTTAGCGACCACTTCGAAGTAATCGGCGATTGTTTTTTCAGCCGTTAATACGAACGAATCGTAGGCGGGGATTTGATATTCGTTTTGAAAGCGCTGTGCGCGGGTCAGCGGCAACTCGGGCAGGCTGGATTTTATTTTTTCCAGATACGCTTCGTCCACCGTTAAGGGCAACAAATCGGGATCGGGGAAATAACGGTAATCGTGCGCGTCTTCTTTGGAGCGCATGGAAAACGTGCGGTTTTTAGCGGAGTCGTAAAGCCGAGTCTCTTGCACGATCGGCTCGCCGGTTTCTTGGCAATCGATTTGGCGGTGGATCTCGTACTCCACCGCTTTTTCCACAAAGCGGAATGAGTTGATGTTCTTCAATTCCACTTTGGTGCCGAATTTTTGCGTGCCTTTGCGGCGGACGCTGACGTTGCAATCGCAGCGCATGGAGCCTTCTTCCAAATTCCCATCGCAGACATTGAGGTAGCGCAAAATCGTGCGCACCGTGCGCGCGTATTCGGCGGCTTCCTGCGGAGTACGGATGTCGGGCTCGGAGACGATCTCAAGCAGCGGAACGCCGGCGCGGTTCAAGTTGATCAGAGTGTATTCACCCTCATGTTGCGACTTACCGGCGTCTTCTTCCATATGGGCACGCGTGATGCCGACACGCTTAATCGCGCCGTCGAGGAAATAATCGACATAACCATGTTCACACAAAGGCTCATCATACTGCGAGACTTGATAACCTTTGGGCAAGTCGGGATAGAAATAATTTTTGCGCGCAAACACGGATTTTTTGCGAATCTTGCAGTTCAGCGCAAGCCCGGTGCGCACCGAATACTCGACTGCCTTCTTGTTAATGACCGGCAGCGTGCCCGGCATTCCCAGGCTGATCGGATGCGTGTGTTCGTTATCGGCCCCGCCGAAATGGGCCGAATCCGGCGAAAACATTTTGCTGTCGACCAAAAGCTGCGCGTGAATCTCTAAACCAATGACGGCTTCCCAATCACTGTATGCCATACGGGGTCTCCTTCAGTGCCAAACTTTCTTCGATCACACTGCCTACGTTAAACAAGTGCTGCTCTTGAAAATGCGAGGCCAGCAATTGCACGCCGATCGGCAGCTTTTCTTTTGAGAGTCCGGCCGGGACACTCATGCCTGGAATGCCGACCAAATTCGCCGAAGTGGTGTAGATGTCGTTCAAATACATTTCCAACGGATCGGAAATACGCTCGCCCAATTTGAACGCGGGCGACATGGTCACCGGGCTCAAAAGCACCTGGCATTTCGCGAAAGCCTCCAAGAATTGCGCGCGCAACAAACGCCGCACCTGACAGGCCTTTTTGTAGTAGGCATCGTAATAACCACTCGAAAGCGCATAGGTCCCGAGGACAATCCGGCGCTTCACTTCGGGGCCGAAGCCTTCGCCGCGCGTGCGGCAATAAAACTCCGCCAAATCTTCGGCGGGCTTTTTAGAGAAGTCCGCGCGGTGACCGAAGCGCACGCCGTCGTAGCGCGCAAGATTGCTCGAGGCTTCGCTCGTGCACACCAAGTAATAAATCGGCACGGCCATTTCGGTCAGCGGGATCGAAACTTCGATCACTTCGGCGCCGGCCTTCTTGACCACTTCGATCGCTTGATCGACCTTCTCGCGCGTTTGCGCGGAAAGTTTGTCGGAAAAATATTCTTTCGGCAGACCGACTTTTAAGCCCTTGAGGTTTTTATTAATTTGCTCGGACCATTTCGGAACGACGTTCGACGCCGTCGTCGAATCACGCTCATCCCGTCCCGAGATGGCTTCCAAAACCAATGCCGCGTCTTCAACCGTTCTGGTCATCGGGCCCGCTTGATCCAATGAAGAGGCAAAAGCCACGATTCCGTAACGGCTCACTCTTCCGTAGGTCGGTTTGACTCCCACGATTCCCGAAAAACTCGCCGGCTGGCGAATGGATCCGCCGGTGTCCGTGCCGATGCTTGCCGGTGCCATGCCGGCCGCCACCGCCGCCGCCGAACCGCCGCTTGATCCACCGGGAACGTAATCCAAATTCCACGGGTTGCGGGTGATGCCAAAGGCCGAAGTCTCGGTGCTTGAACCCATCGCAAATTCATCGAGATTGGTTTTGCCGACGTTGACCATTCCCGCATTTTCCAAGCACTCGACGACCGTCGCCGAATAGGGGGGGATAAAATTGCCCAGAATTTTTGAGGCCGCCGTCGTGCGCATGTTTTTAGTGCAAAGCATATCTTTGATCGCAACCGGGACGCCGGCCAACGGACCCGCGTCGCCCTTGGCGATCAGATCGTCCGCTTTTTTCGCCGCCTCGACCGCGTTCTCGTTCACGGTAATAAAGGCGTTGATCTTTGGATTCCATTTTTCGATTTGCTTCACGTGAGCCTGAACCAACTCGGCCGAGCTGAATTTTTTGGACCGGATCCCGTCACGCATTTCTTTAAGCGAAGTTTTTAATACGTCCATGATTAACCCACCACCGGCGGAACTTTAAACAAGTTGCCGACCACTTCAGGCGCGTTTTTCATCGCCACTTCGGCACTCTCCCACGCGACCGCTTTATCCTCGCGCCAAAACGGCTCGATATCGGTCGGCGTAACCAGCGGTTCAACACCGTCGGTTTTTACTTTGGACACATGCTCGAAATGGCCGAGCACCGAAGAAAGTTGTGCGGCCATCTGCTTGGCTTCTTGAGGAGTGATCGAAAGGCGCGCGAGCAGCGCAACGCGGGCGACATCATCTTCTGAAATCATATACTTCCCTTGGTTGGAGCGGCTTTAGGTTTAATCCAAAAGGTGTGACCTGGGCAAGGCGGGATGCTATCTTAGGCACAGTTTTATGGCTAAAAAGACCGCCTCCGCACGCTTAACGGAATTGAAAGCTCTCATTCGCGAGCATGACTACAATTATCATGTGCTCGACCGTCCCGCGATCGAGGATTTCGACTACGATCAACTGGTTCAAGAGCTATTAAAAATCGAGGCGGAATATCCCGACTTGGTCAGCGCCGATTCGCCAAGTCAACGCGTCGGCGCCGAACCGCTCGGCGAATTCGAAAAAGTGCCCCACCGTAAGCCCATGCTTTCGCTCTCAAACACCTACTCGGTCGACGAGGTCCGTGAATTCGATGAGCGCGTAAAAAAGTTTTTGGAGAGCGAAAAGGATATCGAATATTTTTGCGAGCTGAAGTTTGACGGTCTTGCGATCGAATTGATTTATGAAAATGGACGGCTTACCGGCGCCCTCACCCGTGGTGACGGCGCCATCGGCGAAAATGTTTTAACCAACGTGCGTACGATCAAAGCCGTGCCCTTGTATATCGGCGGCAGCGCCCCACCACTGCTTGAGGTCCGCGGCGAAGTGCTTATGTTCAAAAAAGATTTCGCCAAGCTTAATGAAGTGCAACAGGAAGAGGGCGAAATGCCGTTCGCCAATCCACGCAATGCCGCCGCCGGTTCGATTCGCCAGCTGGATCCGAAAATCACCAGCAAGCGCCCCTTGAGGATGTTCAGCTATTCACCGGGCGTGGTCGAGGGCGTGAAAGCCCGCTCGCAATCCGATTGGCTCGAGTACTTACGTTCGCATGGGCTTCCGACATTGCAGTTCGCACAATGGAAAAAAGCCTCGAAGCAAATGAAGAAAGGCTATCAGCCCGAGATGGCGCTCGCCGCGATTTGCACCGGCATCGACGAGGCCATCGAGTATTACGAAACCGTTTTACAACTGCGCCATGAGCTACCCTTCGATATCGACGGCGTGGTGATCAAAGTGAATTCGTATCCTCTGCAAGAGCAACTTGGCACCATCGCGCGCAGCCCACGCTGGGCCACCGCCGCAAAATTCCCGCCCGAACAAGCGACGACTTTGATCGAAGATATCGTCGTGCAAGTGGGCCGCACCGGAGCACTCACCCCGGTCGCCATCATGAGGCCGGTGAAGGTGGGAGGCGTCACGGTCACCAATGCGACTCTTCACAATCAATCCGAGATCGACCGCAAAGATATACGCATCGGCGACACGGTCATCATTCAGCGCGCGGGCGATGTGATCCCTGAAGTCGTGCGAGTGGTTTCACACCAGGACACCAGCAAAAAGTTCAGGATTCCCAGTCACTGTCCCGTCTGCGGCGAGGAAGCCGTTTTGCCCGAAGGCGAAATGGTCACTCGTTGCGTGAACTCACTCTGCCCGGCAATCCTCAATGAATCTTTGAAGCATTTCGCCGGCCGGCGCGCGATGAATATCGAAAAGCTCGGCGACAAAATTATCGAACAAATGACGGCGCATAAGCTCATCGCATCGTTCAGCGATCTTTATCAACTGACACTCGATAAAGTTCTGAGCCTTCCGCGCCAGGGCGATAAATCGGCGCAAAATATCGTCGAAAGCATCGACAACAGCCGTCAAACCACACTCGCGAGATTTATTTATGCGCTTGGTATCCGCTTTGTCGGCGAACAAACCGCTAAGTCTCTCGCGACGCATTTTAAAACGCTCGATGCTTTTTTGGCGACCAACGAAGCCGAGCTTATCGAAATCGAGGACATTGGACCCAAGGTAGCCGCTTCGATCATCCTGCGCCTGAACAATGCGGACTTTCGCAACGAAGTGAAAAGGCTGATCAAAAACGGCGTGAATATCGAGCTGCCTAAAAAATCCGGCTCCGGCAAACAGCCCCTCAAAGGACTTTCCATTGTGATCACCGGAACCCTGCCAATGCCGAGGGATGAAATCAAAGATCAGATTCTTGCATTAGGCGGGAAGTCCCCCGGCTCTGTAAGCAAGGGCACAAGCTACGTTCTGGCCGGCGATGAGGCCGGATCTAAATTGGACAAGGCGCAAGAGCTTGGCGTCGCCATTTTGGATTGGAACGGTTATCAAAAATTGATTGGAGAATAAATGGGCTTTTTGATCCTGTTACTGGCAACGGCGTTCGCCCTTCCCACTGAACCCGCCTGCTGGCGTGGCGCCCTCAAAGACGGCGCGACGATCGAAGTGGTACTCACTGGTGACAAATCCGTGGCGGATGCCCTGTGGCTGATCCGCGGCAAGACGCGAATCCTGGCCGATATCTCGTGCGCAGGAAGCCGCCCGCTCAATTGCACGCTTTCAGACGATGGCGGAAAATTTGAATTACGTTCGGCAAAAAGAGGACTCGGACAAATAAAATTTGAAGGCGAGCTGAAAATCGACAATGAAAACCCAGATGAAGCGCGAATCGAGATTAGGCCCGGCCCGGACACGAAACGGGTAAATGCGGTTTTGCTGCCTGATGATATTTGTAAGGATAAGGTCAAAGAGTTGCACAAAATTTTCGGCGTAGGCCCTTAGCGTCTTTTGGTGGACGGCGAAAAATAATAACCAATGGAAATTCCCGCGTAACCTGATGTGATCTCGCTGACTTCAGTTTTTGCGCCTGAGGCGCCGGAAATCGCTTTAGCCCAAGCCTCTTTATCCTCATTCAGCGTGCGCGCGTATAAACGGCCGACAAGATGTTCGCTGAAAAAATACGAGTAGCCTATCTCCGCATTGATCTGAAATGAGTTCCTTGCAATCGTTCCGCTTTGCAGCGGGCTATCGTAATTAATTTGCGTCCATGTCAGCGCCGGTATGAAGTCGCTATAAATAAATCCAAAGCGCCACATGTAACCCATCTCAATCCCGTAACCTGCGCTTAAGTACCAGCGGCTAAACTCCGCATCGACGACTGGATTGTATTGCGTAAAAACAATTTTCTTCTTCGACAAAACAAGCATCGGCACGAAGTCGATAACCCAGTGCGCGGTCACATTGTAGTTTGAGCGCTCCAGACGAGCGATGCTGACGGCACTGACCGATTGAAATATCTTGTCACCGAGACGATTGGAGGGAGCTTCTTTACCTTTATACTGTAAGCCGTCGACCTTGACGGCCGGTGTGTACGTCGCAAGATTGATAAAAAACGTATTGGGAATCAAATGGAAATATTTGAGCAGGATCTTGCTCTTCTCCTGCTGACGCTCGCCACTTACCGGGATCTCCCACGAGTAAGTGGCGTCGACTTTCGAGGTGACGACATCATATAGCTCGGACTTCACCACAAATGCGTTGCCGCGCTCTTCGGCGGTAGAAGTCAGGACGTGATCCGCTTTGAGCGCCGCATACAGCCCATATCGGTTTTCCTCGCGATAAGAAAGTCCCTGATACGAACGATAGAAGTGGAACTGGTCCGCAGTCTTCCCATAGTCCAACACTTCGAAGGCATGCGGTTCGCGCAACCGATTGCTGATCGCCGCGCCCAATTCGTCGACATCGTTTTGGTCTTTCATCACCGGCGGCGCCACCGCCACAATTTTCGGCGGACGAGCCGCCGGCGGCGGCCACTGGTGAGAGTGTCCGAGGCGCTCAATCCGGGGATCTCGAATATCCCAGGCGGTGCCCGTGTACAAATCGTAAGCCCAACCGACGGGTGCGAACCCCCAAACAAAAAGATTCATGGCGAAACTTCCGCCCCAACGATAGGCCGTCTGAAGTTTCACCTCGCGTGTCTCGCCCCGTGAGAATTCGTAACGAAGATCGACTTCTCGTCGGCGCAAAACTTTCATGTATCCGGGCGTCGTGCCGATCAACTCGCTCCCGTCATAAATCTTGGCGCCCGGTGGATCCGAGAGAATCAAAACGGGTTGGCGGTATTCGGATTTATCGAGAGACGCGCAGCCGACGAAATGGGCCACCACAAATAAAAAAAGGAAGCCCCGAAGAGCTTCCTTTCCAATAACACGTGTGAATCGCAACGGCTTAGAGATGATCGATAACGATATCGCGAGCCATAACGGTTTTGCGGCCATCCGCTTTCGCTGAGTCGACGCCTTTTTGGCAAAGTCTTTCGACAGCTTTGCTCAATACGTCGATCGTCTCTGCGGAAGTGTTGCATCCCGCTTTTTCTTTAATGAACTTCTTAACCTTGCTGGTAACCACCAGAACGTCTGCCATGTGTGCCTCCACTCAATTCGCAACAAGGTTAAACCCATCTCAAATTAAAAGGGAAGCCATTTACGCTTTGAAATGGTCAGGAAATTGCGTTTACACCATGTGCTATCAGGGCCCCAATGAGGCCCTAGGTGACGTTAAGCGGCCCTTAATGATGTTCTAACTACTTGATTTGTATGAAAAAAATCGACAAAATCGTGGCCCTTATATTGCTCTGCATCATACTATGCGCAATGTGTCCGTCCGGTATGGGCTTATCTTAGCTTTTTCCCTTCTGAGTTGTTCAGCCTATTCCGCCATAATGAGCGATAACAGCGACGCATTTCTTCCGCTAATTCACGATCAGCATAACGAAGACTCGCCCGCCGAGATTTTCCCCTTGATGGAACTGCCCGTTAATCAGCCGGAACCCGCCGTGCGCAGCAGTGAAGCCCAGAACATTCAAAGCGAACAACAATGGCGCGAATTGCGTGCGAAAATTCTGTCCGACTTCAGTAACCGCATGTCGCCGGGCTTTTCAATCCCTGACGGCTTAAAAGAGCGCACCGAGTTCTGGTTCGACATCTACACCCGCTACGGCGAAGCCCATCACGTCATCCATCATTTGCGATATCCGTGGATTATCTTTCGTGTCGTCGACACGACTGAAATTTTATTAAATGGCAAAGGGCCGACATGGTTACGCCGCGACCGGGGCGAGAAGCTCGCCAAGAAAACTGCCCAAGAAATACGCACGGCTTTACGTAAACTTGCCAAGCGAAAAAACTACGCCAACCTTTCTCCGCTCGAACGCCGGCTTTACGACAAGCTTATGCCTCTGAAAGGCTCACGCCGCGCGGTTTTCACTCTTGCCGCGCAAAGCGTACGCAGCCAATTGGGTCAAAAGGATTTCTTTCAGCGAGGGTTAGTGAACAGCAGTCGCTATCTTCCGTATATGGAGGAAGAGTTTAAGCGGTTCGGATTGCCGACCGAGTTGACGCGTTTGCCGTTCGTCGAGAGCAGTTTCAACGTAGATGCATTTTCGAAGGTCGGCGCAAGCGGCATTTGGCAAATCATGCCCCGCACGGGCAAGGCCTATATGATCGTCGATCCATTAATTGATGAGCGCAATTCGCCGCTGAAGGCGACTGTCGCCGCCGCACGCTTGCTGCGTTCGTATTACCGGGCCATGCGTTCGTGGGAGCTCACGATCACCTCGTACAATCACGGCATCGGCAATATTCATAAGGCAATTCGCAAGGCCAACTCGCGCGATCTTTCACAGATCATTGCGCGCTATCACGATGGCGATTTCCGTTTTGCCTCTTCCAACTTTTTCACCTGCTTTTTAGCCGCTTTGTACGCAGAGAAATACAACGAGCTGTTGTTCAAAGATACCCCGCGCGAACCGTTACAGGAACGTGAAGTGATCCAGCTGTCCGGTCGCACAAAGGCCCGCTATCTGGTCAAAATGACCGGACTCGATACTGCCGAATTGTTGAAATACAATTTGGATCTGCGCCATGCGATTAAAGCTAACGCCACTTTGCCGCGTGGATTCCAATTGCATCTTCCCCCAGGAGCGAAGGATCGCATGCTTCGCCAAATCGGTACGCAAGACAAGAAGCCGAAGGCTCGCACTTAGCTTTCACTTACATGGTCGCATTCTGATACCAAAAATTTTGGCCTCGCATTTGCTGAAGACCCATATTACCGTTTCAGCGGTTAACTAATTATGGGGGTTCCAGATGAAAGTTTTCTTGTTTGTTGCAGCATCGCTGCTCACTCTTCCTTCGGCGTTCGCGCAAAACGTTGAGATTCAATCTTCTAACGATCAAGTCTTTGAACAAGAGTACGGTCCGATGTCGGACGCTGACGTTCAAGACTTGTATTCTTCTTCAATGCAAATGACCGAACGTGATCGTGGAGCGGAAATTATCGGCGGGCTTATTGGCGGCGTTATCGGTGGAATTATCGGTGGAAACGGCCCCGGTCATGGTGGACCTGGTCACGGCGGTCCCGGCCATGGCGGCGGCGGACATGGTGGCCCCGGTCACGGCGGCCCGAACCAGGTGACTTGCTTTGCACAAGACTGGCGCCGCAATGTTTATCGCGCCTCGGGTTTTGATTGGCGTCGGGTTCAGTACCGTGCGGTTCAAAAATGCGAACAGTTTTCGCATGCACGTTGCCGCGCACTCGGCTGTCGCTAATATTTTTTAATATACTCCCGGTGGCGATAAGCTCCGGGAGTTTTTTATGGTGTCAATCCGTACACCAATGTAAATAGATTTTATTAATTACAAATCCGAGCACGGCCGAATCCGGCAACGAAAATTATCTTCTCGCCGCGGCCCATGCCACGACATGAACATACTGAGGTTCGGCGACAACCACTTGGCTGTAAGTTTCACGCGATTGAGTCGGGTGGATATAAATTGTTTGTAGGCCGGGAGGCGCATTGAAGATCACAAACCCGCCGCCCGCCACGCCGGTCTTAGTTTCAAGAGGCCTCCCCTGCGCGTCGAAATAAAGAATCTGCATTTGCTCTTGCGGCGGATAGCCTGTCAGCTCAACTTCAAAATCCTGATCGTCGATAAAGCCCACGATCACCCCACGGCCCGGAATCGTGCGCACGTTTTTAGCCTGATATAAATCGTACATCCAGCTGCGCTTCACCAACGGAACATTCACCAGATGAGGAGCGCCCGTGAATGTCATCCGGCTGATTTCGTAGTCCGAGCCGGCCTCGGCTTCAATCATAAAGGGATCGGCGGCGACAGAGTATTCGACGTACTGTTGCTGCCCAACCGGCAGCGCCTCTTCGGTGCCGACCAAACGAATCCGCGCGTTGACCGGTTTATTCAAATCAAGAACGTCAAAAACACGAAACTGCGAAACAACTTTGTCGCGAATCTCGACATCAACAAAGGAGACATGCTTTTCTTCACTCGGGAAAATTTGAGCCGGGTACATGCGTCCGTTGGCCTTAACCCGCAAAGCCTGTACGCCTGATTTCACTTTGAGAAACGCGAACATGCCGTTACTTCCCGTGCGGCTCATTTTTTTATCCGGAAGATACATCTCGTTGAAATAAACCGCCCGGTACCCACCGGCCATCTCGACCGCGACTCCGGCCTGAGGCTTGCCTTGGCCGGTGACTTGTCCCCACACGATCGCCATGTGCTCGGCTTCACGCCGCTCAAATCCTTCGACATTCAAATCGATCAAAGCCTCGACCATGGAATTTGAAAACAGGCGGATATCCTGCGTGTGATTCGCTTGGCCGACCACCAGCGTGGACCAATGTTTTTTTGCCGTCGCGCGCGCCACGAAAGAAGAGTCATGATTTAACGAAGGCTCACTGACAAATCCCTCGTCATCGGTCTTTTGCGGATTGGTGTAAGCCTGGACCTCAACGCGCGCATCAGGGACCGCGATTCTTTGTTGGCCATGCGAATAGGCCGAAGCCGTGCGGAAGCTTGCGCCTTCGCTGGTGGGGTGAAGAGATAAGCGGATGTCTGATACGCGGTCGCCTTTGCGTGGGACATCGGTCAGATGGAGAAGGTTCATCTCGCCCCGGCCTAAAATTCGGCCGTCGCGCGTTTGAAGTTCAGCAACTAGATAACCAGTGGCCTTCTTCACGTGAATTTCAAAGCGGCCTTCCGTCACCCAAATGCGTCCCTGCTCCTGAACGCGGCCGTTGAGCACGCGCTTAACGATCATATGATTTTCGGGGCCGACAAAAGCAAGGCCTCCGGTCATTTCGATTTGCCCGTTCAGCCAAAGGGGGCGGTAGTAATCGGGATTCGGAATCAGACTGGTGATTTTGGTTACGAACTGATCGTCATTGGAAGGCTGCGGTTCTTCTTTGGGAATCGGACGGCCTTGGCGGAGTAACTCTTGCTCAGCCAGCTCCCGTGCAAGTTGTGCCGGGCCGGGCAATGTCCAATCTTCATCTTTGACTTGCGCCATCAGTGCTTGCTTGCGCGCCGGCACCGGCAGCAAGTCGCCGTTTTTATCTACGATTTCCGTCGGGACAGGTGAAGCCATCGACGTCGCCGCGACAAGCGCGCGGCCCAAAGGCATGGCCGGCATGCGACGCACACTTTCGCCCGCGATATAAAAAGCTTTCGGTTCAACATTTGTCGGAGCCGGAGAACGCAAGGTCATCCCGGCCATCATGACGACACGCTGACGCGGAATTTCTTGCACCATGCGCATGTCGATCGGCTTGCCGGCGGCAATACGCTCACCACCGTCGGGAATAGTCGGCAGCTCGGAGTCAAAGTTTTCATGCAAATCTTCAAAGGCCGAGTAGGGGGGCGAAGAACGATTCGCCGAAACAGAAAGCCCGCTCGTGAACACGGATCTGAAATCAATTTTTGTCAGTGAGTACGGGAATAGAATCACGGCGCCTGCAAGTAAGCGTGACCAAAACACGTAAGGCCTATGAGCGACTTTCCTTGGTGTGAACATCCATGAATAGTCTGTTAGAAGACGCGAAAATCGTCAATAATGTTGCGATCTTCGCGACGTTTGGTGAGTTCCGTACGAAGCTTTCTCTCAAGCTCTTTGGCTAGTCGCTGATCGTATCCGCTGACCACGTAAGTGAACTGATTTCCGCGCAACGCCCGCGTCTCACGCGTGACTAAAATTTCGATATCATAAGGTCTGCGGTCCCCCAGTATTAGGATATGCGTGAAGTATCGCTCAGTTGCGTCGCCTGCCGGTTTTTGCTGTCCATTTTTGTCGAGGACAAAATGTCGCGAAAGAATCTCATGCCCGTTAGGGCTCATGGCGCGAACGCCGGCGGGAAGCAGGCTCGCACAGACCGCGCGGATCTCGCCAATGGGCCAGTCGATCTCTTTGATAGTTAAGGCCGCGCGGTTAGCACCAATGCTCGCGCAGCCAAGAAAAGAAACGGAAAGAATCAGAAAAGCGAAAGCCTTAGGCATTCCGCTATTTCGGCATATTCTGAGCGTCTTTCAAGAATTGTGCGATGCCCTTTTCGGTGAGGGGATGATTCACCAACTGCTGCATGACTTTGTAAGGGCAGGTCACGATATGTGCGCCGATCATCGCGGAATCCAAAACGTGAATGGGCGTGCGGATGCTGGCCACCAAAACTTGAGTACTCAAAGAGTAGTTTTGGAAGATTTGGATAATCTGACTAATCACATCCATGCCCGTAGAGCCGATATCGTCGAGGC
>CAZVOP010000083.1:0-12772 GCA_964628445.1 uncultured Pseudobdellovibrionaceae bacterium | reverse complement strand
CACCTTTCGGAGTGGGGAACTGCCATCCCGCAACACGCCTCAGAATACATCCCTCGACCATGGCGCTGTTTAATGATGTTGTACCTATTGCTTGGGCGACCACGCTACCCGCGGCCCCTATCGTAAACTTAACTAATATTTTCCCGTAGAGTTCCGGGTTCGCGCTCAACTGGCGCTCGTAACAGTAACGGATGGCGCCGAGTTGCGAGCGAATCACGCGCGCAATCGCCTCTTTATCCAAACCGCCGTCCACTTCGCTCTCTTCTTCGATCGCACCGACTTCGGCGTTACCGATGTTACCAAGGCTCAAAGCGCCCGAGCCCTTAAAGCCCGTTGCTCCTCCGCCTTTGCCAGCCGTACCGAGGCCGCCGACCTTCATCGTTTCGCCGCCGGTTCCGCCGCCGCCACCACCGAGTTTATCGAGTGACGATCCGCCGCCTAAACCAAGTGCACGACCGCTTGCACGCGAGTCAGGCGAAACGCCCGCCGCTTGCACAAGTTGCGCATTCTTCGCCGCACGCGCAGCCACTTTGCCGATCATCGCGCCAAGGCCTGCGTTCTTTAAATTCATAACCACTTTCGCACCCGGGGATTGCTTGTTGCCGCCGGCGATTTTGGCGCCCGCATCGCCGCCCGGAGTCGTCTTAGCGACGCCTTGCTGCGATTGTCCCTGGATGTTCTTACGCATTTTTTCGGCGATGGCTTTTTGCTTACGCACTTTCTGCCCGTCGAAAATCATACGCGTGTATTGATTCTGCATTTCAGGAGTCAGCGTTTTCATGTCCTCATCCGGCTTTTGCGGAACCAAGAACATCACGCCGAACACGAGCAAAATCATCAATGCCGCAGCGATCATGGGGCCCGGACTCTTCCAATCGACTCCGATCGCTTCACGCATGGTCTCTTGCAAGACATCGGTGCGGGTCAAGCGCTGTCTGATCATGTACGGACCGGCTTCGGTCGTCGTCCACTCAAATCCGGTGGGAGCCGTTAAACGCCCCACTCCGGCAAGTCCCGATTCATACGCATGCGTGGGCTCAAGAAGGATCGCGCTTTCAAGCAAGCCTTTTTTCAACACCACGACTTGGTGATAAGTGAATTGGCCTTCGCTTTCACTCAAATCTTTTTTTATTATTTTTCGCTCCAGTATATGGGGCGTGGCTTTGAGTTGGTGATTGCCGATATGAATGACCGTCGCGCCGTCGAGTTTGTACTCGATCACGGGCTTTTTATTCACCCAAGTTCCGCTTTCCGAGCCCAGATCGCAAAGGTTCCATTGGCCTTCGCTCAAGTCGAATGCCGCATGAAGCCCCGCAATCTCGCTGCCAAGCAATCGGATGTGAGCCGTTTTGCTTGAGCCGATCGTCGTGGTTTGTCCATCGATCAAGTGGTTTCCGACCACCCGGTTCTTGAACTTATGTTCGATCTGGAGCGCGATCTTTCTCATATAATCCTCACCGCAAATACTCTACCGATTCGAGAATGTTTTTCTCGAACTGGTTGTTGACCTTATATAAAGGCATAAATTGAACGCCGCGTTTTTGAAGCAAATAAGCACCGTCGGGGCTGCGCACTTGCCCATCGATATCGGTTTCATCAAAGTTCACGCTCTGGGTTTTGCGGTACGAAACTTTTTTCTTAGCCTCGCTCGGCGCTTTTGCATCGTCGGCCAATGCCGGCAATGCAAAGACAATCAAAACTAAAACGGCTATTAGGTGTTTCACTTTGTAACCTTCCCTTCCGCAGTCGGCTGACGGACCGTAAGCTGGCTGCCTTTGGAGACCTGCGAGACGTTTTTCTCGAGGCTTTTGATCTTTTCATCCAAATTCAATTGAACGCTCTCATCGAGCTTCTTTTCTTGGGCGAAGCTGCGAAGCTCTTTGTACGTGTTGATCGCCTCTTGAACCTTCTTCAGATGCATCTCTTGCACTTGCGCCAACGCCAGGCGCGCTTTGGTGCTGCGCGGATTCAAGCGCACGGCGTCTTCCAATGTCGATTCGGCCTTGGCCCAATCGCCGCTCTTCATGCTGACCGTTGCCATCCCCATGGTCGCCGGCCAGTGCTTCGGATCAAGCGAGAGGGTTTTACGAAACATATTGGTCGCGCCCGAATAATCTTCTTTGCGCAAAGCCAATTGCCCCATCACGTAGTGGGCGTCACTTAACGAGGGGTTTAAGTCCGAAGCCATTTTCAGCTCTTTTAGAGCCGCGGCATCGTCGCCAAGTTCCCAGTTCAAACGGCCCATCTGATAATGGAAGATGCCCTCATTCGGAGCCTTCTTCAAAGCCAGCTCAAGCATCCAAGTTGCGCGTGGATAATCTTTGCGCGATTGCGCGGCCAAGCTCATGAAGTACGGACCCCACGGGGTCAAATGCGCGCTGATCGCGAGCTCATTTCCGATCGCTTCGACTTTGCGCCAATCCTTTGCTTTCACGCAGGCATTGGCGTAGCTGACCAACTTGCGCCAGTCGGGAGATTTAAATTTGGCGTCCGCAGGGCAAGCCGTCGACGGCTTGAAATCGTTAACGGAAATCGCGCTGACCTTTTCGGTGTAGGTCGGGACCGGCACCTCAGCCTTTTGGCCGGGTGTGCTGGCACAAGCGGATAAAAGTAACGCTACGGACGTCGCGACGATTAAATTCTTCACGGATTCACCCCCGCCAAAACAGGGAGCACCAGGTCGGGTTTCTCGATCTCGGGGCTCAGATTGGTCTGCGTTTGCTGATTCAATTTCGCGAGCTCGGATTCCAAGCGCGCCGCGGTTCCGTCGAGGAATTGTTGCTGCTTGGCGAACTTCACGGCCTGGGCAAGCGTATCGACGCTCTTCTCTTCGAGCGGCACCACGAGGTTGTCGAGTTCCGCACGGAATGCCTTTGCATCGTCGGCGCTTAGACCCGCCGGAATCGGCATCTCTTTAAGCGAAGTCACATAGTGTGAATAACAGCCGTAGAGATGTTCGAAAGCATCCATTGAAACGCGGGCATCCCCGTATTTGATGGCGCTTTGGAAAGCCTCTTGGGCCTTCTGCAATTTTTCGGTCTTGATCGCCAACACGGTGGCGACACGCTCGGCACGCGACTTCACGCTGGCCTTCATAAATTCTTGCTCAAGCACTTTCGCTTGCACCATGCGCAAGCGGGCCTTTTGATTGGCGTTCATGCCGCTACCGAGCAAGCGGCGGGCTTCGTTGAAGGCTTCCGTGTTGCGGCCTTTTTCAAAATCCTTTTCGACCACCGCCACTTTGGCCATATTGGCTTGCGGCTGGATATTCATGTCGATCAAGACTTTCAGCATTTCGGCCTGCGACTGTGCGGTACCATAGTTTTTCTCAAGCGCCTCGAGCTTATTCATCATGCGCGTGCGGGAAGCCTGGTCGCCGTGGCCCTTAAGATCATTGTACAGTTTGCGCGCCTGCGGGTAATCGCCGTCCATCGCGTGGAAGTCGGCGGCCAATTCACGCCAGCGCGGCGCGGCCTTTTCATCGCGTTGTGCAAGCTGCGCGAGCACGCGCGCGGCTTCACTCAACTGGCCCATGGCTTCGAAGGTCTGAGCCGAGTGCAAAAGGGCATCGACTGATTTCGGCGATTTCGGGAATTTAACCGCGAACTCCTCGCCGCTTTTCGCGCCATTCCACGCGTCGCCCAATTTAAAGTAAAGCTGCGAGCTGTTCCACATGGCTTTTTCAGTCAACTCGGAATTGGGATTCTGCTTGGCGAAAGCTTGGTATTCTTCAAGCGCTTCCTTGAACTTGGATTTTTCTTCCAGTCCTTGAACTTCCAGGAAGTAAGCTTGCTCATAAAGCTTGCGCATTTTGCTTTCGCGGCCGGCTTCGTTGTTCAGCTTCATGATTTCTTGCGCGTAATTGCGGATCCCGCGATAGTCCTTCTTGATGTTCAAGATATCGAGGTAAAGATCTTGCGCTTTAACGCCTTTATCTTGATTCGCGAACTCGCGGCCTAAGCGCAAAAACAACGGCGCGGCTTCGTCGTAGCGTTCTTTTTCATAGGCCAACAAGGCCATCTTGTATTCCACGTCGAGGCGATACTGGCCCTTGGGATTCTTTTGAACGTACTCTTGCGCCAGCTGGTGAAAGCTTTTTTCATCGTCCGAAGACCACTTCTCGCCAACCGCTTTTTCAAGCGAAAGAACGGCGGCGTACGAAGCGTCGTGGCCCAACTGTACCGGTCCGCCGGATTTGGCGACTTGCGCATATTCAGCCGAAGCCTTGCGGTATTTTTGGCGCGCAAAGAGCAATTCGGCGTAAGCGAAGCGCGACTGTTTGTATTCTTCGTCTTGGCTCGGCGTATTCAAATAAATTTCGAACGCTTTTTCGGAAGCGTCGGCATAGCTGGTGTCGGTCGGCAGTTTTTTCCAAGCCTTCAGCCATTTTTTAGCCAAGCGGAGCGAAGTTTCGTTAAGTGAGGTCAAGCATTCGGCTGCGGTCTTTTTTGCTTCCGCGGCCTTACCTTGCGACTTGACCCATTTGCTGTCGGGCTGGCAAAGGCTTGCGAATTCGGCCAAGCGCACGACCGATTTGTCTTTTTGACGAAGATGATCGTAGGCCAAAACAAGATCGTTATGAACTTGCGGGAGCAGCGGCGAGGCCGGCAACTCTTCAATGAATTTATCCAAAACAATGCGCTGATCGTTGAAGCGTGAGTGACGCTCGTAAAGAGTCGCCATGCGCAACAAGATCGGGCCCACTTCAGCCTCGCCCGCTTGCTCGCGGAAATACTTATAAGCGTCTTTGGACGGATAAACATCTTCGTAAAACAAGGTCATGTCGTTGAGCGCTTCTTTGCGCAAATCAAGGCGCGATTCGATCCTGTTTTGCGAGATATACTTCCCGTACGCGACGACTTCCTCAAGTTTTTTCAAACCCTTCTCGGCATCGCGCATATTGTAATGAGTCCACGCGGCCTTATAGAGCCCGTAGGGATAAACGCGCGATTCGGGGAACTTACGGATAGCATTGAAATGATCAAGGGCGACGGCGAATTGGCTGCGGGTGAAAGCGATCTCACCGATAGCCAGGTGCGCATCCGGAACAAACAATGACGACGGATATCTATTGATCAAAGTCCCGTACAAAACTTCCGACTCTTTTTCCTGTCCTAATGCTTGGCGGGCGAAAGCGTGGTTGAAGATCACCAAATCCATCTGTGGGAAATTGGGGAACTTGGCTTGGATCAAACCATAAGTGTCGACGGCTTTTTGCACGCTGGCGCGGCTCGATGCGGCCTTCACCAAGCGCGGAGCGAGTTTTACGATCGTTTCGGATTCACGGTGCACTTCGAAGAAACGGTCGGTTTTGGACCTGCGCATGTAAAGCTCAGCCAAACGGAATTGCAATTCGGGCTCGAGATAAGTGCCTTTATGCTTTTTTAAAAGTTTCTGCGCTTGCTTGATCGCGGCGGTCTCGGTTTTCGAGACCATGAGCTCCGCCTTCAAAGATTTTACGTCGTTGCCCTTTTCATCTCCCTCAACCAATTTCAACTCCGCCAAAGGCTGTGCATTGGGCGAAATTTTCTCCGCAGGCTGGGCCTTCACGGTTTTTGGTTGTGACTTGGCCTTCACTTTCGGTTTGGCCATAGCCGCACCGGAAGCGAGTAAGCTTGCGATCACAAGATGTTTATATATAGGACAAGTCAGTTTCATAACTTATGCCACTCTCTTATAAAATTCTTCCTGGACTTCTTGGCTTAACGACAAGAAACGCAGGCCGTATTGAACAGGTGAAGCATCGTTGACGAATTTCTTGCTGACCACTTCGCAAACCGCGTTGAATGCCGGGAACTCGCCTTCGCCGGTAAAGTGCACGAACACTTGTTGCCCGGGGACGACAAGCGCGTTCTTCATCTCGACGCCGACCCCGCCTTTGGAAATCTCAAAGCCGGTGCCTTTCCATAAGGTCAAGTTGTCGTGAATGATCACGCGGCCATTGAACTTTTGGCGTTTAAATTTGCGGTTGACGAAAACATCCTGCTTTTTGCCGGAATCGGTGAAAAGCTTGCGGATATTTTCTTCGGTAAATTCACTGAGCTCCGCTACACGCTTCCAATTTTCCATACTGGTGTGCCAGATGAAATCGAAAGGAAAAACGACCTTTTGCTGAAGCATCTTCACGACGTCTTCATAGGCAAAGGGACCGAACTTATTTTCACCCTTTAAAATAAACCATTCGCTGATGGTGTGGGCGTCGCCCACGGTCGCCTTGGGTGTGGGCACGGCCGCCAATTCGGCCACAGTAACCTCTTTAACTTCAGCCGTTTGCGGAGGGCGCGGCGGCTTATTGCTTTTCAGCTTCGAAGCGAGATCGGCGTGCTCCATAAGGAGAACCCAGTCCTGCTTTTCTTCGCTATAAATATAGTCAAAGAGCTCGAATTCTTTATTGCGTACTTTCGCAACGATTTCGTCGAGCGACAGCGGACCCGTTTCTTGACCTTCATGCGATACCAAATATTTCATAAGGACTTCCTTCTTTAACAGTTAGCTATCGGTGTGAGGAAGTCTGGGCTGAAGACCTACCCCGCTAAATCATTAGAGATTCCAGGAGGATGTTCGAGTTCGAGTCACCTCGGGCGAGATTCAAAAAAAGTGTCAAACCCCTAACCACGGGGTATGAAGAAAACCTCGACGCTTTTCGTGAACTTCGCTTCTGTCTCGATTTGAGACGAACATTCGGATATTGTATTGATGGAGAAAAATTTGGATAAGACCCATCCCCTCATCGAAGTGACCCAACATCTGCGCGAGCATGCGCGCTCCATGCGGGTTGCGGTGGTTTTTGATTTGGACTCGACTTTGTTTTGCGTGAGCCCGCGCACTCAAGCCATTTTGCGCCGGCTGGGCGCGGATGAGACATTCCGCGCGCGCTTTTCCGCCGAATCCATTGTGCTCTCCAATATCGAAGTCCTTCCCTCCGACTGGGGGGTCCGCACCGTATTAGAGCGCGCCCGTATCGGTTCGTCGCTGGATTTTTTTCGCGAGGTCCGCGATTACTGGCGCACGCATTTCTTCAGTAGCGGCGATTTGCATGAAGATCATATTTACCCTTCGGCAAATGAGTACGTGCGCCTGGTGCAGTCGTTGGGCGCGGATATTTTATACTTAACGGGGCGGCCCGACAGTTCGATGCGCGCGGGAACTTTACGCGCGCTATCGCATTGGGGTTTTCCTCTGGAGAGTGATCATAAATTGATGATGAAGCCGTCCGAAGTGCAGACCGATGAATCCTTTAAAGCGAATGTTTTGAAGGGCCTTGCGGACGACTATGATTACATTTGGTTCTTTGAGAACGAGCCGGTCATTATCGAGCAAGTGCGGGCTTTGCTCCCGCAGATCCGGATTGTGTTCGTTGACTCCGTGCACGCCGGACGAGCTTTGCCTCCGACGGACTTGCCTTCGATCGGGATGAGTTATGTTGAAGGGGTAGGAAAGAAATAGCCGCCCACTTCTGTATCAGTAAACCGCTGCGTCAAAACTCACAACAATCCCTTTTCACGCAAGATCTTAAATGAGCGCGCGAAGGATGCGGCGATGATGGAGTGCAGGAACTCACCCCGCTCAAAACGCTCGACCGCTTCCTTCAGCGGCATGATTTGAACACTCAGATCCTCGAACGGATCAAGCTCCGGCGGACCTTCAAAGCGGCAATCTAGAGCCACATAGGTGTGCATACGGTTCGATTGCAAAGCGGGATTTGGGAAATGAGCGCCGCAGTCGATCCACTCGTCGCTGACGTAACCGGTTTCCTCGCGCAGTTCGCGCGCGCCGGCCAAACGGGGATCCTCGCTGTTCGAATGAAGACTTCCACCGGGAATCTCGAGAAAACTTTGACCGGCCCCGTGACGATATTGCTCAACCAAAATAATCCGCCCATCCGCCGTGACCGGAACGACATTGACCCAATCCGCGAAATCCATCACGTAATATTTCGGCATCACCCGGCCGTCCGGCAGCTCGCATTCGTCCATACGCAGGCGGAAAAAGCCTGCCTTAAATAATTCTATCGATTTTAGGACTTTCCAGCGAGACATGCGCTAGCCTTTTGCATAAAGAATGTGATAGCGACCATAGCATGGCTCTTTTTATCGTCGCAACCCCTATCGGAAATCCGCAAGACATCACCTTCAATGCCGTTGAGACATTGAAAAACGCGGACCTCGTCGTCGGCGAAGAACTCAAAGCGCTCCGGCAAATTCTTAAGGCCGCCGGCGTTCAGGCCAAAGCGATGGATCAACTGAACGAGCACTCTAAACCCGCCGACATCGAGTTTTTGTTGAACGAGTGCAAAACCAAAAAAGTCGCTCTGGTCAGCGATTGCGGAACGCCCGGATTTTGCGATCCGGGCTCGGACCTTGTTAAGGCTTGCCATAAAGAAGGCATTCCTGTGCATCCTGTCCCGGGTGCATCGAGCCTGATGTCGCTGATCTCGGTCGCAGGTGTACGTCTTGATTATTTTACGTTCGCTGGATTTTTGCCGGCCAAGAACGAACTGCGCGACGGCGCATGGAATTCCATCATCCGCGAAACCCGCCCCGTGATTATCATGGAGACACCCTACCGCTGCGAAAAACTGATGAATGAGCTGAGCCAAAAAGTACCGAAGCGTCTTTGCATCATCGGCTTGAACCTGACCCAACCCGTGGAGAGAATCATCCGCTCCAAAGGCAAAGAGCTGCCGCAAATGGCACCCTTCGGTGAAAGCGAGCCCATCGTTTTGATCATGCCGGAAAATTTTAAGGATTAGTCGGGCTTCTTGCGGAAGAAATCCAAATAAAAATAACGTTCAAAGCCCGGGTGATAATGGCTCCACTTTTGGTCCGCGGGAACGCTTTCCGCTTCCGTCTTTAAGAAATGAAAAAGCGTGTTCATGCGACTGTCCAAATCATCGATCATCGCCACGACAATCGCCTCGGGCATCATCGGCAGCTTGGGTGAGCCGTACTCAAGCTTCCCATGATGCGACAGCACGATGTGCTTCAAAACGTCGCGCAGATCTTGCGGAAATTCCGCGATACCGTTCGCCATCTTCTCGATCATCTCGCAAGCCAAGACCATATGGCCAACCAACCGGCCGCTTTGCGTGTAATGAATGCCTTCGGATAAATCGAGTTCAAAAACTTTGCCGAGATCGTGATAGATCGCCCCGAACACCAGCAAATCACGATTCAAAAAACTGTAATGCTTGGCTAAAGCTTCCATCACCTGCGTGATGGAATGAATATGCTCAAGAAGTCCGCCGCGGTAAGCATGATGGATCGTCTTCGCCGCCGGCGCCTTAAGAATTAGAGGCTGGATTTGAGCATCGTTTAAAGTGGCGTTAAGCAAATCGCGGATAAACGGATTTTCCAGTGAAGTGACGGTCTTCAATAGACTATTGAGATGTTCGCGCGGATCGCCGCCGAGGTCGGCGATGAGTTCGGTCATTTGATACTCGCCTTCGACCGCCCGACGGATTTCGTGAATGATCAATTGTTTACGGTTTTGGAACAGCTGAACGAAGCCTTTGACCCACACCACGTCGCCCATATCGAAACCCGAGGCGGTGTCGCCCACCTTCTCAAACATGCGGGCATTCAAATGACCGGTGGAGTCCGAAAGCGTGACGCTTAAAAAAGGTTTGCCGTTACGATCGGTGCCCGTATTTTTTTCGGTCACCAAGAAGGCCGTTTGCAGATGCTCTTTTTCTTTCAGCTCACGCACAAAACGTTTCATCGCTTCACTCGCACATCAGTTCGGGAAACCGGGAATCCATAAAGCTCAAGCTCGCGACATTTAACGCTTCCTTATCGAAAGACACCAGAACAAAAGTTCCGCCGAGTACGGAAACGTAACGCTGATCCGCAGTGTACAGTTCAAATCCGGATTGAGCCATCTTACGCGCAAAAAATTGAGTGATTTCCATGAATTTATCGCAACCCGCGCCGTACTGCTCTCCACCCAATACGCGAGGCTTGGCGTGGCTGACGAAGTACACGCGTAGAGGGAGGTTCTCCTCGGGCTTTTCCCCCGCCGATTTTATCTTCATTTCAAAAGCACCGCGTAAAGGGGTCACAAATTCGGCAAGATCAATGACTCCGCCGCCGAGCGGGGTATTAATGCGCGAATTTTCATGCAGAGCCGCACGACGCTTTTCGCTAAGCTCGACGGAAATGTTGAGCAGTTTGCGCTTTAATCCTTCTTTCGGAAGAACCTGTTCCGTCTTCAAATATTCACGATAATCGTGCTCGATCTTGGCCACCAGCGCACGCGGCACTTTAACGTCGCGGCTGCTTTGCTTGGCAGCCCGTGCTTCGAATGCATCGTCATCGGCAAAAGCAGCCGGGGTGGCCAACAAAAAGATCAATAAGATCTTAGTTAGGCGCATACCAGCCCTCGCGCTCCGCCTGCTGGCGCATTTCCAACAAGGGTATGTAGTCGGGCGAAATGCGAAGTCCTTTGTCGATCAACTTTACCGATTCGGCATAAGTTTTATTTCGCGCGTAAACCCAGGCCATCCCAGCGACGGCCGGCAGGGCTTCAAGATTATGCTCGTAAATCTTTTGCCATGACTCGCGCGCGCATTCGACGTCTTTGTTCATTTGGCAAAAGCGCGCTTGCAGCAAGGCCGGGAGTACGAATTCACCGCGCCGGTTGTACTCGTTTGCGCGCCCTAGCACCACGCTGGCCTGATCGGGATCGCCGCTCTCTTTTAAGACCAAAGAGTACCAGGCTTGCACCAGCGGATCGCGGGGCGACTGGTTAACGGCCTTTTCGACGTTACGGCGCGCATTGTCCCAACGCGCTTCTTGCGAATAACAAGCGGTCAGAAAATTCGCCGTGCGCGGCCGGCCATCGAGTTTTTCCACCATCTGTTCGCAAAGACGGGCCAGGATCTTCCACTGAGTGCGCCCTCGATAAATAAAAACATTATGACGATGATCGGCGGTCAAGCGCGGATCGCGGTCCAGGTAGCTCTGGATTTTTTCATCCAAGGCTTTATCCTGGCGCAAGAAATCGAAATACAGATTGTAGAAGCCGAGCTCAGCGGCGTAATCCCATTGCCGCGAAGTGAATTCCTTGATCATCTTGTTCACGTGATTCAACTCGGCCAAGTTGCCATTCACTTTGAACAGATACAGTTGCGATTCAGCCAGCGCCAAAAGAGCTTCCCCTTGCATGGGGCTTAAGTTCAACGCCTTTTGCGCCAGCACTTTGGCGCGGGCATAATCGCCCTTTTGAATATAAACCGCCGACATATTCACGATGGCCGGCACGTACACGGCATCGTAACCGAGGGCTTTTTCAAAATTTTCCTGTGCGGAATCGAGCTGCCCGTCGATCAAGTCGGCCACGCCCAAGCCCGTATACGCCTGCTTTGTTTCAGGACGCCGCGAGGTCAGAACCTGATTCAGCAGACGGCGGCCCAGTGTGGTTTGGTTTTCGACCTGGATCAAAAGAGATCCGTAATAAATAGCAAGATCACCTGCCTGGGCCGGATCCGTAAAATAAGTTTTCAGATCCTTAAGCGCTTCCGCATAGTGTCCGACCTGCACCGCGGCCACGACGTTCTGCTTGATGCGCACTCCTGAAGGGCGGGCATCAAAGCCGCCCGCGGCCATGCGTTTTTTGGCTATGAATGCGAACACCAAGAGCAAAATTAAAATCGTCGCGATCCAAAGGCCACGCGTGGTTTTTTCGACCTGCCGCTGAATCGCGGTGTTTTGTACCTGGGAAGGCTGAAAGCGGCCGCCCACATTGGATGATTGCACACGGTCTTCTTGAATGTTGTGAATCACGATCTCTTTGGCCGTACTGCTAAACACCATTTCGTCGGAAACTTCGTCGGTCATATCGCCGTCACCGAGATCGGTCAGCGTTTGCGTCAGATTGCTGGTGACTCCGGTCGGTGTCCACGTGGCTTCGGTGCGCTCGCTCAAATTGGCCTTGCGCATGGAATCGACGATCTCTTTGAATTCATCGTGATACTGAATGGTCTGCCAGCGGCGCATAGGACGCGAAACTTCATCCAGAACCGAAATTTCACGCGAACGCAGAAGTTCCGCGATCCGATCGGTCGGAAAAGGTCCTATGATGCGGCCACTACTTTTTACCAGCCAAGAGGCGCCATCTTGATGCATACCTCTTAAGGATCAATGACGGAAGTGGCGTTGTCCAGTGAGGATCATACTCACACCAAGATCTTTGGCCCTAGCGAAGACCTCTTCATCGCGCAGCGAACCCCCGGGCTGGATCACCCAAGCGATTCCTGCCTTTTTAATAAGCTCAATCGAGTCCGCGAAAGGAAAAAACGCATCGCTGGCCAGGACCGGCGTCGAGGTTTCATATTGCGGATGAAACTTCTGCATCCGCGTGATCGCTAAATCCACCGCATCGACACGGTTCACTTGCCCCATACCAAGACCAAGGGACTGCTTACCGGCGGCGATCGCGATCGAATTGCTTTTGAGATGAGCCGCGAGCGCCCACGCAAAACTAAGATCCGCGCGGATCGCCGGCGAAGGACTCTCGCCCAAGATTTTCCATTCGGGATTCCAGTTGTGCACGCGATCGGCCTCTTGCACCAGAAATCCGCCTTGAATGGTCTGGATTTTCCAAAAGTCGTCACGTATCCCGAGTTCAGGCCATTCGAGTAAACGCAGATTCTTTTTCTTCGAAAAAACTTCGAGCGCCTCTTTACTGAAGCGCGGGGCCACGATGCACTCCAGGAAAACTTTGCTCAGCGCTTCGGCGGCCTTGCTGCCGACTGCCTGAATGAGCGCGCTGG
>CAZVOP010000082.1:0-13974 GCA_964628445.1 uncultured Pseudobdellovibrionaceae bacterium | reverse complement strand
GCACAACCAAACTGTGCAACGGAGTTCCCGCGAATGACTTCATTGTTAAACCATACCAGAGAAAGTCGTTAAGATGATCGACCGCGGTTTGATAAGCGGCCGGCGAAAGCTTTCCGAATTGATGCATGCGTTTCAAAATGATTTTGACCATCTTGCTGGCGAAGGGAGTCAGCGTGCCCTTTTTCAGGTTCTGCGAATAGACTTTCGGATTAGGCAGTAAGAAGGCCAAGTAAGCGGCTTCAAGTGGATGCAGCTCGCTTGGGTTTTTCTGAAAATAGCGAAGTGCCGCGGCCTTCACGCCGTAGATGCCCGGCCCAAGCTCCACCACGTTCAGATATTTCTCGAGAATAAAATCCTTTTTAAAGCGGCTTTCAATCGCATGGGCGAGATAAGCTTCCTTCAGTTTGCGCCAAAAACTTTTATCCTTGTTCAAAAAGGCATTCTTCGCGAGCTGCTGGGTGAGCGTCGATCCGCCCCGGCTGAGGTGGCCGCGCTTCAAGTTAGTTTCGAAACTTTCCTGGATCTCATGCCAATCAAAACCTTTGTGCGAATAAAAGGCCGCGTCTTCGGCCGCGATCACGGCATGCAACACGTAGGGCGAAATGGACTTCAACGGAACATAATCTTTGCCGCCGGGGCAAAGCCTGACTTCGTACATAGTCGTCGTAAAGCATTTTTCCAGTTGGCCGACATCGGGTAAAGTGAGAATGGCCGCGACCACGAAAATCATCAGCAGCACAATCGAACTGATTGCCAGAATAAAAATATTTCCGAACAGCGAAACGAAACGTTTCATTAAACCAAACCCTGTTTTTTCATCCAATCCACGCTCTCTTTAAGAGCCTCGTCCGCGGGGCGGGGATTGAATCCCAATTCCTCTTTGGCCTTAGTGTGATCAAACCAATGATAGAGCACGGCGGTCCAGGCATTTTCGCTATTGAGCGGACCTTTTTTGCCGAACTTTTCCATGAGGTCGCCGATCTTTCCCAAGGCAAAGACCGCGGCATTGGGCAAATAAATATTCGGCGGCTTTACGCCCGCGAATCCCGCGATGCGCCGAAAGAGCTCTTCGATTGTGAGGTTCTCTCCGCTTAAAATATAGCGTTCGCCGGGCCGACCGACCTCGCGCGCGCGCAAAGTCGCTTCAACCACATCTTTTTCGGAAACCACGCTGACGCCGCCCGAGGTGTAAAAAGGCAATTTGCCTTGCGCCACCTTCATCTGTGTTTTTCGGCTGGATTTTTTAGCGTCGCCGGCGCCGTAAATGGTTGAGGGATTTAAAATGACCGCTTCGATCCGCCCGCGGCGGGTGTTGGAGCGCACCAAATCTTCGGCTTCCTTTTTCGTTTCGAAGTAACCCAGATTCAGGCCGGCAATGGTGTAGGGCGAGCTTTCATTAAGTGGCGTCGGCGAAAAGCTTGCTCCCACCGCGACGACCGAACTCATGTAAACTAACTTAGGCTTTGGTCCAGTTTGACAGGCATCAATCACGTTCTGGGTGCCCCTGACGTTCACGTCTTCCATTTGTTTGCGCATGGCGCGCGAATATCCAATCACGCCGGCGAGATGGAAAACTGTATCAACGTCCAGGCAAGCATTGATAACGCTGTCGCGATCGGTGACATCGCCGATCTTTGACACGAACGGCAAGTCTTTTAGATCTTCGAGGGAAGAGGTCGGCCGGTGAAGAACATGAACCGTCTCACCTTTTTCAATCAATCGGCGGACTAATTTCGAACCCAAGAATCCCGTTGCGCCTGTGACTAAAACTGCCATTCCGATTTATTACACTGAAAGTCCGTGAAATGAAAATGGTATCAATGCTATTCTTGACTCAATCCGGAGGAACTTCATGAGCAGCAACATGCTTCACAACGTCTATCTTTTTAAAACGCTCACGCCCGACGAAATGAAACAAGTGAGTGATTTGGCCACCACCGAAAGCCATTCCGCAGGGCAGACGATCTTCATCCGTGGGGAGCCGGCGAAGGCTCTCTATTTGATCAAATTCGGTTCGGTAAAAATCCGTCAAACGACAAAGTCCGGCGATTTTATGGATGTCGCGACCATGGGAACAGGCAGCCATTTCGGTGAAATGCCGTTTATTGACGGCGCCGTGCGCTCGGCCACCGCGATCGCTGCGGAACCCGTCGAGTTGCTCATGGTCCCTTACGACAAGCTTGCGGCCGTATTGGCAAAGAGCCCGATTGTCGCCATGAAAGTCTATCGTGAGATGGCGCACTTTATGTGCGGCCGCTTGCGCTCGACCACTAACGATTTGGAATTTGCGCGCGAAAAGAACTTAAGCCACTTCTGAGGCAGGGGAATACATGCAACTCACTACGATTCTCGGTCTGGTCATTGGCATCGGCGGAATTCTCATCGGCAATATTCTTGAGGGCGGCAGCCTGAATTCGCTTTTACAACTGACGGCGGCATTCATTGTTTTCGGCGGCACTTTGGGAGCTACGATGCTTTCGAATCGTGTAGAAGATCTGCGTTTGGCGGTGGCCTATTTGAAAGTCGCATTCGGCGGCGGGGAAACGGCCGAACGCGCTTCGATCGCGGATGAAATCATTCAGAGTGCGCAGCTGGCGCGGCGCGAATCCATTCTAATTCTCGAACAAAGTTTGCCGAAGTTTAAGGATCCGTTCATGCGCTCGGTTTACCGGTTCGTCATCGACGGAGTCGATCCCGAAGTATTGCGCCGGATTTTTGAGGAAGAGATCCTTGTGAATGAACGGCGTAAAATGGCGGCGGCGAAAGTTTGGAACGATGCTGGCGGCTTCGCGCCGACGATCGGGATCATCGGCGCGGTTTTGGGTTTGATCAGCGTCATGGCCAACATCAGCGACACGGCACTTCTTGGGCATGGGATCGCGACCGCCTTCGTCGCGACGGTATACGGCGTGGGGTCGGCGAATTTAATTTTTATTCCGATTTCCAACAAACTTAAGGCTTTGATCCGCTTCCGCTCTGAAACCGAACACATGATTTTGGAAGGCGCATTGGCGGTCATTACGGGGCTTAACCCCTATTTGATCGAACAAAAAGTGCGCGCCTTCACAAATGTGAAAGCCACATGAGGAAGAACGAGAATCACGAAGAACATGATGCGGGCAACGAGCGATGGCTCGTCTCGTACGCGGATTTCATCACTTTGATGTTTGCGTTCTTCGCAATTCTTTATGCCACGTCCGAAAAGGATCTCAGCAAAACGAAGGAATTCCAGGACTCGATCAAGAAATATCTGATCAAGGCGGGATCCTTCGGCGAATCAGGCCAAAAGGTTCAGCAGGGGAACAAGTTCAATAGCCCGATCGACCCGCCGATTGAGACTTATAAAGACGGGCGGCCCGAGGCCGTGCACATGCTGGATCAGGCGGAAGCTTTTGTTGAAACGCAGCTGACGGACGAAGAGCGCAAGAACTACATCCAGGACTTGGCGGCCGACGATTGGGGAACGCGCATCGTGATTCCTTCCCGCGCGATCTACTCCGGGAACAGTGAGAAGTTCCGCGAGGAAGCGATGCCGTTCATAAAAAAGCTGAGTGAACTTCTGGTGAAGACCAAGCGCAAAATTTTGATCGAAGGCCATGTGAATAGCGGCGAGACTGGAAGCTACAAATCCACTTGGGACTTCTCATCCGCGCGCGCCATCAATATGCTGCGCTTTATCCAGAAGACTCAATCGTTGCCGTCGTCACAGTTGACCGCGGCCGCGCTGGGCGACAGCAAGCCGAATTTTGAAGGCAAGAACGCCGAGAAAAACTCGCGCGTTGAAATCGTGATTCTTAATCCTGATATGGAGTTTTAAGCCGCCGTGGCTTACTTACTATTGCTGTTCGTCTCGTTTTCGGCATTCCTGCTGGAGATGCTTTTGATCCGTACGATATTCGCCGTTTACACCGGCGGATTGACCTCTCCTATCGTGGCCTTTTCGAGTTTTGGATTCGCGCTTGGAAGTCTGGGCTTTTATTTTATGCGCAATCCGGGACGGCGAAATTGGGCCATCGCGGCCTCAATCGGCCTGAGCATCATGGCGGTATTTTATATTTTAATATTTTTCGTTTTGAACGGCGGCATGCTGGTCGCGAGCGAAGCAGGATTGCCGTTGCTGTTCGTGTTCTTGGCCGCATTTTTTGCGGGCCCCGGATTTTATGCCGCGTTTGTCTTTTCTCTCGATCAACATAAGGGGGCGAGGGCCTATGCCTCCGATCTGTTAGGAGCTTGCTTAGGATCGGTGTTGTCATTGTTTGCGCTTGAATATATGGGGCGCGGGCCGACGGCCTTGGCGGTCCTGATTTCCATATTGGTGGCACTCGTGCTGGTCTCCTTTCGGCTCGGCAAATGGTTTTCAATAATTGTTTTGCCGGTTTGCATTCTCGTAGGAATTTTTTCCGCGCGGATTTTTATGTGGCCGCTCGCTTGTGCTCAGGGGGGCGAGCCATTTTCGTCTTCGGGATATCACTCGAGTTCGCTGGTCGAGTTAAATTGGAAGTCCGGCCCGGTGGATCTGGTCTTGCGCTCGGGCCGCGTGAAAGTTGAAGAGCGCGATCGGCGAGCTGTCCGCTCCGCATATCTTGCGCGACTGGATTGCCGTGGCCTTACCATGACCGTGGATTATGACGACAAGTCCGTTCTTAAGCACTTGCGACAGGAAGTGCATTCTTTACCGTTCCTACTGCGGCCGGTCCGCTCCGCCGCATTCTTCGGGACAGGACTGGGAATGGATTTGGTTCGCGCCGACTACTTTAATGTAAAAGAGAGCCATGCGTTTGAAATCAATCCCTTCTTGATCAAGCTTGAGCACCAATTACTAGGAAGTCGCTCGCACTACGATCGAGCGAACGTGCACTTGGTGATTGGGGACAGCCGCCGGCAAGTGACGATCAGCCCACAACGCTACGATCTGATTTATATTTCGTCGTCAAAAAATTACGGACGGGTCGGGGTTTCCCCCAGCGCGATTTTGCTGAACCGGCAGCTCACGATGGAAGCGTTGGAGGCTTATTGGGATCACCTGACGGACGACGGCATATTGTTCGCGGTGGATGAGAGAAGACACGCCCTTGAATTGTCGGCCAATCTTGAGGCTTTGCTAAGTCATCGCGGAGCCAATGGCCCGGGCCACGCGGTCCTTGTCGTGGGCGGCGACTATGCCGGTTATTTAATCTCTAAGAAAAGTTTAAGCGAGTCGCAGATGCAAGTACTGGCCTCCCATGCCGCGGATTATAACTGGAGACTTAAATTTGATGACCTGACATCGCTCCGAGGCCGCGCGACGGTTACGGACGACCGTCCGAATTTTCACAACAGGTTCCTGCATGAATACAGATCGGCCGGTGCAAGTTGGTTTAAGATTATCATCGCGCTCGTTCTCTTGCTGTTGCCTGCGATATTGCTGCTGCCTTGGTATCGGAGTGAGCGCGGCGCAGGTGGCATTTCCATCAGTATGTTCAATTTTTTGCTAATCGGAGTGACCTTCACGTCTACGCAGATCGCGTTTCTCTATGGGCTTGAACTGCTTTTTGAAAACCCAACCTACACGGTGGTCATGACCATTACGCTTATGTTGGCCGGGGCATCACTGGGTGCACTGGCATCAAAGCGCATCAAGAAAGGCCAAGCGGCATGGGTCCCCGCGCTGATCGCGGTGATGTTGCTCCTGCTCAATCTATATTCCGACTCATTCGTTCACTATGCTTATATCCAAAGTTTGGCGGTGCGGTTGTTTGCCGCTTGCACCGTGATTCTGCCGGTTTCATTTCTTATGGGATTTATTTTTCCATTCCATATGGACCGGCTACCGGAAAGGGCGACAAGATGGATTCCGATTTTTCTCGGGATGAATGGTATCGGTACGCTCATCGGAGCCATCGTCGCAACGATTGTAATTTCAGATGCGGGGATCTCGGCCATCTATTTGCAGAATTCAGTATGTATGGTCATATTGGCGGCGGCGATGGCGCTCAATACTTCAGCCCGGTGGGGTCAAGATCATTAAGCAGCATGCGCGACTCGAGGGTGAGCTCGATCAATTTTTTCCACCCCTCCTCCGCCGATAGGCCGGCCAACGCGCTAGCCTTAACAAAATCGGGGTGAAGTCGCTTCACGCCGCCGATCTTAAAGGGCGAACTGAGCTGCATCATCTGTTCGAAGGTGCGGAGTTCGTTGTAAATGTCATTGAGGCGGCCGGCATTTTTCCATAGAGGAGAACGCCGAATAAGATGGTCGATCATTCCTCCCGTCGACATCGGAGCGCCAAGGATCTTTTCGCTCAAGATCGCCGTTTGCGCCACGAATTCGATATCGATCAATCCGCCGGGAACATATTTAATATCCATGCTCTGGTCGTTGTGAACTTGCAGCAATTTGGACCGAATCACTTTAAGCTCGATCAAATCGGCGGGGCTCAGTCCACGCTCGATGAGTTCCTTTTTGTCCAAATTAAGACCGATGGGCCGTGCGCGTAAATAGGCTTGCCGTTCCCACGCTTGGGCCGACTCGCGCCAGTAGTTTTTAAGTCCTTCTTCCGCAACCAACAAAACGCCGCTTTGTCCGCTGGGGCGCAGGCGCAGATCGACCTCATAAAGGTTGCCGCCTTTTAACGGATCGGTAAGGCGCGAAATAAACCGGCGTGCGACTTTGAAGTCGGATTCCTTCGGCGCGGAGGGAGTCACAAAAATAAAATCCAAATCGGAGCGAAGGCCGAGCTCTTCGCCGCCCCATTTCCCAAGAGCGATAATCTTCACCAAAGAATCCGGGTACTCATGCTTAAGTTGCGAGAGCAACTGGGCGCAGATCTCGTCGGCGGTGGCGGTGACCCGCGCAAATAGTCCGTCCAGCGAGCGGTCGTTTAAGAATTGACTGGCGGACCATAACTCGGTCAGTAACTTGCGTTCGGACATTTGCTGCAGCAAGGGTTCCATGTCCGCGGCCCACGGTTCATCCACTCTTAAAATAAAATGATCCAGTAACTCGGGCCGTGAAGCCAAAATCGACCCAAGATACGGCGACAGACAAAAAAGCCTGGATAAATCCTGAATGAGGCGAGGCGAGCGTAAGAGCATCGAAAAGAACGTGGCCTTTGCGCGCATCGCTTTTACGAAGTCCACCAAGATCTGCAGGCCCAGGTCACGGTCCAAAGATTTGTGTTTTCCCAGCTCGGTGACGAATGCATACAAAAATTCTTGGCGGGCGCGCTCGTCGCGGTCGTTTTTGTGCGAAAGCGCCGTGGCACTCATCAGTTGGGGCCAGGCGGATTTGATCACGTCCTCGGAAAAGCCCAAGCCGCGCAGCCAATCCTGCTGGGCGGACTCGTCGGCGGGCAAGTGCACTTGCTCAAGATCCACGAATCCCAAAAGTGAGGAAACGGTTTTGTCGATCGCCGCCATTTCGTGTTGAATTTCCACACGGCTGGGAAGTGAGAGCGTCTTAAGGTTGGCGTCGGTCAAAGCATGGGTTTGCCGATCCTCGATGGATTGGGCCGAATTCTCATAGTGCCGGTAGCGCCAGTAGCTTTCATCAAGGAGTTTGACCTCATGGTCCGGCAAAATGTTTTTCTCACCCAGCTTGGCCAGGGCCTCGCCCGTACCGCACACCTGTAAGTCCGGCGACTTCCCGCCGTTCATCACCAAAAGCGAATGCACGAAAAGTTCGATGTCGCGGATCCCGCCGACCTCCAGTTTGATGTGCAGCTCATTGTCTTTGCGCGCAAATCCCTTCGAGTGAACTTGCGAACGCAGCGCCTTGAGATCCTCAAGCAAAGTGAAATCCAAAAACTTACGGAAAGAGAATTTGCGTGCAAGATCGGTGATCTGTTTTTCCAGCAGGCGCGTGCCGGTAACCGCGCGTAGCCGAACCAGCGCCAGCCGCTCCCAAGTCTCGCCTTGGCTCCAATAGTAATCTTGAAATTGCGAAGGCGACGTGATCAGGGGGCCCATTTTGCCGCCGGGCCGCAGGTCGAAATCCAGCCGGAAGCAAAAGCCGAAATCGCCCGGCATATGCAGACGATGCATAAAACGGCGTAGACGTTTTTCAACTTCCAGCGCATCTTTCGGATCGGCCACCAACAACAGATCGATGTCGGAGCTCAAATTCAATTCCATCGCCCCATGCTTGCCTAGGGCGAACAATACCGCGTCGAACTCATTCAGGCCTGTTTCATTCCAGGCGCTGATTAAAACCTGATCGGCCTTTTCACTCCAATATCTGCAAATTTCGGCGGTGGTCTTGGTCGCGAAGTAAGTGGCCATCACGCATTCGCACCAACTGCGGTGTCTGAGGGCATGAAGTTCATCGATCGTGCTGAGTTGAAGCAGTCTTTCATAGTGGGCCAGTGCCGGGCTTTTTTGCCGGGCGATGGCCCATTGTTCTGGGGAATACGCGTCTAATCCAGGAAAGGTGACCACTTTGGTTTATCCCAATTGAAGTTATCGTCGGTGATCCGCCGTTCATTCGTTCCATCGGGACTGATAACATAGAGCTGGTATTTTCCGGTGCGGTCGCTGGCAAACAGAATGTGGCGGCCGTCCGGCGAAAAGCTGGGGCTTTCGTTGTTGGCGCCGCGGCCATTTGCTTTTTTGGCATCCGTCATGCGCTTTAGATTCGAGCCGTCGCGGTTCATTGTGAAAATATCGAAGTGATTCACATCCAAGGCCGCGAAGGCCAGAGTTTTTCCATCCGGCGACCAGGCGGGAGTTGAATTGTATTTGCCGGCGTAAGTAAGCCGCTTAACCGATTTTCCATCGATATCCATGATGTAAATCATCGGGCGGCCGCTTCGGTCCGATGAGAACGCGATCGATTTTCCGTCCGGCGAAACCGCGGCCTCGACGTTCATCGACCGGTTCGGGCCGTGCGTGAGCTGGGTGGAGCTGCGGCCGTCGGCGGTCATTTTGTATAGATCGGGGCTAGTGCCCTTCGAAAGCGTCAAAACGATATACTCGTCGCCGGGAACATAAGCCGCCCCGGAGTTCATCCCTTTCGCATACGAAACCAAATATCTTTTCCCGGAGGCAAGTTCGTAAACGAACAAATCGGGATTGCGTACCTTTTCTTTTTTGTGAAACGGAAAGGCGGTGTAAGCGATCTTGTCGCCTTTCGTGGACCACGTCGGAGAAATGGCGATCGAATCATGCGTGGTGATTTTTTGCGCGTTCGCGCCGTCCCAGTCGGAGATGAAAATTTCTTTTAAAGTCGCGAGTGAAGTTTGCCGGGAAGCCACTATTTTCGTGAGAAACATTCCTCTTTTGCCGGTCATCGCTTTGACGACGTCATTGGCAAAAGTGTGGGCGATCTTACGCGAGGCCGAAATCGGACCCTTATAGTTCTTGCCGAGGATCAATTTCGCGGTCGGCACGTGGTAGACATAAGTCTCCAGCGAGATGTCCTTACCAATGACTTGGTAGGCGGCACGCACTAAAAATTCGGTGCCGATCGTCTTCCAATTTTGAAAATTGAAACCGTTCGCGTTGCCGGGCGCCGGCGTGAGTCCGACTTTATTGGGATCTTCAAGATAGGCTTCAGGTTTAACGAATGTGAAAAAGTTTGAGACGCTTAAATCATTATAAATCACACGGAATAAAGCCTGACCGGCCTCGATGTGCGAAGCATTGGTGGGTTGCGAACCCACATACTGAAGAGGCGGCAAGGCCAGCAAACTTTTCTTAACCTGGGCTTGTCCCACATCGATAAAGATTTGGTCGTCGGCGAAGGCCGTGGAAAGGGGAAGAAAAACCGCAAGAAACAAACCGATGAATTTCATAAGCACCTCTAACTTGCTCAATTATTCCGGAAAATTGAGGATAATGCCACTGGTGGAAAGCTTTCCCTGAAGGCGCCCCGGCGGCGCCGGCAGGGGCGAGCTCGCGTCGACGGCCTCCATCACTTTGCCGTCAAAAATCGAGTTGCCGCTCGATTTCAGCAGAGTCTTTTTAAACACCACACCTTTATCGTCGATCAAGATCTGGACCTGTGCCTTAAGGGGCGCATCGGCCAGCCACTGCGGGATACTCCATGAGGACAGGATTTTCTGATGAAGCTCATCGAAGTAACGGTCAAACTCGATCTTGTCGAGGCCGGTCAATGAGTTCCCGGCGGAAACCTGATTGCCGCGAATTTGCTGGCTGGCTTTATCACTTTTCTTTTGTTCACTGACTTCGTTCTTGATTTTATCTAAGGCGGCCATCGCTTTAATCTTATCGAGCGCCTTGTTCTGCTTTTTGGAAAGGTCGACCTTTTTCTCCTTCACCGGCTTCAATTGAACTTTGGGTTCAGGCTTTGGCTCTGCCTTAGCAGGGAGGTCTTTGATCGGCGGCGCCGCAGGCTCCGCGGCGGGGGCGGGCAGTTGCACCGGCTCGGTCACCTTGGCGGGAAGATCCACCACATCGACGCGGATGGCGCGGCGGATTTCAATCGCTTCACTGGGAACCAGGACGGCGCGAAAAAAAATAATCACCACCAGCACCGCGTGTCCGATGCCCGAGATCATCAGATTACGCTCGAAGGTGCCGCGTAAGGGGATGGTCATCTTTACTGGCTTCCCGCTTTGGGGAGAGTGATTAGACCGATCGAAAAAATTCCCGCGGCGCGGATCTCGCCCATGACTTCGGCGACCGCGCCATAATCCACTTTGGCGTCGGCCTGGATATAAACTTGTTTGTTTTTGCGGGTCGAAAAAATCGCCTCAAGTTTGGTTTTCAAACTTTTCATATTTAACGTGGCCTCGCCGGCTTTGATCTGGCCGTCTTTGCGAATAACGATCACGAAAGGCTCATCGGTGGTGGGCACGCCGCTGTTCGAGGTTTGCGGAAGCTCGACATCAAGGCCCTGCTGCATCATCGGGGCGGTGACCATAAAAATAATAAGCAGCACCAGCATGACGTCGACAAGCGGAGTGACGTTGATTTCGGAAAGGACCATGCGTGATCCGCGGCTTGAAACCGGCCCGCCCGCCATTAGTGACCCCGGAAGAAATTGCGTTTGGCCAAATTCAAAAAGTCGGAAGCGAAATTGTTCAAATCGAGTTCCTGGCGTTTGATGAGAGACACAAAATGGTTGTACGCAATAGTCGCGGGGATAGCCGCAGCCAATCCCACGCCGGTCGCGATCAAAGCTTCAGCGATACCGGGTGCGACCACGGCGAGGCTAGCCATCCCCGTTTGGCCGATACGTTGGAAGGAGCTCATGATTCCCCAAACCGTGCCGAACAGGCCGATGAACGGGCCGACGCTGCCGACGGTGGCCAAAAATATCAAACGCGATTCGAGCCCGGCGATTTCGATATCCATCGCTTTGCGTAGAGCCCGCTGAAGATTGTCGATGCCGGAAAGATTCGGCGCTTCACCGGTCGCAGGACTCGATAAGCCGCTGTCGGCAAGTTTACGAAGCTCGATGTAACCCATGCGAAAAATCGAAGCCAAGTTGCTGTCGGGAAAATCCTTAAGGCTGTCGTTCACGTCTTCAAGTGAACCGGCTTTCCAGAATTTTTCCTCGAAGGGCTGGTTGGCCTCTTCGACGGCTTTAAACTGTTTGCGTTTTTGCACGATGATCGCCCACGACACGACCGACATTCCGAGCAGACACAAAAGCGTCAGCTGAACGATCGGACTTGCGGAGACGATGGCGTGCCATGCTCCAGTATTGGTTGCGACTTGTACGGAATCGTTGGATGCGGCCCATGCTGTTGAAAACATATGAAAAAGGCTAAGGCCAAGGTCAGCGCGCGGTCAAGATGCCATGCACGGGGAAGGGCGGTTTTGTTTTTTCATCTGCCCAAATTACGCGCTTCTGGCGGCGCGCGAGTTCGTCAATGAGACGAGGTGTGAGGTGCGAGCTTTGCGGGTCTTCATTTTCACCGGCGATCACGAAGTCGGGCCAAAAATCCATCGCGGTTTCAATCCACATGCTGGTGAAAATCTGCAGGCGCAAAAGACTGGCGGGATCCGCGGCGTAGAGCCACTGCGGGGCTTTTTTCCTCAGCGCGCGCGACACTTTTTGCGACGAGCTCACGACGCCAAAATACTTCTCTTTGTCGAATGAACCCACACTGTCCACCAAGTTATCCAGATTTTGTGCTTCGGAAGCGTGAACTTGCAGCAGAATATTTACGAAAGGCACGTGCGCGAGCCATTCTTTGAGTTCCAGTTTTTGGTTCTTGTCAGGACAGTCGATAGTCCAACCCGATTCGATGGGGCGTACCGGAACCGCGATGATTTCATCTGCGGCAATTGTGAACGGTTCGGGCTTGCACAACTTTTGAGCAGACGGGGCGACAATCTTCCATTCGGGAATCTCGGACCATTTGTGCGGAGGGGCCGCAAAACTTTGTTGCAGTCCCAATTGGCGCACTAAAAATAGGGCAAAAAAAGTCAGAGTTAACGCCGAAACTGTAATGAGAACCAATCGCAGTACTGCCGCCATCATAAATAAGTACCCGATATCATTGCGCTGCCCGTGAACAAAGCGGTGCGATGATCCCCTTTATATAAGCTGTATTTTAACGTATATGTTCTATTATTCACTTGCTTCTCGACTTGCTTTCATTTAGCTCTGAGTCCTACCTAAGTCAAGAAAACGCAAGAGTTTCTAAGAGGATAGCGAACGTGAATCGTTTGAATCGCAAAGTTGAATACGCTCTCATGGCCCTTAGGGTTATGGCGAATAAGCGGCCGGGTGAACTCACTTCGGCCAAAGAAGTGATTGAACTCACAGGCTGCCCGTTTGACGCCACCGCACGTGTGCTTCAGCAAATGGGGCAGCGGGGCATTTTGCGCTCCGAACAGGGGGCGCAGGGCGGTTATGTCGTTATCCGCGATCTTTCTAAAGTTTCGCTGTTTGAATTGATGGAACTGATTTTGGGGCGCATGGCCGTCGTGAAATGCATGCAAGGCGAGATGACCTGCGATCTGAAGAGCCGCTGCAATATTGTTTCCCCCGTCGCGGTTTTGAACCGCCGTCTGACCGAATTCTATCAAGGCTTGAGCGTCGGTGAATTGCTGCGTTTGAAAGAACGCCCCGAAGAGGATCACCCTGCGGAGCACGCCGACCATCATTCTGAATCGGGGATCACATTATGAATCCGGTGAAGAGCGAGTACAAGCACGGCTTCATCACCGACGTCGCTACGGAAACCATTCCGCGCGGCTTAAGTGAGGATGTCGTGCGCTTGATTTCATCCAAGAAAAGCGAACCGGACTGGCTTTTGGAATACCGGCTGGCCGCTTACCGTCACTGGCTGACCTTGGAGGAGCCGCATTGGGCGAAAGCCGATTTCGCGCCGATCGCTTACAACGATTTGTTTTATTACTCCGCGCCGAAATCGGTTTCCGAAAAGCCGAAGTCTTTGGATGAGCTGGATCCCGAGCTTTTGAAGACCTTTGAGCGTTTGGGCATTCCGTTAACGGAACAAAAGCGCATTTCGGGCGTTGCGATCGACGCCGTATTTGACTCGGTTTCATTGGGTACCACTCATCGCGATGTTTTGGAGCGAGCGGGAGTGATATTTTGTTCGATTTCGGAGGCGGTGAAAACCCATCCCGAAATCGTGCGCAAGTATTTGGGAAGTGTCGTCCCGCACACCGATAATTTTTTCGCCGCGCTGAATGCCGCGGTCTTTTCCGACGGGTCCTTCTGCTACATCCCTAAAGGCGTTCGCTGTCCTTTGGATCTCTCGACCTATTTCCGCATCAACGCGCAAGAGACCGGGCAATTCGAGCGCACACTTCTGGTTGCGGAAGAAGGCTCATACGTCAATTATTTGGAAGGCTGCACGGCGCCTCAGCGCGATGAGAATCAGCTGCACGCCGCGGTTGTCGAGCTGATCGCGATGAATGACGCCGAAATCAGATATTCGACCGTGCAGAACTGGTACACCGGCGACCGTCACGGGCGCGGCGGTATTTATAACTTCGTCACCAAGCGCGGAAAGTGCCTGGGTCGCAACTCAAAAATTTCTTGGACGCAAGTGGA
>CAZVOP010000081.1:0-14333 GCA_964628445.1 uncultured Pseudobdellovibrionaceae bacterium | reverse complement strand
CGGGAATTTTCGGCTCACGCGAGCTGATGAATATGAAATGGTTCAGGAAAACTGGAGGCAAAAGTGTCACTCCAGGTTAAGGACGTCAGTATTCAGTTCGGCGGGCTCAAGTGCATCGACAAAATGAGTCTCGAGATTAAATCCGGAGAATTGGTCGGCTTGATCGGTCCGAACGGCGCCGGGAAAACGACCGCATTCAATTTGATCTCAGGGATTTATCAGCCGACAAGCGGCGAAATCCTATTCGGCGGCGAATCGATCGCGGGAATGAAGGCCTATCAGGTCGCGCGCAAGGGTATCATCCGCACATTTCAAAATATCCGTTTATTTCCCACCTTGAGCGTGCTCGATAATATTTTAGTGTCGATGCATAAGACGTGCAGCTACCGAATGCCCTCGGTTCTTCTGCGCACGCCGGCCTATTTTAAAGGCGAGGCGGTTTACCGTGAACAAGCGATGGCCTTGCTGAAGATTTTTAATCTTGAGGACCTGCACGATCATGAGGCTGGCTCTTTGCCTTACGGGATTCAGCGCAAAATCGAAATTGTGCGCGCGCTTGCCGGGCGCCCGAAGTTGATGCTGCTCGACGAGCCCGCGGCCGGCATGAACCATGCCGAAACTCATGAGCTCATGGGCCTTATTCAAAAAGTTCGCAAAGAGTTCGATCTGGCGGTCTTGCTTATCGAACACGACATGAAATTGGTGATGGGGATCTGCGAGCGTATCGTGGTGCTCGATCACGGCGTGGTGATTGCGAGGGGCCTGCCCTCGGAAATTCAGAATGATCAAAAGGTTATTGAAGCTTACCTCGGGGTGGAGGATTCCGCCTGATGAAGAATTCTATTCTGAAAGTCACGGATCTCAAAGTGAACTACGGCGCCATCGAGGCGGTGAAGGGCATCTCGTTCGAGATCTTCGCGGGCGAGGTGGTGAGTTTGATCGGGGCGAACGGCGCCGGCAAGACGACGACGTTGAGGGCCGTTTCAGGACTGCTGCCTTCAAGCGGCGAAATTTTATTGAACGGTAAATCGATCGCGAACGTGCCTGCGCATAAGTTAATCAATGAGGGCTTAATTCATTCGCCCGAAGGACGCGGGATCTTTTTAAATCTGACCGTTGAAGAGAATTTGAAAATCGGGGCTTACCGGCGCAAGGACACGTCCAATCTGAAAAACGAAATGGAAGATTGCTTCACGATGTTCCCGCGCCTGAAAGAACGCCTGAAGGCGTCGGCTGGAACTTTGTCCGGCGGTGAGCAGCAGATGCTCTCGATCAGCCGGGCGTTGCTGGCTCGTCCCAAGATCTTGATGCTCGATGAGCCATCGCTGGGTTTGGCGCCGCGAATCGTGCAGCAAATTTTTCAGATTATTAAATCGTTGAATGCGGACGGTATGACGATATTGCTGGTTGAACAAAACGCGCGGATGGCCTTAAAAGTCAGTCATCGGGCTTATGTTCTTGAGACCGGAAGAGTCCGTTTGAGCGGGGAAGGCATGGCCCTACTCGCTAATCCTGAAATCCAAGCCGCTTACTTGGGAGGCGCATGATGAATTGGTTATTTGCCATATGGATTCCGTTAATTTTGTTCGCCGTTCCGGCGATGGCGCAATCCTGCCCGGGCGAAGACGATGATCCGGCATTTCTGGTCAAGACCACGGCTGGGCCCTCTTTGTTTTTGTGCGGCTTCGAGGACCGCGAGGTGAAGGCGGCGAAGGGCAAGCGCTCATACACCGATTTCGACATTTATTTTGTAACGGAAGCGAGCAAGGAGCCGCACAAGGTGTTCTCGGGCGAGTCGTCGGAAACATACTGGGCCAAAGCGATACCCGGAAAGGGCATCGAGCTTGAAGAACTGTGGTTTTTCTCCGAGGAACCGCGCGCGGCCTTGCAAAGCATGGTCAGTTGCACCGCGGAAGCGTGCAAGGTTTCAGAAGAGAAATGCATCTTCAAGATGAAGCGGAACCCTTTTCCCAAAGCGCTTGCGGAGTTCAAAAAGAAAAGCGCCGCCGGTAAGATCACCGACGAAGGTGAAGAGCTGATCGATCAAATTTTCGCGCAAGCATTGACCGGCGACAAGGCCGCGAAGGAATTTTATTCAAGCGAGCCGAAGGGTCTGGACCCCGCACTCAAGGAAGTTTTCACGACCAATCAATCGAAGTTGAAGCTGGGCTGTAAGCCGTAGCCAGTTCAAGGCCGACGCAAATACCGATTCTCCAAATGCTTGCGAAACGGCTCTGTACTCAAGGGTCCCGCGGCCTGCTCGACCATCTCGAGCGTGTGAACGCTTAAGCCCCTGCTCCAGATGTTTTCATTGAGCCAGTTCTGCAGCGGCTTGAAGTTGCCGTTGGAAATTTCACCCGAAACGTTCGGCACCTTACGAGCCACTTCACTGAACAGTTGCGCGGCGATGACCGCACCGAACGTATAAGCCGGGAAGTAGCCGAACGAACCGCTTGGCCAATGCACGTCTTGCATGCAGCCATTCTTATCGTTCCCGGTGGTCGAAAGACCAAGATAACTTTTCATTTTCTCATTCCAGACTTCGGGCAAATTTTCGAGCGGCCAGCGGTTCTCCAAAAGATCCCGTTCGATTTCAAAACGCATGATGATGTGGGCGGGGTAAGTCACTTCGTCCGCATCCACGCGAATCAAGCCCGGCTCAACGCGACTCACGAGGCGAAGCAAATTTTCGGTTTCAAGTGAGTCGTAGTTGCTGACAAACGGCCCCATGTGCTTGCGGATCAACGGCCCAGCGAACGTAAGAAATTCTTTCGAGCGGCAGACTTGCATTTCCATCAGCAGACTTTGCGATTCATGAATGGACATGCCACAGGCCATGCCGACGGGTTGAGTGAGCCAAGCTTCCGGCAGATGTTGCTCGTACAACGCGTGGCCGGTCTCGTGTAAGACGCCCATTAACGACGAGACGAATTCGTCTTGGTTATAACGTGTGGTGATACGCACATCGCGTGGAGTGCCGCCGCAAAACGGGTGATGACTTTCATCCAAGCGGCCGTTGTTCATGGCAAAGCCCACGGCTTGCATAAGCTCAAGACCCAGGGCCTTTTGCGCGGCGACGGGGAATTTTCCGATGGGAGTAATGCAAGGCTCGGATTTTTGCTTTTCGACCACCTGTGGAATCATTTGCGGCAGAAAGGTTTTAAGCTCGGAAAAAAGTTTTTCCACAGCGGTTGTGGATAATCCCGGGGAAAACAAAGATAAAGCGGTGTCATAGATAGAAAGCTTGGTGTGCACTTGCAGCTGGGCAAGCATTTCACGCGTGAGAGTCAATACCTCCTGCAGGTGCGGCAGGAACGCCGGCCAATTGTTCTCCGCGCGCAAGCGGCGCCACTGTTGTTCGCAGTTCATGCGCGCGACGGTCAGGCGTTGATTCAAATCCGCAGCCACGGCGGTGTTTTCGATGTACACCCGCTTCATTTCGCGCAGATTCGCCTTTTGCCATGAATCCAATTTCGCGGAGTTCTCACCGGTTTCAGTCAGCCAGTCGCCGATCTCCGGCGCGCTGATCAGACCTTGCATCACCATGCTCAACTCGGCCACGGCATCATTGCGGAGGCGGCCGCCGCCTTCGGGCATCATGACGGCTTCATCCCAGCTGACAATGGCGCGGATGTCGCCCAGGCGTTGAATTTGGCGGAATCGGGCTTCTAGCTTTTCATATGTATTCATAAGGTTTCATATCGTGGAATTTAGAAGAATTGCAAAGCAAAGCGACAGGAAACGTCACTTGCCAAAGACCAAAGCTAATTTAGGCCCCGGGAACCGCGGCACAGGGGTTGCTCTGTGGAATCTGGTGCACAAGGAAGGCACGGATATGAAATCGATCTCAAAAATTTTCGCCCTCGCCGCAATAATGGTTCTTTTCTCCTCCGTTACCCATGCGGAGGAGTCAGAAATAAAATTGAGAATCACCAGCCGGGTGGGTACGACATTTTTGGGTTCCACCAAGGACCACCGCGTCCTGGCGGTCGTTTGTTCCGCGGGAATACTCAACTGGTCCGCCGATCTTGTCTTTCCCGTACAGCAAACCCGTAACGTTTTACCCGAATTGACGCTGACCACTTATCGCATGCACAGTGCCTCGCTGTCGGCGAACGGTGAGAAACGCTCCGCTTATCGCCCGTTCTCCAAAGATGACGCCAACAAAATTTGTGCTGAGCCGAATTATGAATATACGTTTTCAATCAGCGACGACGCGGCACAAATCGTAAGCGCGAAATCGATCAGCGTTCAAGGCTTCGATATCGGGCGGAATTATCTTTAATTTCCGTGCGAAGGGGTGACGTTCACTAACTCCGGCTCCTCGTGTCCGCGAAAGTGAGTGGCCATTTTCTCGTTGGGGCCGATGTGCCGGCCGCTTCCATTGACCGTCACCGGCTTGCCGGTTTCAATCGACTCATTAATCGCGCGGATCACGCGCACGTCGGAAAGGCCTTCCAATGCACCCGGCTCAGGATCTTTATTGCGTTTTATGCAATCCGAAAAATAATTGAGCTCCGCCGCGAACTGATCGGCCTTGCGGTAAGATTTCGACTTTTGAACTTTCTCATCTTTCTTGAAAATTAACTTTCTTGGCCCGGCATACTCGTACGCGTTTTCGACCAGGATGGAACCTTTGGTTCCCGTAATGCGGTAACTTCCCGCGCTGTCAGAGCCGAAGCTGCATGTGAAAGTCGCAAGACGCTCATCGGGAAATTTCATATCTACGCTCACCATTTCGGGAACCTCGCTAAAGCGCTTGTCGCCCGGGATAGTGGCCGCGTAGGCAAAGACCTCGATCGGCTCCGCTTGAAACAGCGAGCGCACGCCGTTAATGCAGTAAATCCCGATGTCCCAAATGGGCCCGCCGCCGTTTTCCCTTTTCAGCCGGATATTGTCCGGATCGGTAATTTGCATCGAGAAGTCAGAGCTAAAATATCTCAATTGACCAAGCTTTCCGGTTTTACACATTCTCAGTGCTTCGAGGTTCGCTTCCTCAAAGTGAAGGCGGTAGGCCGTCATGAAGCGTGCGCCGCTGGCCTCGGCCGCTTTACCGATGTCTTGACAGTCTTGTTCGGTCAAGGCCAACGGTTTTTCGCACAAGACGTGAATGCCGGCCTCTAAGGCACGGATCGCATATTCTTTATGCAAATTATTTGGCAAGGCGATATAGACGGCATCGACCACGTCGGAGGCTAAAAGCTCGTCGAATTGTTCATAACCGTAAACGGAGGGCACCCTATATTTCTGCGAAAGCTTGCGCGCTTTTTTCGGATCTTCGGTCACGAATGCGGTGATCAGAGAATTTCTCCTTGCCGCCTTGAAAGCGGGAAGCACGGCGACTTGGGCGATATGCCCTAGTCCCACCACGCCATATCGAACTTGTCCGCCGGTTTTGTCTGCGCCTGCCATTTTGTCTCCCTTCAATTCGGTTCCGATCTAGGACTGAAAAAGCAAATGCAGGACCAATATGAAGAGCCACCGTGCGCGAGGGCGCGAGAAAGCAGGTGGCATTTTTCCTCATGTATGAGGAAAACTCTCCTGCATGTCAGGCTCAAGCCGGGCCACTCTCCAAGCCGGCGTGGCATCCACCTTGCTGAATAGGAATTGTGGAGGTTCCTATGTTCAGGGCCGCGCTGGTTTTTTTCGCGCTCGCAATTCTTGCTTACATTCTCGGCGCTACGGGCGTCGCGGGAGTGTCGATGGAAATCGGGCGCATTCTTCTTGTGGTCTTTCTTGTTCTGGCCGCGCTGGGCGCTGCAGTGGGCTTAATAAGCGGGGGCCGCCGAAACGATATTTTATGAAAAAAAATTTACTCGACCTCCTTACCGCCGATCATGAAAACATCCGCACCTTGTTTGAAAAAGTGCGGAATGACACGAGCGAAACGCGCTTTCCGACCTTCCGAACGCTGAAAGCTCTAGTGGTGGCTCATTCCAAGGCGGAGGAATTCGCGCTATATGCGATATTCGAAAACCCCAAGCACACGCGCCAAGTGGGCCTGCAACATTTTTCGTTTGAGGGATACGAAGAGCACGATCTGATTGATTTCCTTATGAAGGAAATGGTGCAGGCGGATGAGTTGACCCTGCAATGGAAGGCACAGCTTAAAGTTTTACGTGAAATGCTTGAGCATCACTTTCAGCAAGAGGAAGAAGAGTTTTTTCCTCAAGTCATGACGGTCTTGTCGCAGGAAGAGCTTGTTGAGTTGGCCGAAGTTTATTTGATCGAGCGCGATCAGATTTTCGCTAAAAAAAATGGAGCGAGGCCAATATCGCAGACGACATTGGCCTCTTCAGTCAGAAATTAATTAGTTAACAAAAACGCAGCCGGTTTGGATCATGCGCATGCGAATGACTTGGACTTGTCCGCGTTGCCATGCGCGGCCGGAAGCCACAATCATGCCGCCGCGATAAATCGTCCATCCCACGCCGTTCGAAACCATCGAACACATGTTTTGCGGAAGAGCGGCGCCGTAACCGGGGCCGACAAGGCCGGGTTGTCCATAAAGTTGCGGACCGTTGTAAGGCATGATCGCCGGCGGACGAGCTTGTACGGCGCAACAGCCTTGGACCTGTTGCTGTTGATAGTAACCGCCCTGTTGTTGCTGTTGATAATCTTGGCTGTCGTAATCTTCATAGTCTTCAGACGGATCTTGTTGTTGCTGTTGCTGAACTTGCGGGCGATGGCGATACGTGCTGCCAGATTCGTCGCCGAATGCGATCGACCCTGTACACAAACTCGCGGTAAGAGCGAGGAGAAGAAATTTGGGACTCATGGGACCTCCGAAAAAAATTTGATGGCTGGTTGTACCTCAGCGATGAACAAAACCAAATAGGTAAAGTTTAGCGTAGCCGTCTACAATTTCGACGGAGACGGGAATTGCTGATGGTTTTCAGTACGATGAAATCAAAAGAAATATTGCACGAGTGAGAATCGTGCGCGGGATAGACAGTTTTAAGGTTCTCTCAAGAAACGTGGAATTTTCAAAAAAGCGTCAAACCTCTAAACAGTGCTGCCTAAAAAAATGACATAAAATCCAAGACTTAAGTCGAGGTCCAAAGAGTCGATAAGTTCTTGGGGCAACAGATCTGGGTGTTGAGACGGTTGGGGGCCTATGTCATTCGATTATAACAAGACCTCGCGGTCACATGGCAATTCCGACAGCTTTTGGACGTCGTACTCCGACTTGTTCTTAGGCTTGAGCACCATTTTCCTCCTTTTATATGTAACGGCCTCGCTGCGTACGGGAACGGATGCGATTAAGGCGCAAGTCGATAATCGCAAGCTTTCGATGGAAGTCGATGAGCTGAAAAGCCAGTTGAAAATGTATGAGGCGGTAAAAACAAATTACTTGGAAAACAAAGCGTCGCAAACTGAGTTGCAAGAATATCAAGAGCTTATGGATAAGCTCACGCTTCTTCAAGAAGACGCCAAAGACGATTCCGAGAAATTGGCCATGAAGGCCCTTGAGAACGAGCGCAAAGCCGTCGCTCTTAATAAGTACCAGCAAATGGTGCGCAATGTGATCAACGCCAATAAGGTGGCTAAGACCAAGCTGATCGCGCGTAACGATCTTATCGCGGATCAAGACACCACGATAGATGAGCAAAAGAAAGACATCAATACATTAGAGAGCGACGTTCAGCAAAAAAAGCAAATGATCGAGCAGAACCAAAAGCAAATCAGCCACGCCCGTGCGGCATTGGCCAAGCATAAAAAAGATTTGCTGGCGGCATACCAAGCGAATCAAATGACGAAGCAAGCTTATGAACAAAAGACCCGTCAGATCCAGGCTCAGGGCGAAGAGAAAATCAAAAGTTTAGTCGCGACCAATCAAGAATACTCGTCGCAATTGAATCAGCTCTCCAGCGAGTTAAAGGGCACGCAGTCGGCTTTGCAAGGAACGCAAACGGCGTTGAATCAAAAGGCCCAGGAAGCGCATGAACTTCAGGGCAAACTGCACGCTTCGGCGGGTGAAGCTCAAGGCTTGAAGTCCAAGATCGCCGCTTTGCGCGCGGCTCATGATAAAGAAATCGCCGATGCGCGCGGGGCATTCGATGCCGAAGTGAGAAAAGGACAGATGGATGCGGCGGAACGCTCGCGCCGCGAAGGTGAGCTGCGCGCCAACGCCGCAGCAAAAGAACGCGAACTTGCGGGCCGCATCGGTGCGCTTCAAGGCCAGCTTAAAGACACGACGGGTGAGCTCGCCAAAGCTAAAGAAGAAATGGATGCCCGCCGTGGGATCGCTAGGGAGATTCAAAAAGGCTTCGGCGCGGCCGGCATTAAGGCCGATGTCGATATGCGAACCGGCGAAGTGGTCCTTGATTTCGGCGATCATTATTTTGAAAGCGATTCGGCTAATCTGAAGGACGAGATGAAGGACATCATCGAGCGGGCTATGCCGGTTTACTCGCGCTCGCTCTTCGGCAATCCGAAGATCGCCAGCAAGATTTCGACGGTCGAGATCGTGGGTTATGCTTCGCCGACTTATAAAGGCAAGTACGTCGATCCACGCAGCGATAAGCCGGAAGACAAAGCCGCGCTCAAATACAATATGGATCTGAGCTACCGCCGCGCCAATTCGATATTCAATTACTTGGTCGAGAACAAGGGCCCGCACTTCCAGCACCAGAAAAATCTTCTGGCGCTGATGAAGGTTTCGGGCCGCAGTTTTTTGGAAGTGATGAAAGTGCAAAGCCGTGCGCCCGCAAGCGCCGGCGATTTCTGTAAGCAAAACGACTGTAAGAAAGCTCAACGGGTTATCGTGCGTTTCAGTATGGACGGAAAGAAGTAGAGGGGAATGCCATGAATAGCAAAGCAATGGTCGAATATTTCATTTTAGGTCTGCCCTACATCATGCTTGGGGTGTTCTCACTCGGAGTTTTTTTCCGCGTGATGGTTTGGTACACGGTCAAGCGCCACGAATGGTTCGCGCGCCAATTTGAATTGCGCGTTTCGCGCTTTATCGAAAGCGAGCGTCCGGGCGACGTGCACGGCGTCTCGTTCTATGTGTTGTGCAAAAGATTACTCGAGCGCACTTACTATGAAACCTTCGCCGTGCGCGACCGTTTGAAGCGCCGTAACGGCGACCGCGTGATGAGCGCATCGGACCGATTGTTTCTGGTTAAGCCGGGCGCGGCGTGGATGGTCAAAGACATTTTGAACCAACTCAAATTTTTGAAGTGGACCGACGACACGCCGAAGCTTCAGCAGATTACGCGTTCGACCTTCCACCAGAACCCGTGCTTCAACCGCATCCTCGGCATTATTCCGATCGGCGGGGTCAACGATCTCGTGGCCATTCTTCCGGGCCTTTTCGTTATCGCGGGTATCTTGGGTACGTTCATCGGGATCGCGGGCGGCTTGCAAGAGCTCGGCGGAATGAATCTTCAAGATCTCGAAAACACGCGCAACACCATGGACCGCTTCCTTCAAGAGATCTCGTTTGCGATGAAAACGTCGATCGCGGGTATCGTGTTCTCGCTGGCCGCGCACATTATCAATACGCTGCTGTCACCGGATCGTATCTATGTGTCCATGGTCGACCGCTTTGAAACTTCGTTCGATTTATTGTGGTACCGCAGTGACAACAATAATTACCCGAAGTCCGAGCGCGAGTTCGACGAGCATCGCGACCCCGTGGATGCTTTGGCTGAGGATTCGGTGAATGTGGAAGTGCAAAGGCTGAATAAAGGCCGTTTGGAAAATGACACGGCCGCGGCTAAGGCTTCCTAACTTTCGTAATGAGTAATTAGAGGTATCGTTATGGCGGCACAAACGGGCGCGATGCAAAACTTAGGCGGGTTTTTTGTAACCATCACTACGCCTAAGGGCTCGCAGACCAAAAAAATCGAGGGCGACACTTTGACGGTCGGCCGCTCGGAAGAGTGCAATCTTTCGATCCCGCACGATACGCTGAGCCGCCGTCACATGACCGTACTGTTGATTAACGGCCAGTGTTGGGTGGAAGACCATGGATCTTCAAACGGCACATTCGTTAACGGCAAACGCATTAAACCTCACACCAATATTCGTGTTTTGCCCGAAGACTACGTGCAACTCGGCCAATCCGGTGTACGCCTCGGCGTTTCAATCGAGCCCCAAATGTGGAAAGACACCACGCCACCCGTCCCCGGCGAAGAAAAGACCGATGTCGCCCACACGATCGTGACCTCGACCGTTACCGAACGCCGCATACTGCGCGAAAGCCAACCCGCCCCGGTGGCCAAGCAGACCGATGAGGCGAACGATCAGGCCGAACGCTTAGTGCAGGAGGCGCAGAAAAAAGCGGCCTTGATGATTCAAGAAGCCGAGATCGAAGCCGAGCGGCGCGTACAAGATATTTACCGCCGTGCTCATGAGACCCAAGGTAAGACCGACGAAATATATCAAAAGCGCATGAACGAAGCTTACCGCTCGGCGGAAAGTGTTTATCAAAAATCACAGGCGGAAAGCGAAACGATCCTGGATCAGGCGCGGCAAAAATCCGCGGAGATCCGTGCCCAGGCCGAAGGCTTCGTGATGGAACTGCGCCGGCGCACCGAAGAGGATTGCGAGCGCATCCTGGACGAGGCTCAGCGGACCGCGCGTGAACTGAAAGAGAACCGCCTGGCCGAAGGCGAGGAAATGATCCGCAAGAAGGAAGAAGAACTCCTTCGGGCCACCCGCGAAGCGATGAATACCCGTCTATTGCGCTTTGAAGAGGATTTGCTTAAGGAGGCCGCTCGCCACCGTGAATTGCTCGAGGCTGAATTGAACGACCGCCGCTTGCAATTGGAGGTTGAACAGAAAGAACAGATCGAAGCGATCAAAGCTCTTAAAGGTGAGATCAGCCAATTGATCGAAAGTCGCGACCGCGGGCACTCGGATCTTAAAGGCCTCGAAGCCAAACTTGAGGTCAAAAACGCGCAAGCGGAAAAAATCCGCGCCGAAATCGAAGCCGGCAAAAAATCGATCGTCGAATTCAACCAAGTGCTATGCGACCTACGCACGGATATCGACAATTTAACCAAGTCGCGCGACGAAGCAAAAGTTGCGACTGAGAAAGTAAAAAAGGCCCAAGATAGCGCCGACGCGGACCTTCTCAAGCTTCGCGCCAAGCTTGAAGAAGACAAGGGCAAGTTAATGAAGGAAGAGAAGCATCATCTTGAAGAGATGAAGCTCGAGACCGCCCGCCGCGTAAAGAAGCTTGAGGATCAATTGATCGAAGAGCTGCAAGCGAAAAAGGAGCGCCTCGGCCGGGAGATTTCGCTGATGATCGAGACCTTCCTCACAGAAAATCCATACGCTCAGGGGAAAGCACTGCGTCCTCTGCAAGACAAAATGTCGAAATTGATCGACGCTCAACTGGTGACATTGAGTAAGGATCCCGGCGCCGCGGACAAGCAAAAAAGTCTGGTTGAACTTAAAGGGCGCGAGAAGAACCGCTCGATCACGATGGGCCTTGTTGTCGGCATGGCTATCGCCTTTGGCGGCCAAAGCATCTATCGCAAGATCAAAGCCGAGACGGCCTCGCCCATGCAGCGCAAAGTCGCGGCCGCGAGCGAAGAACGCAAGAAAGATCTTGAGGCCCGCAAATTCAGTCCGGATCAAAGCAAAGAACTTCGCGCGACCTATGCCGACAGCGTCCTTTATACCGATGGTTTTGTGCGTAATTATCAAAGTGAAGAATTCCAGCGCAAGCTTCTTCCCGCCACCGCGAAATTCCTGCTGAAGACTTGGCGCGTGGATGAAGACAAGGTGATCCAGTTGCTTGCAGCCTCGAATGCTTTGGTGAAAGGCTTAAACGACCGGCGCGAGGCGATTCATCCCGACTTCATTCCGCAAGGAATTGAGAAGATGAAAGAGCTTGAGGCGGAGACGGCGGCCCATATGCGCCAGATTCTGGGCTCGCAGGTCCGTTATGAATCGTTCCGCAAGTTCGAGCGTAAGTTTTATGAACAGAACGTGCAGTGATAAGATGGCATCAGATTCGCTTTGCTTTAATGTGAGTTTGGTTATTCTATTTGTATCTATTCTGGGCTGCGCCCCCATGTCGGCTTATAAGATGGAATATGCAGTGAGTGGCATGAGCTTGGCGCCACCCCCCAGTTCGGATGAGCCTGGTCGCACGCTAACGGATCTAGTTACACCCTTCCAATCGCTCACACCGGAGCGCGAAGTTTGGGTCGCTCCATATGGCGACGATCTTGCGGCGGGAACTCTCTTCGAGCCAAAACACACAATCGCCGGCGCTTTGAAAATTGCCACGCCGGGCACGGCGATTATGGTGAAGGCGGGCTCTTATGAAGAATTCGTGGATATTACCGCCATAGCCGGCACCCAAGGTAAACCCATTTGGCTTCGTTCGGCTGACGGCAAAGGTGCCGCAGGGATCGCACCTCTTGAATTGACCCGGGCTGCTTTGCGCATCGTCGCCAGTCGCAATATCATCATTGAGGGAATGAAAATTAGAGGCGGCATCGCTATCGACCAAGACGCCGCCGGGAATCCGTCTGAGACGGTCATCCTTAAAAATAATTTGATCTATCAATGCTTCAGCAGCGGGGTCAGCGCGCAGCTGGTCCGCAATCTCTACATTATATCAAACGACATCTCGGCATGCATGAACGGCGAGGGTGTGAATTTGGTGGCCACGGCATTCGGCGCGGTGGCGGACAATTACGTTCATGATATTCACATCAATACTGCGCTAAGCGATGGGATCAACGTGCACGGCGACTCCCACGATCTGTTGATCGCGAATAATTACGTCGAGCACGTCGATGGTTATGGGCTGATTATTGAGGGACTAAACCAATCGGTCGTGAGCAACAGTTTGGCAGGCACCAAAGGCGCTTTGCGGATCAATGATTGTGTCAATTGCACGCTGGAACGCAACGATCTCATTTACTCCGGTAGCACGGCCGGCGTGAGCGTGAAGACTTCTTCCAATGTGAAGTTCATTAATAATTGCGTTCATCAAAGCCCATGGTTGCAAATCGAGGCGGGGGCAGACGCCGGTCTTGTTCAGCAGAACAACACCGCCACCTCCTGTCGCTGATTTCAGAAGCGCTGATAAACCGTGCGCTGGCTGTTGTTTAAAAAAAATGCCGAGGGAAACGTCGCACAGCCGGTGCAATCGCCTGCGTTCGTGCGCGGAATACTGATTGCCGCAGGCAGCTCGGCCGGATTAAAGGGCGTTAAGGAGGGCGCCATCAGCGCTTGATAATCGATCGCTCCTTGATCGTCGAACTCAATATATAAAAAGCCGGTCGGCGAGCGCTTGGTTTGACTGCGGTCCGACGTCAGCAGGTAGCGGTTTCCCGTTCCGAGCAGCGGCACGGAAATGAACTTCACGTTACCCGTGCGGCGGCCGGGAAAGTAAGCATGATGGTGGCCGCTCAAGAAATAGTTGACGTGATTTTGTTCGAGCAGGTTTTCAAACTTGGCGTAAAAGCCCGAGCTTAAAGTGCCGGTGGCTAAAGATTCATGCACGCGTTGAAATGTGAAGGGGAAAAGCGGGAAGTGGCCGAACAGGATTTTAATTTTATACGGACTTGAAAGCGCCAATACGTTTTGCAGCCAATTATACTGATTGTTGATCAGGCCTCCGGGGATAACGGCATCCATCGCGATAAAAAGCGCGGGCCCCATCGTGACCGCGTAATTGAGCGGATAGTTTTGCTCGACGCCGGCCAAGAAATGAATTTGTTCGTCGGGCGGGCGAAGTGCATTGAAGCGCTCGATAGGAAATACACCCCAAGTTTTCTGATATTCTTTTCTCTCCACCGCGAACTTGGCGCCGACCGATGCATCATGATTGCCGGGTGACGGCAATAAGGGGATGTTCGACTGACTGAGCGGACGCGTAACAACGTTATGAAATGCGTCCCACATGCCCGGATAGTCGAGGCCAGGCTTTTCGCCGGAAGCCATGTCGCCCGTGGAGAGCACGAGCGATACCGGTGTGGCCCGAATATCTTTAATAGCCGCCGTAAGTGCCGGCGTATAGGTTTTGTCTCCGTAATCTTTATTCATGTCGGAAATTACCGCGATCCGCCAAACTTTCGCTGACGCCATGCCCGATAAAAAAAGCAGCGGTAGCACCGCGCTGAATAAGAATTCATTTTTCATATGTATATAATGGTAGAGAGCTTTCGTTGAGCGGCTAGTCGAGCGCGACAGATCTGGACTTTTGTGAGGCTTAGGGCTGAACTCATTGCAAAGGAGACCCGTTATGAAAAATTTTAAATTTATTCTGCTCGCATTCTCCCTCACTTTTGGCGGTCTGGCTTATGCCAATCACGCGGCCACGGATCCGGCTTGTGCGGCGATCGTTCAAGCTTGCG
>CAZVOP010000080.1:0-14430 GCA_964628445.1 uncultured Pseudobdellovibrionaceae bacterium | reverse complement strand
TCGTCGCCAAATCCCTCAAAGGGATTCTTGGTGGTAACCAGATTGGTCGCGGGGTGAAAATCGGCGCGGTTAACCCGATCTTGGTTCAAGGTAACGTCGATCAAACGGAGAAGGTCACCGACTTGGCGATCGCCGGCGACGGATACTTCACGCTTAAGGGTTCGGACGGTGAGTCGTTCACCCGTGACGGATCATTTAAATTTGATAAAGAAGGCTACCTCGTCACCAACGATTATCAGCGCGTTCAAGGTTTCCAGGCGGATGATAAAGGTACGGTTCAGAACAAGCTCGGCGACATTAAATTCCCGCGTGCCTTGGTGCCGGCGAAGTCCACCACCAAAATGCGCATGGATTTGAACTTGGATTCGCGCGTTCAAACGGCCAAAGTTTTTGACAAGAAAAATCCCTATGACACTTCGAACTACTCGACAGGTCTCGAGATGTACGATTCACAAGGTAACAAGCACTTAGTGAATATGTTCTTCACCAAGACCGCCGATCGCACATGGGCTTACCACGGATTGGTCGACGGCAAAGAAATCACGGGAGCCAAAGAAGACGAAATGGCGAGCGTGGTTGAAGGTCAGGTCACGTTCACGACCGACGGTAAACTCGACACCGAAACGCAGACATTGACCGCCTTCAATTTCAAAGGTGGAGCTCTGCAGGGCCAACAAGTTAAGATCGATTTCGGCGATTCAATCACCACCGATAAAGGCACGGGCATGGACGGCTCGAAGCAATACGGTAAAGAGTCGGATTTGATCTCGTGGCACCAAGACGGAAGCGCCGCAGGTACGATCAATAACTTGTCCTTCAACGATGAAGGCGTGTTGACCGCGCTTTACTCAAACGGCGAAACCCAAGATATCGCGCAGATCGCCCTTGCGAAATTCGAGAACCCGGAAGCGATGTTCAAAGTCGGTAACAACAGATTGAAAGAAGCCCGCGACTCAGGTGCTCCCGCACTTGGCGGCCCGGGCCGCGCCGGTCGCGGAAAGATCTTCGCGAAGTCGCTCGAGCGTTCAACCGTCGATTTGGCGATGGAATTCGTGAACCTGATTCAGAACCAACGTGGGTTCCAGGCCAACGCCAAAACCATCACGACGACCGATGAGCTTCTCGGCGAAGTCATCAACCTTAAGAGATAATTAGCTAGTTAAAGGCGCGCCGCACTTCCAGAGGCGCGCCGTACCTTCAAGAACTCCCATCGGGGAACGTTGGAGAGAGCGTTCCCTGATTTTTAGGTAAGACTCTCTTATTGCGAAAGAAGCTGCGCGAGTTCGATAAGATCGTTGGGTACACGCCGTTTTTTGGTGGTGCACTCTTTCAATGAAACCGGCACGACTTGATTGGCTTGCACGCCCACCATGATGTCCGAAAGGCCCTGCTGCAAAGCGCGTACGGCCGCTAAACCCAAACGTGAAGCCAAAATACGATCCCGCGCCGAGGGCGCACCACCGCGTTGAATGTGACCCAACACGCAGACTTTTGCGTCATATCCTGCCTTGCGGCGAATCTGTTCGGCCAAATCATAAGCGCGTCCGACCTTTTGTCCTTCGGCGGCCACCAGAATCGACGATGATTTCCCGCGCATTATGCCGCGCTTGATGGATTGAATCGCTTGGTCGACGTTCGCTAGATTTTCAGGAATAAAAACCTCTTCCGCACCGCCGGCGACACCGACGTCCACCGCGATAAAGCCCGAATCGCGGCCCATCACTTCGACGATGAACAAACGGTCATGCGACGCCGCGGTATCGCGAATGCGATCGATCGCTTCCAGCGCGGTGTTGATCGCGGTGTCAAAACCGATCGTTTCTTCGGTGCCGAAAATGTCATTGTCGATCGTGCCGGGAACGCCCACGACTTGGACTCCATGTTCCTCGGCAAGCAAGCGTGCGCCTTGAAACGTTCCATCGCCGCCGATCACGATCAAAGCTTGAATTCCCTGCTCCCGCAACTGATCAGCCGCCTGCGCGCGCACATCGGCTTTGTGAAATTCGGGACAGCGGCCCGACTTCAGGATCGTTCCGCCACGTTGGATGATGTTGGCGACCGAGCCGGCCTGCATCGGGATGAACTTTCCTTGAACTAGGCCTGCATAGCCCTGACTGACCCCCATCACCTCTAAGCCGGAGCCCAACGCCGTTCGGACCACCGCGCGAATAGCCGCATTCATGCCCGGAGCGTCGCCGCCACTGGTCAGAACACCGATTTTTTGTAAAGGAGTAGAGTTCATAGGGTGAAGCTAAAATAAAAAGGACCAATCGGCAAGATTGGTCCTTCATTTAACTCGATTTAAACCGGTCTTACCGGATTAGCGAACGAGAGATTTAAACTCAGCGCCCGGGCGGAACTTCGGGAACGAAGTCGCGGGAATTTTGATCGCTTTGCCGGTTTGCGGATTGCGGCCGGTGCGTGCTTTTCTTTTAGCTTTTACGAAAGTGCCGAAACCAACGAGTTTCACTTCGTCGCCTTTTTTAACGGCTTTCTTGATCGTGTCCATGGTGCAATCGAGAAGTTTTTCAGTTTGTGCTTTAGTGATGCCTACTTCAGCTGCGATCTTCTCGATCAGTTCCGCTTTATTCATTTATATTTCCCCCATATGGAAAAATCTGTTGGTGTATTTGGATAGAGAACATTCAAGCTTCGAATGGTTTCTGCCGTCAATAAAAAATTAATTTTGCTGATCTTTGGGAGGCAATTGCTCTTCAGCGGCATTTGCCGCGTCGTCATTTTCATTGACAGAGCTTAAATCCTGGCCGCTAACCGGGACACGATATTGCTCGTCGGCCCATGCGCCAAGATCCAATGTGGAGCAGCGCTCGCTGCAGAACGGCCTGAAGCGGTTGGTTTCTTTGAACTCAGTTTGTTTGCCACAGGTGGGACACTTCACAATCATTTTTCCGTCCTAAAACAAAAACCCCGAGCTTTCAAGCGTCGGGGTTTCATGTTGAGTGAAAAATAACTCAGCTGGAGCTGACTAGAAAGCGCGGTTCGCCGGCAAAACCTGCGGTGCATAACCCGTGCTTTGCATTCCGCCGTAATAATTCGGGCGGCCTTGCAATTGACCGGTCGCAAGAACTTGTCCGCGATACAGCAATTGCGTGTTCACCATGATTTGTTGAGCATCGATAAAGGTGCTCACGATCTGGATGGATGTATCAACTGTCGGCGCAACGATTCCGTTCTGATAAGGATACACTTGAGTCTGGAAGGGTTGATTCAAGTGGTAGTTTTGCGCAACCAAATTGAAACCGTTAACGCCCGAAGAATAGGCCTGGGCATTCTTCCTCGCCATCTTGATCCAGCGACCGTAAGAAGCGCGCGAGATCGTAAAATGGCCTTGTGAGCTGCTCAAGTTAATGCTTAAGCCGATGAATTGCTGAATGGCTTGGCAACTATAACCGCGGCATAAACCTTGCTCGATCATGAGTTGGTTAAAGAGAGCCGGATTAACGATATTCATCGTTCCCGACCACTTTCCGCCGGCACCGAAATAAGGTGTACCGTTCACGCATGTGCCGCCCGCGCCGATCACGCAAGCTCCAGCGACCACACCTGCTCCTGCACCATTATTGCCGCCCTTGCCCGGGCAAGCGGTGAGTGCAAACATCGCGATCACCAACATACTGATTTTAGTAACGAGGCCTTGCTTCATAAATATCTCCGTGTTCGGGAAACGAGAAACTCCACTAGCCGAGTATTCCACTATCCATGCCACGGCCGACTTAGGTTTTAATTTGATTTGAAGGGAAAGCGCTCAAAATGAGCGCCTGAATTTGTTACCGCAAGCGCCGAGAAATGGCGCCGCGTATGAATTAGATGGAGATGCTCACGCCGGCCATAACCAGAATGCCCTGATTGTAGTTCTGCTCGCTATTGGAGCGAACGGCATCGATGAGACCGCGGTTATAAGTGGCTTCGATGATGAAGTCGGATTTTTTTGTCATCGTTAAGCGGCCGCCGGCGCCGAGAGCGCCGATCACATCTATATTGGTGGTGTTGCGGTTGCTTGAGCCGATTTCAAAGGCGGGCATAAAGCCGAATTTTCCGTACCAGCTTTGCGCACGCATCGAGATCACACGCAATTTAGCCATCATCGGAATCGTCAAGTATGAGGAAGCACCGGTTTGAACCACCAGAAGTCCCGTTTCCATCTTCCGGATCGCACCGCCGAATTCAACGGTCAATCCGCCACTCAATTTTTGTTTAGCTTCGCCGGCCGTCGTTTTGCCCGAGTACTCAAAGCTTGAAACACCCAATTGCGGATTTAACTTCATGCCGAGATCGCTCAAACGCATTTCGCGCTCACTCTCGATCGCCATACTCGAGGTCCCGGCATCATTGACTTCAGCCAAAACGGGCTCGACAACTGTCGACAACATAAACACCGCTAGGCCTAGAAGTTTGAGTGTTTTCATGCATTTAGCTCCTTGAATGTGAATCACTTATTATCTTTGATGTGCAAGCGCGATGCCGTCCATAACAAACTGAGGCCGCCCACAAGCAGAGCCAAGCTCATCCACGATCCCAGGCTTAATCCGTTTATTGCCGGCCCACGCGGATCGTCGCGGAAGTGCTCCATCAATAAACGTCCTAAAGAATGCATGACTAACCAGGCTCCAAATAGTGACCCGGACATACGCACTTTCGGTTCAATTTTGATCAGCACGAATAGAATCAGCAGTTCCGAGAAGGTCGCATAAAGCTGCGTGGGATGGCGATAGCCCCCTTGCATGTACACCGCCCAGGGCAGTTCGCAGTATTTGCCGTAGCAACAGCCGTTGAGGAAGCAGGCCAGGCGTCCGATCGCGTAGCCGAAAGAAATGGGAATCGCCGCGATGTCGGCCCAAAACCAAAACGGTTCGCGCTTGATTAAACAAAATATACCGGCCGCGGCCCAGGCGCCAATCACCCCGCCCAGATAAATAAATCCGCCGTTCCACACCTCGAAGACCGCCATGGGGTGTTCACGGTAAAACGGCAGGTCCTCAAAAAACACATGCAACAGGCGCGCACCAAGCACGCCGCCGATCAAGCACGCCAGCGTGAAGTCGATCGCGGTGACGCGATTCAAGTTTCGTTTCTCGGCGCGCTTGATGAACCAAATGACCGCGAGCGTGCACGCCAAGCTGATCACCAGGAAGTACGTGGAAATGGGAACGATAAAATGAATGAAAGGATACATGTTTAAGCCTTGGCGGCTTTTTTAGCGGCCCGGTCACGAACAGTCATCAGGATCAACAGAAGGGCGACTCCGCCGACGATCGCCGAATCGGCGACGTTAAAGGCCGGGTAGCTCCACATTTCTTTGTAATGAAAGTCCAAGAAGTCGATCACGTAACCGTAGCGCCAGCGATCGATGTAGTTGCCGATCGCTCCGCCGAAGATCAACGAGAGAGCGAAGACTTGCCAGCGGTCCGTGTTGGCGACACTTCGAAGCATAAATAAAATGATCGCCATCGCGACCGGCGGCATCGAGAGAAAGAAGATTTGCCGGAACATCGGCGACATCTCACGGAAGATCCCAAACGCCGCACCGATGTTGCGCACATAAGTAATGTGAAAGATATCCTGGACGACCGGCACGGACTCGCCCAGGCTGAAGTTCGCGTGCACATAAATTTTAATCAACTGATCGAGCGCAACCAAAAAACCCGTGATGGTCGCGAGCACCAAATACTTGCTGTCTAATTTCATGTCAGGGCCTCAACGCATTTGGGGCATAAGGTTAGGAATTTAGGATTGCTGCCCAGCACATCATAATGCCAGCAACGTTCACATTTCTCACCGCTGGCTTTACCGGCCAGGATACTCAGCTCCGTCCCGGGTTTAATGTCGAACTGTGACACCATAAGAAATTCTCTCAAATGCGGGCGGTAAGTCTCAAGGACTTTCACCATGGCGTCCGGTGCATGTATGACTATTGCAGCGTCCAGCGAAGACCCAATGATCTTTTCGCGGCGTAAATCCTCCAGAACCTTTGCGGCGGCGGCTCGCACCTCAAGAAGTACACCAAAGTCCTGCTCAATCTTCGCGTTCGACCATTCTTCAGATGCTACCGGGAAGTCGGTCAGGAAGACCGATTCTTTCTTGGCGCCCGGCAAATACGAGTAAGTCTCTTCGGCCAGGAACGAGGCGATCGGCGCCATGATTCCGCAAAGTGCATTTAAGGTCTGGAACAATACCGTCTGCGCGGCCCGGCGCTTGGGTCCATCGACCTTCCCGGTGTACAGACGGTCTTTCAAGATATCCAAATAGGTGGCGGACAAATCGATCGCGAAGAACGTATTCAGCCCATGATAAACTTTGTAGAACTCATAGTTATCGTAAGCCGCTGTGGTTTTTTCGATAAGCGAGTTCAATTGATTCAGCGCCCAGTGATCGAGCGGCGTCATGTCCTTGTAAGCCACTTGATCCTTAGCCGGATCGAAGTCGTTTAAGTTGCCGAGCAAAAACCGGATCGTGTTGCGAAAGCGGCGGTAGGTGTCGGAGATCCGGGTCATCATTTCTTTGCTGATGGTGAGATCCTGCCCGTAATCTTCGTGTGAAACCCAGATGCGCAAGATTTCTGCGCCGCTGTCTTTAATGATCTCTTCGGGATCGACGGTGTTGCCCACGCTCTTCGACATTTTGTAGCCTTGAGCATCGTTCACAAAACCGTGCGTGATCAAAGCTTTGAAGGGTGGCTTATCCTCGGCGGCCATTGCACTCACAAGCGAAGTTTGAAACCAGCCGCGATGCTGATCACTGCCTTCCAAGTAAATGTCGGCGGGGAAGCTCATGTCCTTGCGGCGTTTTTGAACCGCGGTGTGCGCGACCCCAGAATCGAACCACACATCCAGGATGTCTTTGCCGATCCTAAAATCGGAGCCGCCGCATTCACAGGTCTTGCCATGAGTGAAATCTTTCGGCGGTTGCGAGTGATAAACTTCGATACCCTTGCCGGATTTCTCCATCTCGTCGGCCAATCGGTTCATCACTTCACTGTCGATTAACGGCTTATTGCACTTCTCGCAATAAAACACGGGAACGGGTACGCCCCACACGCGTTGGCGGCTTAAGCACCAATCGGGCGAGTTGCCGATCATCGACTGCAGGCGCTGGGCTCCCCATTTGGGAAAATACTGAATTTGTTTCTCACTGGCCGCGAGGCACTTCTCGCGCAACGGATACTTGTCGTCATCCATGCGGATAAACCACTGCGGAGTCGCGCGAAAGATCACCGGTGATTTTGAACGCGGGCTGTGCGGGTAGCTGTGTTGAATTTCTTTAACGTGAATGAGGAATTTATTTTCTTTGAGCCACTCGACGATTTTGGGATTGGCCTCATTCAATTTCATGCCCGCCCAGTGCGGAACTTCCGGTTTCAGTCTTCCGAATTCGTCGACGCCGCTATAAACGGGCAAATTGTATTTTAGGCCGACGGCGTAATCTTCCAAACCGTGGCCGGGAGCGGTGTGCACCGCGCCTGATCCGGCTTCAAGCGTGACGTGATCACCAAGGATAATGACCGAGTCGCGACCCATAAAGGGATGAATGGCTTTGAGTCCCTCAAAAGACGAGCCTTTCCGCTCAGCGATCTTATTTAACGTCAGCCCGGTTTCTTTTTCGACCGAATCTTTTAGATCTTCCGCCAAAATTAAAATTTGGTCGCCGCTATCATAAAAGCCGTAAGTGAATTCCTTGTTCAACGCGATCCCGAAATTGGCGGGGAGTGTCCACGGGGTGGTCGTCCAAATCAGCATGGAAACATTTTTGCCCGCGGGCAAATTCACGCCGGGGACTGGATCTTTCATCGGGAAGCGCACAAAGATCGCGAGGCTCTTTATATCTTTATATTCAACTTCCGCCGCAGCCAATGCGGTTTGCAAAGCCGGATCCCAGTACACCGGCTTTTCGCCGCGGTAAAAGATCCCGTTGTCGTTGATCTTTGCCAAAACCCGGATCTCATCCGCCTCATAAGCCGGATTCAGGGTCAGATAAGGATTTTCCCAATCGGCGATCACGCCCAAGCGTTCGAATTGTTTTTTCTGTTTCTCAACCCACGAGCGCGCTTCCAATCGGCACATGTCGCGCACTTCGGCGTCGGAGTGCTCTTTGCGCTTGGGCCCAAGCTTTTTGGTGACGTTCAGCTCGATCGGCAAACCGTGACAGTCCCATCCGGGAATAAAAGTCGCGCGGTAACCGGCCAAGTTTTTATACTTAACGACGATATCTTTTAAAACTTTATTGAGCACGTGGCCGACGTGAATATTGCCGTTCGCATACGGCGGGCCATCGGGCATGCAGAAAATTCCGCGCGGTGCCGGCTTGCTCATGATCTTTTCGTAGATATTTGCGCTCTTCCAAGCCGCGATGCGCGCCGGCTCGGTTTGCGAGAGGTTGCCCTTCATCGGGAAGTCGGTTTTTGGCAGCTGAACTTGCATTCAGCCACAATTCCCTAGCGGCGTGCGCGAGTCAAGTTTAGGTGATCGGCGTCTTCTTTAGGTGCGGAAAATCTCGCGCATGCGTTCCATACCGAGAGTGACCAGCATGCGAATCGCTTCGGTTTCACTGCTGAGATTCATGCGTTGTTGTAGCTCCCGCGCCGAGGCGAGCGAGCGTGGGTCAATGGCCCAGGTGATCACTTTCGGGGGAGCGGCGGCCGGTGAGGCTGTCGGGGAGATTCTTGGCGGCTCTTGCGGCGGCGGCGGCGTTGCCGGTTCGTTGTACAGAGGAAGCGGGGGCGCGTAATTCATACTCACGGGCGGGGGAGCCACTCGCGGCGGTGGGGGCAGTGGTGGTGGCGGAGTCGGCGTACCATATAGTCGCGCGCTTGGTGCCATCGGCACTTCCATGCGTGGAATTGAGATCTCCTGCAGGTGATCGAACTGACCGAGAGAGGGAGAGCGGCTCGGGTGAGTGTGGGGGGGCGACGGGGCGATCTTCTCAAACTTTTTCAAATCTTCAGCGAGGTGCCTGAGATCCGCTTTGAAGGATTCGCCGCTCACCGGAGCTTCCATTTGCGCGGCCGTCATGCGACGGCGTGCTTGCAAATAGTAGCTCACGACGAGGTCTGCCGAGTTCGCTCTCTCTCTCACGGCTGCGGGTTGCAAAGTCATCCACTCGATCGCTTTCACGAGGGTATCGCGCGTGTAGGCCTGTGGAGGTACGTTGGTTGTCATTGCCATGAGTTGGAAAGCCTAGGGATGCTTCCAACATCCTTCAACAGATTTTGCTCAAATCTTAAATTTACCGATCGCTTTACAGATTTTCTTTGACTGGAATATTACCAACATTTTCATACACAGCATATCAACAGGGTTATCCACAGGCGCGCCGCACCTCTGGAGGTACGGCGCGCCCCCGGGCGCGGGGGCTTCAGCGGCAGACACCCGTATTGTCGCAAACCGTTCCGCCGCAGCATTGGTAAGTCGCAGTACATGAACTTCCCGCCGGCCGGCAATACGAGCCACCTTGGCAGGTTCCCGATTCGCAGTACATGTCTCCGCAGCAATCGGACGCGGCCGTGCAGCTTTGGCCGTTCGCGTGACAAGCCTTTGCCTCTACCGAGTGATTCAATCCCGCGACGTTGATGACGATTCCATCCGAGTGCGCATACCCCGCGACTGAAAACACCAGTGCGATAAAAAAGAATAGGTGAGTGAAAACATTCATAAAGCCCCCTTCAACAAAGCTTCCTGGGGATTTAACTGAGGGCCGCCGGACACACAAGATTTAGGTGAGAGTGGGTATTTGTTGCCCTCGCAAGACGCGAGGGGCCTGTGCATTGAGTGTAAACTATCTGCGGCGCACAACGAAAAGGTACGAGGTGCACTCTATTCCGCGTAGTCGCGGGCGATGATGCCGTACTTTTCGATTTTGCGCAGGAGGGTCTTCTTCGGGATGTTCGCGTGCAGCGCCGTTTGATTGATGCGGCCTTTGAACATCTTGAGCGCTTTGATGATGAACTCCTTTTCGAAGGCTTCCTTGTGCTTATTGAAATCCAAAGCTTCGCCCGAAATCTTGATCATGTCCTCGGAGGGGGTGGCGACCTCTTCGAGTTCCTCGTCAGTCATCAAATCGTCGCCCGCGCCGGCGGCAAGCATGTCCTCGCGCACTTTCAACTGGGCGGCCGAGAGTTCGGTGCCCGTCGCGCTAAGCAAACTTTCGGGCAGTGAGCTTACCTTGAGCATATTGCCCTCTTCCAAAATAAAGGCGTGCTCGATGATATTCTCAAGCTCGCGGATATTTCCGGGCCATTCGTATTTTTTCAAGACCGCCATCGCTTCAGGGCTGACGCCGACTACGCGTTTGCCTTGCGCGCGGTTGAATTTTTGAATGAACAGATAAACGATGTGATCGATATCCGCGCGGCGCTCGGCCAGCGACGGCAAAGTGATCGGCATCACGTTCAAGCGGTAATACAAATCTTCGCGGAACGTGCCCTTCTTGTTCATCTCTTCCAGCGGGCGATTGGTCGCGGCGATGATGCGCACATTCGACTCGATCTCGCGATTCGCGCCCACGGGCGTGAACATCTTCTCTTGCAGCACACGCAGCAATTTGACCTGCATGTGCAAGGGCAGGTCGCCGATCTCATCCAAGAACAAAGTTCCACCCTCGGCGTACTGGAATTTTCCGATCTTACGTTGATCGGCTCCGGTGAAAGCACCTTTCTCATGACCGAACAATTCGCTCTCGAATAAATTTTCCGGGATCGCCGAGCAGTTGATCGCCACGAACTTACCGTCTTTAAACGACGAGTTCGAGTGGATCGCGCGCGCGACCAGCTCTTTTCCTGTTCCTGAGGCCCCGCGGATCAATACGGGAGTATCGACCTTCGATAAGCGCATGATCACGTTAAAGACTTTTTTCATCTGCGCCGTGTGGCCGATAATTTCGCGGCCCGGCTCAACTTGCATGGGGAAGGACGCGGTGGCTTGCGAGATTAAAGAGTAGGCACTGATCGCGCGATCGACCATAGCGACCAAGTCTTCGCTCTTGATCGGCTTAGAAACGTAATTGAAGGCGCCCTCTTTGACGGCTTGAACGGCGTCGTCGATGTTCGCGTAAGCAGTCAGAATCAAAACGATGATCGAGGGATCGTGTTCCTTCACGACCTTCAGCGCTTCCATCCCGCTCATGCGCGGCATATCGACATCGAGCAAAACCATATTGTAGGTTTTCGTCTTGATTTTCTCGACGGCATTCACGCCGTCGAAGGCTTCGTCGACCTCAAAGCGTCCAGTGGCCACCAATGCCGACTTCACACTGAGTCTCAAGCCCGCATCATCGTCACAGACGAGTACCTTAAACATTCAAGCCTCCTTGGCTATCAAACAATTCGGATTCGGCATGCAAATTCATCGGCAAGCGGATGGTAAAGGTCGAACCCTTATCGATTTCGCTCTCGACTTCAATACGGCCATTATGCAACTCAATAAAGTACTTCGCTAAAAACAAGCCGATCCCGTTCCCCTGAGTGTTCACGCGGGTGTTGCGCGCACGATAGAACCTGTCGAAGACGTGATTCAAGTCCTCGCGCGGAATCCCACGTCCCTGATCGGCGACCTGAATCACAATTTGATTGTCGATTTCGTCGGTGCTCACCAAAATTTTCGTGTCTTCGGGCGAATACTTGATCGCGTTCTCGACCAAATTTGAAAGCACGGTTTTTAGTAAGTCTTCATCGACTTTGACGCTGAATAAAGGTTCCAGTTCCGAGACCACTTCGATGTTTTTTCGCTGCGCCATAAAGTCGGTGCGGCGAACGACTTCGCGCACAATGGAATTGACGTCGCGGCTGCGTAAATTCAGTTTCATTTCTTTAGCTTCGATACGCGACAACGAAAGAATCGAGCCGATAAAATCGACCAATTCTTCCGAGGAATCCGCGATCGTGTCGAGCGCCTTGCGCTGATTGGGATTCAAGCCGCCGTCATCTTTGCCGATCACTTCGGCCATCCCTTGAATACGCGCCAAAGGCGTTTTCAAATCGTGGGACATCATGCGCATGAAATTCGATTTCATCTCTTCCACTTGCATGAGCAAACGGTTCTTCTGGTAATACTCCCAGCTGCGCCGGTTTTCGATGATCAAGCGGTAAGGGATGACAAAGTAATAACAGATAAATACCGCCACCAACGGATGCGCCACCGGCATGACCCAATTGAAACCTGCGAACATCAGCAGGGACAAAACCAAATACACAAAAACCGATGAGCCCAGCATCACTAAGCCTTTGCCGGGGCGAACCGACAACACGATCACGATCGTCAAAAGCGAAATCGTAAACGTGAACAGATACTTCACCCAATCGGGCGAGAAGCGTGGGGCTTTATTCAATATCAGCGTATCCAATATATTGGCGTGCATCTCCAGCTGCGACAGCGCCAATAAACCCTTATCCAAGGGCGTGGTTACATAATCGGCGGCGGCCTCCATCGTGTCCTTGCCGATCAGCACGATTTTCCCGCGCACCAAAGCCGGGTCGAGGTTGCCTTCCATCAGATCGATAAACTTCAAGGTTTTGTACTCGCCCTTCGATCGGAAGCGAATCAACATTTGCGTCGTGTCCAAGAATGGAAAATCGCCTTTGTAGCCTGCGGGCGTAGTGATCCCGTTGAAAGCCTGCGCCAAACGCGGATGCATCGTGAATTGATTTTCGAAAGTCAGAATCAAACGGCGGGTCACGCCGTCCTTTGCCAAAACGTTGCGGTCGGCGGTCTTTGGCGCGGGCAAGACCGGGATTCGCTCAAACGGGGCAGCCAATTGATCAAGGCGGTTCAGTCCGGTTTTTGGCAAATCGTTTTCACCGAACACGAAATTGGTGCGTGAAGCGATATCGGCAAGCAACGAAAGATCGTCGTAAGAGCCTTGAATCTGAAACGGGTTGATGAACGAAACGATGTGCGCGGGCTTGGCTTGCGCCAGCTTCTGTAGCACCACGGCCCAATCCAGGGCTTCGGGTTCGCGCTTTAGTTTGCGCAAAGTCTCATGCTCAATGGACAGCAGAACAACATTGCCCGACGGCTTAGGGCGGGGGGAGAGCTGCATGCGCAGGTCGTAGACCATATATTCCAGCGCATCGAGTTTGAATGGGGAAAGTAGAATCGTGATGAGCAGGGCGAACGCGAGCTTAAGCGTGTGGTGAACCCACTTATTCTTAAGCCAACTTTCTAAACGGCTTACGGCCACAGCTCGACTCCTTGAGCGACGGTTAATACCCTGCCAACTCGTATTAGCAAGAGTACGGCCACAAAGGCCACCGTCAGCTCAAACCTACAGTGTCAGAGTGACACCAGCATGCCAAGAGCCCAACAGGGCTCTGACTATTTTTCAGGAGTGTACACCAACGAGTCGGTTGTTTACTTGGCTTGCGACTGACCAGATTGGTCGTCATCCATCGGCGGAGCCGTCATGGGGGCCGCATTCGGATCGGTTGTCGAAGAGCCCGTCACTTCCACTTGCTGAGGAGTTTGTCCTTGGTCAGCGGCTTGATCCGGAGCGGCCTCAGTCACCTTTTTTACGGCCTTGGTGAAAGCATAGGTCAGCACGATATTGCGCACGACGGTCGGGGTGTTGAGTTTCTTAGCTGAATTTTCGCTCTCGACGATTTCGAAAACAAGATTCACGCGGCTATCGGAGTTTTTAAAGATAACCAAGTTAACTTCTTTGCCTTCTTCGTCGACGATGGAGTAGCGATTGTCGGCTTTCTTTTCCGACGCGCCGGAAAGAATGTTAATGAGAGAGGCTTTGAGCGGCAATGTCACATCAACGAGCGTGTCTTTCATGTCGAGTTTCATTTGATTGCCCTGGACAACTTCCGTGCGCACAAGCTTTTTTTGCTCAAAGGCATTGGGCAACAAAGTGAAGTCGCCGGAGGATTTATCCACGTTGATCGTCATCGCAGCTTCAACATTGCGGGCTAGATCTCCGTAGCTCGCGGGCATGCCCGTCGAGCTAAAAGAATTGGCGATATCGGTCAGCATGTTGTTCGCGATCCCGTGCGAGCGGATCACGCGAATGTCTTCGGCTTTAAGGATATATTTAAAATGCGAGGTCACGGTCTCAAGTTTATAAACGCCGTCTTCGAGTTGATTTTTATCAAGCGCATTGCCGTTTTTCATCTGCGCCAATTGGCCGTCGATTTGTTGGATCTGAGACGATTTCGTTTTGGTTTCTTCCGCGGCTTTTTTCTGTGCTTCGGCGACTGCCGCCGGAGTTATGGGTACTCCAGTTTTAGGATCGATTTGAGCTTTGGCGCCTTTGCGAATGGGCTGACGGTGTTTTGATTTTCCATCGCCGCATCCGACGGCAACCGTCGTCATCATCAAAGCGATCATCATTAAGCGGATAGCATTTCTAAAAGTTGTCAGTTTCACGGCATTCCTCCCCGGAATTCACCGCGTGCCCGTGGGCCGATAACCCGCTGGCGGC
>CAZVOP010000079.1:0-15196 GCA_964628445.1 uncultured Pseudobdellovibrionaceae bacterium | reverse complement strand
TGCAACGCCGTTAGTGAAATCTCGCGAGGTGTAGCCTTCATCGCATCGAGCCGCTGTCGCGTGGGCATTTCGCGGACGCGAGGCACTTCGTCTCGATGATTGCCTTTCACATAGACAGCTTGATCAACAAGCATATAATTGGCGCGAAATCCGCCGGCAATAGACAATAAATAATAGTCCCACGTACGTTTGAAGCGCTCGCTATATTTAGATTTGAGTTGTGGCCAGGCGCGCGTAAAATTTTGATGCCATGCCATGAGTGTCCTATCATAGTCGCTGGTGATTCGCTGGCGATCGACCGCCGGCCCGAACGTGAGTTGCGCCGCCCGATTCACTTGGTTGGCAGAAGGGGCGACGCCGTCTTTAAAGATATATTCGCTAAACCAAGGATTGGAATTAACGACGTCCTTGCGGCTCGTAATCGCCTGAATGACGAAGCGCCCACCATCTTTCAAACTGGCATACGCGGCTTGAAAATACTCTTCGAGATTTTTCACCCCAACCGCTTCAATCATCTCAATGGAAACGACGTGATCAAAGGTCTCGGGAGAAAAGCGATGGGGGATGTCGCGGTAGTCGCTGTACAGGAAGTCGACATCTTTGAACTCGGCGGACAGGGCACGAGCGAGTCTGAGTTGCTCAATAGAAATGGTGATTCCAGTCACCTTGGCGCCATAATATTTGGCTGCAAAGCGTGCGAAACCACCAAAGCCGCAACCTATATCGAGGACATGTTGTCCAGGCTTCAGGGCCAGCTTACGCGCAATCAGATCATATTTTGCATTCTGCGCATCCTCGAGCGTGTAGCCCTCGGCCCAAACGCCGCTGGTGTAGGTCATAGTGGGGTCGAGCATGAGACGGAAGAGATCATTGCCTGTGTCGTAATGTTCCTTTGCAACGGTTGTCGACCGCTCGCGCGTTTGCCTATTGGTCGAGAGATCGCGAAAGTAACGAAATCCATCTTTGATTGCCGCCTGTGCCGAAAGTATTGGGGTACGCCATAGCGGCCAAACTGTTTTGAGAGTTCCATTTTTCAACTTCGCCGACAGGAAGTGTTCAGTAAACTGATCAATCGCTGGTGAGGTCCATTGCCCCTCCACGTAGGTCTGACCCAGCTGAAACTTCGGATCGCCCAAGAGCTGCTTATAAAACTTCGCATCTATGACCTGAATGTCTTGCGGCCGGCTGCCACCAATCTGAATATCCGCCTGAGCAAGCACCTTACTCAAAGCAAGGGCAGGGATTGACCGAGGGGTGAGAGCCGCCTCGCAAGTCAATTCCATGGCCGTCGCAGACAAAGCAGGTCCCAGCAATAGAATTAACGAAAGTCCGATGCGATTGATCACAGACTAAATCACAGCAATCTAAGGGCCAGACGGCGTGCGTGCAATTCGACTTAATCAAACGCTATAGCTTCAAAATGTCACCGTGATCCACGCTGAGGCACTGAGAAAACTCCGTCGGTCCATCCTGCTTAAAGGCTCTGGAGATTGTTCAAGGCGTTTTAAACAACCGCCGCGAGGTTTAAGGTGCGAAGAACGCTTGTTCATGATCATAATCCCCTTGAATCGTGTCTCTGAGGCGGAGAAATCACTATCGCGATCTTTCGCGAATACGCGGTTTGGCCGAACTCACCGGTGGTTTTTTGATCTCCGCGCAACTTTTACTGAGCGTGCAACGTGCCTTCCAATCAGCTCTTCTGGGCTAACCAGCGCGCCTCGCGCGCATGAATGAAGAGGTTTAGAACCACTCTCAGGACTTCATTGCTTTGAGTAATGAAGGGCGACGATACCGGATTTAAAAACATGTGAATCGATTAGCTTCAAATTTATTTTATCCTTGAGATTTGCGCCGTCGAATAAACGTCTTCCCTTGCCTGCCATTGTCGGGTGAATCACGAGATGAAATTCATCAATCAATCCTAGATCCAGTAACTCAGAAGGTAGAGTAACGCCCCCAGTAGAAATGCTTCTTCCTGGTTCCTTTTTCAATCGGAGGACTTCGCTTTCTAGGTTTGCGCGAATCACCGTCACGTTGTCTGCTTCAGGATGCGGAAGCGTTCTCGAGACAACAGCCACTTTAGGAATTGCCACAAATGCTTGCGCAAATTCGTTGTCTGCCCCTGTTTTTCCAGAGTTGGCTCTTGCGACGTCAAGCCAATAAGGAAACATCAGCTCATAGGTCTTCCGCCCATACAAAAGTGTATCGGACTCTTTCATGATGCGAGTAAAGTATCCAACCATCTCCTCATCGGGAATACCCAAGTGATGGTCGCAGTAACCATCGGCGGTAACATTGATTCCGAATACTAACTTCCTCATGTTTGCCCTTTCAACTCTGGCTAACAATGAGCTGTTCGAGTTGCTCCAACTGTTCAGGCATTGCGCCGCTAGAGCCTGTGGTCATGGCGTCGTCGAGTGCTTCCTTTGATGGGTATAGATCGTGCACGATCACCAAGGTCGTGCCATTAACTTCTTCGAAGGTCACTGTGGTAATGGTTGCGGCGTCTACTCCTCCTTCGTCGTTGGTCCAAACCAAACGCGAGTATGGAGTTACTTCGAGATACTTGCCAAAAAATTCCGCACTCTGAACACCAGCACTGAACACAAGACGGTATGTTCCGCCGGTGCGAACATCCATCTCACAGGACACAAGCGTTATGGGGGCTGATTTCGGCACCCACCACTTCTTAAAAAGCTCAGGATTGGTCCAGGCCTCAAACACGAGGCGTGACGGCCCATTGATGATGCGGGAAGAGACGAGTTCACGCTCTGACTTTCGTTCCGCGTTTGTTTGGTTTTTCATTTGTTTTCCTTCCTCTGCTTTAATTCCTGGACGACAATTTCAAGTGCATCGAAGCGCCTATCCCAGATCCCTTTGTATCTTTCGATCCAAGCCGTCTCGGAATCTAACCGACACGAGCCGAGTTTGCAGGTCCGCACCCGACCTTTTTTCTCTGTCTTCACAAGGCCCGCTTGTTCCAAAATTCCGACGTGCTTCTTCATGCCTGTCAGAGACATATGAAATTGTTCAGCGAGTTTCGTAATCGAAGCATTCCCGCGTCCAAGCTGGATGAGAACACCACGTCGTGTGGAGTCCGAGAGCGCAGCAAAAGTTTTATCGAGCCGACTTTTTGAATACTGAACCATATAGTTCAGTATTATCAACTACACTGTCTTACGCAAGAAGTATTGCGTTCGGCTGAATCAGAAGGGGTCATCATAATAGTTAGTTTCGCCGGCCTCCCAAGTAAACTAACTTTGTTGCGCGCAATCAACGCAGAGCTTCTTGTCCAGCCAAGAAGCCTCGCGTCGGAGCATCCTAAGGAAACGAACGCACACCTTCCCCCAACTTCATTCCCAACATACCCTTTGCTGACCTCAAAATCGGGCATCCGAGCCAGCGGCGGGAGCCGCAAAGCGAGGACGCGCGCACGACGCGCGCGCCGATTTTGCTAGGCACGAGCCGAGGTCAGCAAAGGGTATGTTGGGAATGAATGGTGCCCCGGGCCAGACTTGAACTGGCACGACAGTATGACCCGTCCCAGGATTTTAAGTCCTGTGCGTCTACCAGTTTCGCCACCGGGGCAGTTGGTTACGGTCGTACCAAAAAGTGACTTTCCGCGAAGCATCTGTCAATCTCTCAATTTCATGGCGCTCACTACAAAAAGCTTGATTCAGTCTTCCACGGTGCTTTCCGGCCAACTTCTGCGTAAGCAGTTAAGTCCCCTACTTTTCCTCTTGATCCTCGGCAGCCTCCTGACCATACAGGGCGAAGACACCATCCAAATCCTCAGCCAGGATCAGGAACGTGCCCGCTGGATGATCCAATTGGGAATGGGCACATGGGATCTTTTTGAAGGCATTTTATTATTTTTAGTTTTGAGCTGGGGCGTCGCGAAAGTGCGTGATTTTCGCTCACCCAACTTTAAGCGCTTGCCCTTTCGAAACGGCTATCTGGGAAGCTTTTTGGCCGAATATTTTCGCGTCTTGGCACAGATTCTGTTTTATTTCCTTTTGCTGATTATCCCGGCCCTGATCCGCTATTGCCGCCTCATTTTCGTGCCCTATATCGCTCTTTTTTCCAAACGTTACCGCGAAGACAAAGTGGATGCGGTGGAACTCTCGGTTGAGTTCAGTAAAAAATATTTTTGGACCATCTTGGCTCTTTTCGTTGTGACCACGGGAGTTCAAATCGCGATCGAATTTTTGCCAAACCTTGTGCCCGTCCTGCACTCGCATTTGTTGCGCTTTGTATTTATGACGCTAAGCTTTGGAATCTCGATCTGGTCTTATAGCTTCGTCTTTATTCTGTTCGAGCAAGCTTTGGAGGAAAAAACATGGACTTAACTTTCAACTCGCAAGGTATCCTTACGCGCGGCCGTGGCCTGACTTATGACGACGTCTTGATCGTGCCAAGCAAATCAGCTGTGCGTTCGCGCCGCGATCCCAATCTCGCGACTCGCCTCACCAGGCGGCATAAAATTCAAATGCCCTTTATCAGCGCCAATATGGACACCGTGACCGAAAGCCCGATGGCCATCGCCATGGGACAACTCGGCGGCATCGGAATTCTTCATCGTTTCATGACGATAGAGAATCAAATTCAAGAAGTGCGCGCGGTTAAAAAAGCGGGCATCGAGCTGATCGCCGCCAGCATCGGCGTCAATGAAGACGGACGCAAAGCCGCAATTGAGCTGGTCAAAGAGGGCGTAAAAATTCTGACGATCGATATCGCCCACGGCCACTCGGTCGCGATGATCGAAACCATCAAATGGCTAAAAGACAAATTTAACGACAGCATCGACATCATCGCCGGAAATGTGGCCACTCCCGAAGCCACGGATGATTTGATCCAAGCCGGTGCCGATGCGATTAAGGTCGGCATCGGGCCGGGCTCGATGTGCACGACCCGCATCATCACCGGTTGCGGCGTTCCGCAGTTGACGGCGGTCGCCTGGTGCGCGGATGTGGCGCGCGCGCACAATGTGCCCGTGATCGCCGACGGCGGACTTAAAAGCTCGGGCGACGTGGTCAAAGCCCTCGCCGCAGGGGCTGAGACCGTCATGCTTGGCTCTTTGCTTGCCGGATGCTTGGAAACTCCCGGTGAAATTCACTACGGCAAAAAACATTATCGCGGAATGGCTTCGCGTGCGGCGCAGGTCTCCTGGCGCGGCGGCTTGCCTGAAGGCATGGCGCCCGAAGGAGAGGCTACGGCTATCCCGGTCAAAGGCCAAGTGAAGGATGTCATCTCGGAACTCGCCGGGGGCTTGCGCTCGGGCATGAGCTACGTTAACGCTTCGGATTTAAGTGAGATCCCCGAAAAAGCGCGATTTATCGAAATGTCGGCCAGCGGGTTTCGCGAATCGATCGCCCACGGAATTAAGTGAATGCAAGCGATCGGCGTATTTGATTCCGGAGTCGGCGGCCTCACCGTCTTGAGGGCGCTGCGCCAGCGTTGGCCTGGTGAGAATTTTATTTATCTCGCCGACACCGCAAGACTCCCCTACGGCAACAAAAGCCTGCACACCGTTCACAATTACGTCGAGCAATGCCTTAAAATTTTAAGCAGATATTCTCTAAAAGCAGTGGTCGTCGCCTGTAACACGGCTTCAGCGGCGCTGATCGAGCAGCCCATCGCCTTCGACATTCCGATTTTTAACGTGATCGAGCCGGGCGCACGCAAAGCTTCGCAAATTTCCACCTCACAGAAAATCGGCATCCTGGCCACGCGCGCGACGGTCTTTGCCGAGGCCTATCCGCGCGCCATTAAGAAAATAAAGCCCAAGGCGGAAGTGTTCCAGCAACCCTGCCCGCTTTGGGTTCCGCTCGTCGAAGAAGGCTGGGTCGACGACCCCATAACCAATCTCATTGTCTTTCGCTACATCAGCATGGTGATCAAGCATCAAGTCGACACTTTGATTTTAGGCTGCACACATTATCCGGTTTTACATAATAATATCCGCAAAGCCGCCGGCCCGAACGTCACCCTTGTCGATTCAAGCTTAGGATTAATTGAAGATCTTGAGCAACGGCTCACCTTCAACGATCAAACCTCGGGCGGCAAACTTCAAATATTATGTACCGATTTTTCGCAAAGACTTGAAGAAACCACAAGACTTCTGCTGGCGGGGGAAAAGTTCGACTCCATCGAACCGATCGATCTCTAAGGTTTCACATAAACTGATTTGATATTTGTGAATTCAAAACTACCCAGGCGGCCAAGCTCGCGTCCCAAGCCTGAATCCTTTACTCCGCCAAAAGGCGCTGAAGCATCGGATCTTACCGAATCGTTCACCGCGATCATGCCGGCTTCCATCTCCTCGCGCGCCAGACGTTTGGCTTTTTCCACATCGCGCGAAAAAATCGCTCCGCCCAAACCGTAGATGGACTGGTTGGCCAATTTGATCGCCTCATTCTCGTCACTCGCTTCGATGATCGCGGCGACCGGACCGAAGAGCTCTTCATCAAATGCAGGCATGCCGGGCTTCACGTCCTTAAGCACCGTCACCGGATAAAAGAATCCGGGGGTCGAAGGCATTTGCGCGCCGGTCAAAACTTTTGCTCCGGCCGCGATACTTTTTTCGACCTGTTGATGAAGCTCTTCGCACAAATCTTTGCGCGCCATCGGACCAATCGGCGGCTGCGCTTTCATTTGTTCAGTCATCTTGGCGCAGAACTCGGCGTAATTTTTTTTAGTGACGATAAAGCGTTTGGCCGCGACACAACTTTGTCCGCCGTTCACCAAGCGGGCCTTCGCGCAAACTTCCGCGGCAAGTGAAATATCCGCATCGTCCAGCACGACGTAAGCATCACTTCCCCCCAGTTCCAAAACACATTTCTTCAAATGCCTTCCGGCCTGCTCACCCACGATCTTGCCGGCCCGGCGCGAGCCGGTCAGGGACACCCCACGCACCCGTGGATCCGCGATAATGCTTTCGATCACGTCCGTGTCGACTTGCAAATTGATGTACAACGAATCAGGGAAGGCCGCGCGAAAAAGCTCTTCCATAAATTCGGCCGAGCCCCAGGTGCTCGAAGCATGTTTTAATAAAATGGAATTTCCTGAGATCAAAGTGGGAATCGCGAAACGCACCGCCTGCCACAGCGGGAAATTCCATGGCATGATTCCAAGGATTACTCCCAACGGTTCATGGGTAACTTGATAGCCGTTATTTTGCCCCGACTCTTCGGTTTCTTTCTTCCAGCGCGGATAGGCCTCACGAAGAGTCATCGAGCTTGCGATGCACTTATCGATCTCCGCAAGCGAATCCTTAATCGGCTTTCCCATCTCGGCGGTCATCAATTCCGCAAGCGAGATCCTTCCGCCTTTTAAACCTTCCGCAAAAACACGTACGCACTCCAGCCGGGTCTCAAGCGGAACTTTACGCCAATGATGAAAGGCTTCATGACTTTCCGCGATCGCGGATTGAAGTTCCGCGGCACTTTGAATTTCAAATTGGCGGAGAACTTGACCGGTGGCCGGATTGATCGTGGCAACGCTCATACACGCTCCAGTTTTTTATCTTCCCCGGGCAGCCATGCCGTGATGATCGAGCGCATCGCTTGCTCGACGCTTAAGTCGGTCGGGTGAACCCATGCCCGCGGAATGAACACGGTGCAACCGCCAAACTGATAACTCATCGGAAAATAGACGGCAACTTTATCTTCTTTTGTTACCGCGGGCGGCAAGTCATGTAACGACTCGCGCGTCATCAAACCCACCATCTCGACCGCATTTCCGGGGAAGCGCACCAGCACCACGTGGTTGTGCTTTTTATTTTTTCCGGGCTTAAGATACTCGGTGAAATCCTTGATCGCGATATAAACCGTTTTAATCACCGGCACTTCGCGCAGCGCCTGCTCGACCATGCGAAACATCCAGCGGGTCAGCGGCCTATCGACCACCGTGCCGAAGGCGTAAATGATGACAAAAACCACCACGATGCCCATGCCGGGCAGATATAAAAACTCAGGCCAAAAAACAAGAATGGCGGCACCGGCCAGATGCTCGACATTGCTGAGGAACCAAATAAACACATAAACCGAAAGCAACAACGGCAAAAGAGTGAACAGGCCCTTAAAAAAAGTCGCCGTGATATTCTTCATGAAACCTCCAAAACCCCGCCTAGCATACTCCACTCCTCGGGCAATGCACTTTGATTATAGGTATTCGCCATCACTGCGCCATAAGCGCCGGCGTCGAAAATAGCCATCCACTCCCCGCGCTCAACCGCGGGAAGAGTGCGCTGATCGGCAAAAACATCGGTGCTCTCACAAATGGGGCCGACGACCGAGTAAGTCTCCTCACCTTTGCCTTTGCGCACCAGCGGCTCGATGCGGTGGTAGGCCTGATAAAGAGCCGGGCGCATCAAGGTGTTCATCCCGGCATTGAGAATTAAGAATTTCCGGTCCAGCGTCTTTTTCACGTAAATAACCTTGGTCATCAAGGCTCCCATGCGCGCAACCAAGAATCTGCCGGGCTCAAGCATCACTTCGGCGCCGGTGCCATGCGCCTTCAAAAGCACCTTCATGTACTCCTCAAGCCGGCCCAAATCTTCGGCCCCGTCGGTTTTGTAATCGATTCCAAGACCTCCTCCAAGGTCGATGCGCTCAAGCGGAAAACCTTGCGCGCGCACGCCGTTAAAAATTTTGCCCATTTCCGTACCCATTCTCTCGAACACTGAGAGATCCAAAATTTGCGAGCCTATATGCACAGTCAATGATTTCAATTTCACGCGACGCTTTTGCTTAAGCCACGAAAGCACCTCGGGCAGTTGCCTTTGATCCAGGCCGAATTTGGATTCGGGCGTCGCGGTTTGAATATTTTTGTGCGTCGGTGCGGTGATGTGAATATTCAACCTCAACGCGATATCCATGTCGGTGCCCCGTTCAACCGCCAGCGCTTCCAAATTCTGAAGCTCTTCGAAACTCTCAACGTTGATTTGCAAGATGCGGTGATGAAGAGCGGCCTCCAGCTCCTCGCGATCTTTACCCACGCCGGAGAAAATAATTTTCTGCGGCGTAAATCCGCACGCCAGAGCCTTTTGCATCTCACCCAAAGAAACGACGTCGACCCCCAAACCGAGGCCGGCAAAAGCCTTAAGTAAGCGCGTTTGCGAATTGGCTTTCATCGCGAAATGCACTCGGCCCCCATGCTTGGTGAAAGCTTGAGCGCGCATGACGGCGTCATCAAGATCGTAAAAATAAAAAGCACGGGAACGGCCTTCGCAAAATTGTTTTAACGGAGTCTCATTTTTACCTGATTTGAGTCGCCATTCGTTGTTTTCAAAGATGTACACTTGTGACCCTCCCCGCTTGACCTTCCCTCTAAGATAATCAAAACTCAAGGCCCATGAAGAGTTTTTTCAGCGGCCGCACCAGCACAGGTTTACCCATTCCCGGCTACCAATTCGGTAACGACGGCCCCCATATTTTGATTCTTGGCGGAGTTCACGGCGATGAGCCCGAGGGCGTCGAAGCTGCCTATGGTCTGATCGGCAAATGGGGCGTTTCTTTTCCTTATCGCCTGCGTGTAGCCGTGATCCCGGCCTTCAATCTTGACGGCGTTTTGCACGGGACCCGCGGCAATGCACGCGGCGTGGACCTAAACCGCAATATGGCCACCAACGACTGGTCGGCGGTCGTCACCAATCCCCGCTACAATCCCGGCCCCTCCGCCAATAGCGAGCCGGAGACGGTGCATCTGGTGAATTATCTGAATGAGTTTGCGCCGGCTTTTATTTTGTCGCTGCACTCCTGGCATCCAGTCTTGAACATGAACGGCGATTGCCGCAACGAAGCCCAGGCTATCGCCTCATGGACCGGCTACCGAATCGATCAATCCATCGGCTATCCCACGCCCGGCTGTCTTGGAACATATTGCGGGATAGAGCGCGACATGCCGACCCTCACCTATGAAATCGAACGCGGACAAAAAACTTCCGAGATTTTACGCATGCATATCCCCGCCATCGAAGAAGCATTAAAAGTCAGCGAAAACACGAGGCAAAAAACTTTATGATACACAGCACACGCCCGCTTGAAACGCTCTTTCCGTTGATCGAAGCCGCGACCCAATGGGTGGCGGCAAATCCCTCAATCCCCCTGAGTGAAGACCACCAGCACGCGGTTTTGGAAACGATCGGCATGATCGACCGCGGAAAAGTGCGCGTGGCTTCTTTTGAAAATGGCGCATGGGTCACGCACGCCTGGCTGAAGAAAGCGATTCTACTTTATTTTAAAACACAATTGGTCGATGAAATTTCAGTCGGCCCTTTTCAGTGGACCGATAAGATCCCGGTTAAAAGATGGTCCCTCGATATGGGTGTGCGCACGGTTCCGCAAGCCATCGTGCGCTACGGCGCCTACGTCGGGCGCGGCGCCGTCCTTATGCCGAGCTATGTGAATATCGGCGCCTACGTCGGTGAGAACACCATGGTCGACACCTGGGCGACCGTCGGCTCTTGCGCGCAAATCGGCAAGAACGTGCATCTTTCGGGCGGAGTCGGAATCGGCGGGGTGCTTGAGCCCGCGCAAGCGCAACCGGTGATCATCGAAGACGATTGTTTTGTCGGCAGCCGCTGCGTGGTGGTTGAAGGTGTACACGTCAAGAAGGGTGCGGTGCTTGGCGCAGGTTTAGTGCTGACACAGTCGACGCCGATCGTGGACACCACGGTTCCGGGCGGCCCGGTTTCAAAAAAGGTGATCCCCGAAAACGCCGTCGTCATCCCCGGCACCATGCCTAAAAGTTTCCCAGCCGGAAGCTACAATGTTCCTTGCGCGCTCATCATCGGCAAGCGGACGGCATCGACGGACATCAAGACTTCGTTGAATCAAGCGCTGCGGGATTTTGAGGTTCCGGTTTAATCTGTATCGGTTTTGCACCTTCGGCGCCGAAGGTGAAAATCAATTCGGATTAGTCCGGCGTAACGAGTCCGCAGGATTACCCAGCACATATCGCCAGACCGGCAACGTTGAGCCGAGCACCGCGATCAAACTGGACATGCCCAACACAAACAGAAAAATTCGCAGGGTAAGTTTGGCCGGCAAGGTCGAATCGGTGTAAATGTCCGGCAGCAGCTCCATCGGGTGCATCTCAAGTAAAAGGCAAACCGCGGCGCCAAAAATCACGCCCGCGAAAATCCCCAAATAACTTAAAAGCAAACCGACCTTCAAAAACACCATGCGCGTGCGGCGAACGCTTAAGCCCAAAGCCATAAACATTCCGATGTCTTGACGCTTTTGACTCATCAGCAAAACCATCACCGTCACGATAGAGAAGCTGGTGATCAAAACCGCAAGCGTTAAAAACAAAGCCATCGCGTAGCTTTCAATCTTCAAAGCGAAGAACAGCGAGGTGTCACGCTCACCCCATGTTTGCGCGACGATCCCCTTTTCTCCCAATTTCGCCTTTACCCGATCGGCTTCATAAGGGTCATTCAAGCGCACTTCAAAGCCCGTCTCGCGGCTGAGTGACTTCAGTTTCGAAGACACCAAATCGACATTATAAAACATCAACTTGGAGTCAAACTCGGGCATCTGCGTATTCAAGAGCGACTTCACTTTAAACTTATGCAGGCGGGGAATTTCGCCTTTTGGTAACAACAAAGTTTCGGGGGGAACGATGATAACTTCGTCGCCTTCAAAGATCCCCAGACCGCGCGCCAAATCCACACCAAGAATGACTTCGTTCGCGGCCAAATCGCTCGACTCACGCACGGGTGGCGCGGTTTCTTTCTTAAGCCCCTGCCACACCCGCTTTTGCATCGCGAACAAGGCATCGACGTCGTAGCCTTTCGCCAAAGCACCGCCAAATACGCCCTCGACCGAACGTAAAATCATATCCTGCGTTTCAAAGCGCTCGATGTGATCCACGCCGCTTTTCGATACCGAATTCACGATCTTCGTCATGTCCTCAAGCTGCTTCGCGGTCGGCATATTTTTTTGCACGATCACCAAATGCGGTTCGACACTGAGCATGCGGCTGCGAATGGTGAGATTGAAGCCGTTCATTACACTCAAAACAATAATGAGTGCCGCGACCCCCATGCCGATTCCTAAAACGCAATGCCAGGCGATGATGCGCACTAAAGCACCACTTCGCTTTGAGAGTAAATAATTACGAAAAATCAGCCACGGAAGCATGCCCTGATTAAAGTCGATTGTGCCTCTGAAACCAACTGATTTCTTACGGCTCCGAGGTGTTGGCAGGGCGGCGGTTCTCTTCCCTGCGGATGTCTTCGACATTACCGCGAAGCAGGAAGGAGCGCTGGAGCGCTTTAAGCAGAACCACTGTCTCGTCAAGCGCCTCGACCGCGCGCCGGCTGGTGCGCGGAAGTTCGGGAGCGATGGCCGAAATCGCGGGGGTGAGCTTTTGCAATTCCGTGGTGAGCACGTTCATATTGCTCACGATTTGCCCAAGTTGCGCGCCAAAATCGGGCACTTCTTTATTGAACGCAGGGATAGCCCTTTGCAATTCTTCGCTGACCGAGGCCAGATTCTTCACAATCACTTCGGCGCGTTGTTGTTTGTTGGCCAACGTTCCGATTTTGGCGAATTCAAGAGACATGGTGTTTAAATTTTGCACTAAGGGATTCAAACGATCGATCATTTGAATCAACGCCCGTGTCCGTTTGGGATCGGCAAAGGCTTCACCAACCAGACGAAGCGAGTCGGCCACCTTGTCGAATGAGCCCAAAAACGTTCCCATCTTTTTACCGCTCAGCAAATCCATGATGTCCGTGCTGGCGTTTGTCGGGATCATTGAGCCGGCCTCGGCCACCGCTGCGCCTTCGGACCCGACCGAAACCTCCAAGACCTTATCGGCCAAAATAAACGGCCGGAAAATATTCACCCGGCTATCGGCGCGGACTTTGTCTTTGAATTTTTCCAAGATTTCGAATTTCACCATGACGTGATGATTCTCGTCGAGCTGCACATCCGTCACCGAGCCCACGCGCAAGCCCGCGATCTGCACAACCGAGCCGGCATGAACGCCGTCGGCTGACTCAAGCTCCGTGGTGTAGCGGATTTTCAGCGAGAACCAACCGTTCTTCACCGCAATCGACAAGGTGCCCACGACAACCGCGAGAATTGCGAAAGCCACAAAGGCGCCTGCGACTTTCTCGTATTTGTTAAAGCGAACCTTCATGCGGCAATCCTCGAGGTAAACCAATCGGCCGAGATCAAAAGCTCCTCGGCCTTAAATTTATTCGCCAACACCGGACTCTCGGAGGTGAAAAACACCTGGCGCAGCCCGCGCATAGCAAAACCCTCTTCGACATAATGGATCAGATCGTTGAGGTTATCTTCTTTAAGTCCAGTGACCGGCTCATCCAGAAACACGACCTGCGGCCAGTGGATGAAGGCACGGAGCAAACACGTCAGCTTACGTTGGCTGCCCGAAACCGCGAACGGACGAAGATCCCGCGCCGGGCTTATGCCGAACATCTCGATCACTTGTTGCACGCGCTGAACAGCGTCGTCGTCATCGACCATCTTGTGGTAATTCAGCGGCAAAATTAAATTTTCAAAAATGGTTTTATTGTTCAAAAGGCCATGCATGTCGAAGCCGTAGCCCATGTTCAAGCGATAGCCCAGGAATTGCTCAAAGGACATTTCGCTGACATTTTCACCGTTGATCAAAATGCTTCCGCTTTGCGGCGCGATCAATCCGGCCAGCAGACGCAAGAACGTCGATTTGCCACGCCCGCCCGGCGAGCGCACCCATACCACTTTTCCAGTCGGCATTTGAAAGCTGATATTTTCAAACAACGGCGCCGCTTGGTCGTAGCCAAACGTCAAATCTTCAAAAGCAAAAGTGTTTAACGATTTGCGTGTCATCAAAATAACACTCCTAAATCCATTAAGCGGCTTAGATAAAAGAGAATGGTCGCCGTCATATTGAAAAGCACGACATAGATCACGCTGTTCACCACGGCCTTGGTCGTCACTTGCGGAACTTCGTGCGGACTCTGCTTAACCAAAAAGCCTTGAAAGCAAGCGATCATAAAAATAATCAACCCGCCGAATGTGTTCTTCAAAAAAAACAAGCCGACGTCGGCTGAGGAAAAGGCGCGCGCCAACGAATCGCCGTAAAACGAGAAGGTTAAATTGTGCAGCGGTGAGGTGATAAAAAAACCGCCGATCGAAGCTACAAAAACAAAATACACGGAGAGGCAAACCACGCTCACCACGCCTCCGACCAGCCGCGGAAAAACGATGTAGCTTAACGGATGAATGCCCATCGCCTCCAAAGCCTCAACCTCGCGGTTGACCCGCATGCTGCCGATCTCGCTTGCCACCGCCGTTCCCGATCTCGCGATCACAATCAGCGCCGTCAGAAGCGGCGCTAGTTCACGAACGATGATCGCGACCATCAGGTCGCCAAGAAGAGCGCCACCGCCAAGCAAACTCAAGTTCACCGAACTTTGCAAGATCACGATAGCCCCGCTCGCCAAAGCCAAAACCGAGATCAAAGGAAGCGCTTGAAAGCCGGTAAAATAAATTTGCGCCGACACCACGGCAAAGACCGTGCGCAAACCTTGTGCTTGATCAAAAAAAGCGGCGCGGATCGAAAGATAGATCATCAAGAACACCTCGAGTGTGTACTCAATGGGACTTAAGACCCAGCGGCCAAGTGCGGCTAAAGACATGTTTTTTTATCGGATTTTAGTAGGCCCAGAGTGAGTAAAAAAGCGACTTCAGGACCTCAATTGTGAGATCACTCGAGCGCGGCGGAATGGAGCCGCTGCTGACCCCTCTGGTGAGGATCAAAATTTCGGGCGGATAGACCTGCCTGAAGGTCTTGAAGGCTCTGCGCATATGCAGATGCGATGTGACCAAGACCAGGCTTCGGCAGCGCAGAGCTTCGACCAGCGGCAAAGTTTGCTGCGCGTTTCCGTAAGTGGTGCCGGAGCGACGTTCGAGCACGACGTCTTCAGCCCGTAACGATCCATAGTAGGGCCACTGCGGAAAAATTTCGCGCAACGTCGCCTTAGGATGCACGCCGGAAATAATTAATTTGTGAACTTGTCCCTGCGCGAGCAAATCAAAGCCTTCGCGCACGCGGCCAGGTCCGCCCGTAACCACGATGGCGCAATCGGCTTTGTGATCTTCGCTCCAGGCCGAAATCGGCTCTTGGGAGATCAGGCGTTTTTCACGTTGATAAAACCAACCGCAAAGTGAAACCGAAG
>CAZVOP010000078.1:0-15639 GCA_964628445.1 uncultured Pseudobdellovibrionaceae bacterium | reverse complement strand
CATCTAAATTGTTCTCGTATGAGAAGCTTAGAATTAAGAAGGACCGTCAGCAACAATTTCGTTGCGCGAGCGGTTGATTTCATTCAATCCCAGCCACCCGAAGCCCACGAAGGCGGCAAGCCAAGTCCAGAGCCAGATTTGCAGCATGCCTAAGAAATCAAAGTCAGTGCGCGTGTCGAAAGCGAATTTAAACAAGGTCCAGGCCACGGCCAGCGACATAAGCGCCCCGATCAAGGTGCCGATCAGGCAGAGCAAGCCATAGCTCACAACCTGCATCAGCCAAACCTGCCTTCGGGTCATCCCTAAGACCAACAGCTGCCGCCAATCTCCGCGCGCCGAGATCAGCTGAAACAAAACGATCATCAAGAAAACAAAAATTCCCAGCCCCAGCGAAAGACGGCTTGAGATTTTTAAGCCTGAACTCAATTTGCCGATCAGATCGCGCATATTGCCGACGACTTCTTCCACATTGATCGAGGTGACGTTTGGAAAATCACGGGTGATCAAAGTTTGCATTTTGGCCGGCGGCAAGTCGGCTTTTCCGAGTACGGCCATCACCCAAGTTTTGGGTGCGTCGTTCAAAACCCCGTCGGGAAACTGAATAAAAAAGTTCGGAGTAAAGCTGTTCCACTTCACCGCCCGCAAGGCGGCGATGCGTGCTTCGATTTCCATTCCCTGCACGTCGAACTTCAACCGATCGCCAAGCTTCACGCGCAGACGTTTGGCATAGCCTTCCTCGACCGCGATCTCGGGCGGGTCGATACGAAGATCCTTCCAAGCTTTTCCGGCGATGACATTTTCTGAATCGGCAAGATCCTTGCGGTAGGAGAGATTTACGCCGCGATTACGGAAGCGGGCGTCGTTTTCTTCTTCACGCGTGCTCCAATCCCCGGTTTGCGCGCGCTCGAAGCTCTCATTGTTCACGGCCAGGATTCGTGCGCGCACAAAAGGCGACGTGCCGGCGATTTCAATTTTATTTTTCGCCAAAAAATCCTTGAGCGGATCCAACTGCTCATCTTGAATATCGACCATGAACAGACTGGGCCGCTCATTCGTCACGGGCGAACTCAATTCGCCCACCAATGTTCTTTCAAGATGAGGCAGAAGTTGTGAGAGCAAGCCGGCCAAGGCGCTGACGATGATCAAAAGCAAACTGGTCGCCGGCCTGCGAATCCACAATGCGGAAATCAAATGCGGCATCCATCCCGAGTGCCGCGCGCGCAAGCGTCCGACTGCGAGTAAAAATCCATACGCTAAAACGGCGATCACCAAGGCGCTGCCGGTTAAGGCGCCGATGAAAACTCCGGTCACTTTCCAACTGCGCGCCTGCAAAAAGGTGAGCGCTAAAAATAAGCCTGCAGTCAAAAGGATCAGCACGACAAGCTTCACCAAATTAGTGGTGCGACTGGACGTGCGCTCTTGAAACAACGCAAGCGGCTTCTCAAAGGCCAAATCTCTTACGGCCTGGTAAAGCAGAAGCAGGCCTGCGACCGGCCCGATCACCAGCAAGAGAAGAGTATTTTTCCACGACCAGACCAGCGAAAATTCCTCCGGCAATGATTCGCGGAAATAGGGCAGCAGCAAGGTTGCGCCGAACCAAGACACAATTCCGCCAAGCGCGACTCCGCAAAATAAAATCAGCGCAAGCTTCAGCAACAAAAGATTGCGCAGTTCTTTCGATGAAAGACCGATGCACTTTAACACTGCGGCGCTCAAAGTTTCGAGCGCGAGCCAGCGCCGGCCCAAATAATAAACGCCGATCCAACCGAGCGAAAGCGTGATAAGTCCCGTTAATCCTAAAAAATCCAGCAACCGGCTAAGGACACGAAGCGAGCCTTGCTCAAGATCGGCGGGAATCGTAACTTGAATGCTGGTGTCCTTGAGAGATTTTTCGAGTTTCTCTTTGAGCGGGGGAAGCGGGATTTCGCGCTCCACGGCCGCGAACATCACTTCCGAGAGCGTCGAGCCGTACTGAACAAGCTGACTTCCCGCGAGCGACGATCGATGCACATAAATTCGCGGCGCCATATTTCCAAAGCGGAAAGTTTGCGTGGAATCTTTTTTTATTTCCCCGCGCAAAAGATAATCGGATTTACCGACCCGGATCGTTTGTCCGATTTTGGCGTTCATTAACCCCAGCAAGTCGCCCGCGACCCAAGCGCATCGACAGTCGCGCAACTCGCGTCCAGTGCGCGCCGTCAATTCTCCATTCTCCAAAACTTGAAAATCGCCGATCAACGGAAACTCATCGGACACAAAACGCACCAGCGACAACCGGCTTTCCCCGGACACCGTAGCCATCGCGTACATCTCAGTCATATCGGCGAAGCGGGCGGATGAAGGCAAGCTTGCCCGCAAAAGGCTTTTTTCTTCAGCGCTCAAGGCGCGGCGTGAGGATAAGGTCACATCCGCCGCCAGCATTTTTCGGCCCTCGAGCTGCAAGGTCGAAGTTAAGCTCTGGCGAAACACATCGACGATCACCAAGCCGCTCACAGCCGCGCATAAAGAAACGATCCACAAAAGATAAAGCGATTTTTGCCGCCGAAAAGAAGCAAGAATTAATTTTTGGAAGGCCACAATTTACCTTGGCGTAAAGTGAGCACGCGGTGGCAACGGGCGGCGACCTCTTGCGAATGGGTCACGATCAAGGCGGTTTGCTTGCCGCCGCCTAAGAGTGAAAACAAAAGATCCAGGACTTGTTGACCGGTCGCCGAATCCAAACTTCCGGTCGGCTCATCCGCCAAGATCAAGCTTGGCGAATGCACCAACGCGCGGGCGATGGCAACGCGCTGGCTTTCACCGCCGCTCAACTGCGCCGGCAAATGAGTCAACCGTGATTGCAGGCCCAGACGCGCGAGCAACTTTTCGGCCAAGTCATCGGCCTTGAAACCCTCTTCCCGCAATAAGCGTAACGGCAGAGCCACGTTCTCGCGCGCATCAAGGTAGGGGATCAAATGGTAATTCTGAAAAACAAAGCCCAATGATTTTTTGCGAAATTTGGACCAGCGGTCTTCGCTCCATTCGCGGGTGGAGTCGCGGTTCCATAAAATTTCACCGTGATCCGCGGAAGTGAAACCGGCCAACAAAGAAAGCAGCGTCGATTTGCCGCTTCCCGATTCGCCCACGATCGCAACGACCTCGCCCTCATGCAATTGCAGATCGAGATCCTCAAGAATTTTTAATTCCGTATCGCCCTGGCGGTAGGATTTGCTGAGGCCGCGCAATTCAAGTGTCATAAGAGTCTATGGATCGCTTTGAAAACGGTTTCTGCAACGATCGCATGGCCTTTTTCGTTGGGATGAATGCCGTCTTCCAAATTCAGCTTGGGATCGCCGGCTACTTTATCAAGTAAGAACGGAATAAAAGGCACGCCGGTTTTGCTCGCGACACGCAAAAAAACCGCTTCGAATTCTTTGGTGTAATCGTCGCCGTAATTGGGCGGCATCCTCATGCCGGCTAACACAACTTTCACCCCGGCCTTGCGGCATAAGTCCAAAGCTTTGGTGAGATTGTCCTCGATCACTTTGACTTTGGTCCCGCGCAGGCCGTCGTTCGCACCAAGCGCAAGAATGATCAATTCCGGCTTCTGTTTGGTGTGCCACTGCACCCGTGAGGGAGCGCTTGCCGTGGTTGAGCCGCTGATACCCGAACTGACCACCATCCAATTTTTATTCAGTTTATCGATTTTTTTCTGCAGGAGCGCCGGAAAAGCCTGGCTTTGGCTGACGCCGAAGCCTTCGGTGATCGAATCGCCGATAATGATCAAATGTTTGGGGCTGGCCGCGAAGCAACTTCCGCTCACGCCGAGCATGAAGAGAAAACTCAAGACGTATCTCATGCCGGTCATTCTAGGGGAGTGCGCGGTTGCAGGTCATCGAAAAAATAGGTGCGTCGGGTGGAACATACTCACTGCTCCATAAAATGCGGTCCGAATCGGGCATATAGGTGATGCTTTCTTGCTGTGAAAGCGATTGCAGCGGCACCACGGCAAAATCCAAGTTGATTTTCCAAGTGGCGGATTGACTGAGATCGCTGAATTTTCCGAGCTGAATTTCAATGGCTTGTCCATAAGTGAGCAGGATCGCCACTTGCCGGCGTGTGCTGATCGCCATATCGGTCACGACGTGCGAAAGAAGTCCGTTCTCGGGCAGCCATAATTCCAAAGGTAGCTCGCCGATTTTTTCGAGAGTCACCGCTTCATCGCCCGCGCTCTGCCATTTCTTTTTGTCGAGCGTATAGACCACGGCCGGCTTCGTGCTCAATTTCCAGTATTGGATTTCCTTGGTGACAATCAGCATGTCGCCATTAGGCAAAAAGCCCAAGGCTTCGGCATCGTGCGCGCCGTCGGGATATTGCAATTTTAAACGGCGGATGACCGGTACTTCTTTGCCGAAGTCGGCTTTCTCCAGCACAAAAACAATTTCGATCGATTTGCGTTTGGCGTTGTTGTCGCCGATGTCGCCGATCGCAAGGCAAGTTCCCTCGGGGCATTCGGTCATCGAGAGCGCTTCCGAGTCTTGCGCTTTGTAGTCCTTGATTTTAATTTTCGCGAGATTTTTTCCATCCGGCGAAGTGTGATAAATAAAGCCTTTATCGCCTGAGTCATTAATCCAGTAGACGCGTTCGGGATAAGCTTTTGACGCCACCATCCCACTGGCTTCGCCCAGCGGATTCTTCGGTAAATTTCCAAGCGACTTTGGTTCGCTCCATTGCGCACAGAACGCGGCCCAGGCTGGAGAAGCTGAAAAAATAAGCACAATGCTGACGAGAAACGATCTAAAAATTTTCATTTCAGTCTCTAACGATACTATAAAACCGATTTTTATGCGGCCATTTTTCATTGACCTATAGTGTCCACATTGGACACACTGCCGTCGACGACTTTTGCGAGGGGGGCTCAGCATGTTCGTTAAATCTCTTTTTATACTTTTGGCTTTTGGATTTTCGGCGTCACTTTGGGCATCCAGCTTGGACGGCAAGTCTGCGCACCGCGATCCGAATGTTTCGTATGAAGCCTACAAAGCTCAAGCTTGGTTTCTTTCGCAAGGCCAACGGCAAACGTCGCGCTCGGCGGTCGATTCCGCCGTATCCCCCGACCAAGCCGCGGCTCTTCCGGTCACCACTTGGAATGACGCCGGCGAATTGAAATCGCGTTTTGAGGGTCTGCGCGATTTCCGTTTCTTGCAAACGCGAGACGAACCAAACTTCTTGCGCCGCTCAAGCTGGCTTTATCCTGACGACGGCTGCTTTGCCCGAGCCGCTCTGGCGATCCGCAATCTTTCGCAGTGGTCGTTTCCCGTGCCCAACAAAGTTTTTGTATTCGGAAATTTGGCCGTGAAGACCGCCAATTCGCCGAGTGGGCAAGTGACTTGGTGGTACCACGTTGCCCCGATCGTGGAAGTGGCCGGCCAAAAGTACGTTCTTGATCCTGCGATCAATCCCAAAGCCGCGCTGCCTTTATATGATTGGCTTAAAACGATGACGAATGATCCGTCAAAACTGGAAGTCGCGATTTGCGGCGCAGGCAGCTACACGCCCTATGATGCCTGTGAGAAAGACACCGATGGTTTAGAGAAATCCGCGGGCGACGATCAACTTTATTATTTAGACGCCGAGTGGAACCGCCTCGAGTCGTTGAATCGTGATCCCGTTAAAGAGCTTGGTGACAATCCCCCTTGGCTCTAGTGCTTCGTCCGTTTCGTTTAATCGGCATCGTATTCGTGATCTTGTCGTTCATGCTCACGATGGCAGTCGTGCGCTTGATCGTGCGCGGCCGCTGGCGGCAGGTTTTTTGGTCAAGCCGAATCCTTAGCCGCTACAGCCAGGCTTGCCTTTGGGTTCTAAACATAAAATCCACCTATCGCGGCGAAGAGTTTATTCAAGATCCCGAAGGCATTCTGTTCGTCGGCAATCATCTCACTTATGTCGACGTGCTCGTGATCTCCGCACGGGTCAGCGCCTGCTTCGTCACCTCGACCGAAATTAAAGAATCATTGGGACTCGGCCAGATCTGCATTATGGCGGGTTGTTTGTTCGTCGAACGCCGAAACAAAATGAATATCCTCAGTGAGGTTTCGGAAATCACCCGTGGGCTTGAGCATGGTCTCAACGTGGCCATCTTTCCCGAAAGCACCAGCACCAATGGCGAACAGGTTTTGCGTTTTCGCAAACCTCTTTTCGTCGGAGCCCTGGCCTGCAAAGCGCCGATCATTCCATTTTGTTTGAATTACCGGCGTGTCGGGCGCGATCCGATCAGCCGGCAAACGCGCGACAAAATCTTTTGGTATGGCGATATGGATTTTATTCCGCACATGTGGGCGCTGGCGGGTAGCGGTGGCGTCGATGTCGAGCTCACTTTTCTCCCTCCCATCTTTCAAAAAGAGGCCGAAGAAGCCACTAGCGTTGTTCAACGCGCGCAGGCCGCAGTCGAATCGGTGTTCTTTCCAGTAAAATAAACAAACTCAAATCGGGCTCATTGAATTTGAGCTTTCTAGTGAAAGATCTCCCATTGCGGTCACTTTAGGATCGTGTTTCTTTTCCAGCACTTAACACGTATCCGGCCGACTGGTTCCACTAGTGCTGTAAAAGTTACTCTTGCCGTGTTGCGTCATATCCGCGAATATCCACCGTATTCGCAGGCATAAGGAGTGTGCATGAATTTGGCTGTAAGAGCTCTTGGGCTTCTACTTGGATTTTCCGTCTTTTCTTCCCAAGTCTACGCCCACGTTGGTTTCTCCTGCGAAGCACTTCTGGTCGGCGAGCGTGCCGTCACCGTAAAAATTCTCAAAGATAAATCGGCTCAATCAGCCAGCGAAAAAGAAAAGATCGTCGGTAAACCTTCGTTCGAACATTTGCTTCAGCAATCTGGTGTCGAGCAAGTGGGTGAGAAGGGGCCGCGCGCATTCGCCGATGTGTATGCCGGTCAGGGTATTTCATTTATTTCAACTCCCGCTCCGACTTCGAGCGACTCCATTGCCGTCGATCTTTTTGAAGAGGGCCGCTCGGTCGCCCTTCATGTCGACACCAATTGGCAAGGACGGCGCTCAAGCACGGCGGCCTTCGTCAATCTTCCTCTCCCGAAAATTTTAAACAACAGCCGCTATATCGTCGGTACGGAATATCCCGTGGTGTTGGTGCATCTTCATGGCGGAGGAACGCCCACGGCCACCGGCCGCAACGGCATGAGTATCGCCAAAGAAATCGGCAAGCGCGGAATCCCCACGATCGCCTTTGATCTTCCCGGCCATGGCCGTGCGACCCGCAATCCCAATGATCTTGAAACTTTCTATAAACAAGCCGAGTGGGTTTTGCAGATCATCGAACAACTCGTCGATCCGCGTGTGAAGGTCGTGCTCTCCGGCCACAGCTGGGGTGCCCAGTTCGCGGTGTTCATGAGGCGCCTTGCACTTGATCCTAAATATAAGGAGCGCGTCGCGCGCATCAGCCGCTTTATCGCGCTGGCGCCGCCAGTCGATGTCAGCTTGAAAGGCGACAATCAGGCGAGCATGGAGTTTGAACGCGAGTACGAAAAAAACTTCGACAAGTATGAGAAACAAATCGCGGCCGCCGATTTTGAATTCGGCAAGAACTTGCTGAGCAACGGTAAGAACTCAGATATTGGCGGTTACTTTTTGTCGATGACTAATATGGATTACGTCACGCGTCCGCTGAGTGCCGCGGAAGAAGCGCAGCTCGCTCCTGAGACCGTGGTCATCGGCCACGCCGACAGCCTTTACGTCGGACGTGAAGAGCAGTTCGCGCAAGCTTTCGGCAAAAACTTGATAGTCTTGCCGGCCGGCCGCACCTGGCAGTCCAAGAAGAACGATCCGAACGATGTGCGCTTCACGGGCCACAATCTTTTTGACCGCTATATCGACGGAACCGAAAATTTGCAGGTTTACCGAATGATCGGCGACCTTGTGCTTAACGGGGGTCCGGACTTAAGCGTTTCCGAGACGACCGGCGACAAAGCGAAAGATCTCGTCGATCGCATGTTCCGGCACTACGCCAACTTTTTCGGCTTTCGTGAAATGCTGACGCATCCTGAATATGTGACTCAGGATACCGATGTGCGCAGAGGCTATTCCGTCCGTCGCGGTGAATTGCAAGCTTACATCGATCGCGTAACGCCGATGGAAGCCGAGATCGCGAAGCTGAATGATCCGGACGCGCAAATTCCGCAGGTGCAAAAATCAATCGAGGTCTTACGCCAGCGCATCGGTCTGACCGATAAGCTCAATTCCAAGCGCGCTAAAGAAGATTTAGCACTGCCGCCTTTGACTCCGGAGCGCCGTAAGATGCTCGAAGATTACATTGAGGGCGTAAGAAATATTGAAGCCGACCTCAAAGTGACCTTCAAGGATAGCTCTTACGAAGTGGAGATCCAGCAGCTCGACAAAGAATTTGCCAAGCTCATCGAGCATCTTAAAATCAAGAGCGTCGCCGATTACTTTCCGGCTTTTAAAGCGATGGACATGCGTAAAAAAGGCGGCGACGACGCCTGGGTACGCGCGGATTTGGGGCGTCTCCATCAGCGCATGATCGACGCGAATGAACGCCGCCAGCAGAATTTCGGATTGGCCCGCAATGCCAGGATTTCCAAACTTGTGGTGCCCGACGGCGTAAAGGATATGCGCTCGGCAAAGCGCGAGTTGGAGGCGGACCGCTCTCCCGAACACCAGGCTAAACTTCGCGAGTTTATTGCTCAGTACGATAAGGAAGATCAACAGGCGCGCGCAGGCCTCATCGCGCAAGTGAAGCAACGTTTGGAGCACGAGAAGCGTCCTGATGGTGTGGCCGGCGTCGCCGCGGCGATTAAAGAGCGCGACACCATCGAATCGCGATTGAATTCCACCTATACTCCTGACGGCCACGAAGAGATCGGGATCATTGCACGCCAGATTAAGGCATATCAGCAAGAGGTCGATACGCTCTCGAAGGGCGACGATCAGACCTCAAGTCTTGAGTCTGTTGAGAATGCGGTTAAGGATTTGCGTAGCAAGCGTGCGCAACTGCTTAAGCGCTGGGAAGGCTTCTGGCGCGGCGGCGAAATCACTTCCAGCAATATTCAGCGCGCCGACCAGAACATGAAGTCGACGCTCGAGAACTACAAAGAATTGTATTACGCATATGAGGCGCAAAAGGGCGATTGGTTGCTGCAACTTAAAAACGGCGGCCATCTTAACGGTACGAATATTTTGAAGAGCACTCCGGCCTTGGAACGGTTGCGAGTTAAGGTTTTGCAAGCGAAGCAAGTTTATATGCAAAACCGGCACGAGTTCGAGACTCTGCGCTGGACCGAGGCAATCAAAGGACGCTTGCAGGGTCCTGAAGACATCATTCGCAAAGCCACCGCATTGGCGCGCGAAATCTGGGGCGACAATTATTCCTCGACCGGCCGGGCCGGCGTGAATAGTGTGACCCACTCGCTGCGCTTTGAAGAAGAGTATTTGGCCAACCGCCAGGCGCAGTTAAGTCTGAAAGAACGCCAGCTCGGCATGTTGCGCGTGGAGTATGGAACGCGCATGCGCAATCTTGGTCAATCGATTCCGAGCGTAGTGATAAGAGTGGATTTGGGTAAAGCGCTTGAACAGTCTTTGCCTGATCTGCTGAAGCAGTTGGAAAGCGATCCGGCTTTATTTCAAGCCTACCAGCAAGCGCTTAGCCGTTGGGAAGGTTACCTCGGCCGGATGCGCGCTGAAAACCAAACTAAAGACAGGGACAGCGGAGGCTACTAGTGTTTCGGTTTTCGCTCGCGCTAGGATTGTGTCTGTTGGCGGGTCGGGCGTTCGCGTTTGACTCGTCACTGGTGCACAATGCCGGTGTTTACGGCGAGGCGAAGCGCTACACCTATGAGCAATACGCGGCTCGTAAGGGGCTTGGCCCTGCCGCGATCCTCCAGCGGTACGCGTCCACTTCGGTTCTGCGTTGTAATGGACGTCAAGCGACGGCACAGCTGACCGGCGCGAACAATATCATTTCGACCGCCGGCCATCTTTTCAATGATCGCGACACTTGCCGAAAGATCTCAGAGGCCAAGGACTGCGAATTTTCAGTCACCACTCTCTCTGGAATAAAGAAATATAAAGTCGCGGAGCTTTTGGCGACGGGATCAAAATGCCCGGAGAACGGTGGAAAGTTCGGCGACGATTGGGCCGTTTTGCGCTTGCGTGAAAATGTTCGCGACGTCACGCCCTACAAGCTGCCGATGACGGGCGACATTCCCAAAGAAGATGAGAGCGTGGTCGCGGTTTCTGGAGCAGCCCGCGATTTTTTCTTATTCGATTCACGCAGGAACAAATATTATCCGCGCACGATCGAAGACTGTTCCGTTAAATATGTCCGACCAGTCAGCGGCGACGGCTCTTATGCCGAAACCGATTGTGATGCCGCCGAATTAAGCTCGGGTGGATCGCTGCTGCGCTCTTCGAAGACCGGCGACGTGCTGATCGGCATTCACATGGGCAGCTTCGAACTGGCCCCCATGCTCGAAAAAGCGCTAGCCGAAAAGCGCGTAAACCAGCGGCCCTACGAGCACGGCGTTTGGGCATCGATCTACGTCTCAGTAGATGGGAAGTTCCTCAAGGCTCTAGAGGAAGCCGCGGGTCTCGGCGAGAAGATTTAATTGGATTCTGGACTAGCCTAATTGCCTGCGGGCGGGTTGTTTGCACTCTCCGCATTCTGTAAAATTGAACCAAGCTATGTATTCCATCTTCGCCATATTATTTATTTCAATCACAAGTCACGCCTTTATGGTGCCATGCATGAGTCGTGGGCTCGCGCAGAAAGTAAATGATTTGATTGTGCCTGTGGCGATCTTCGACGACGACGATAGAAGAACTGAGGCCGAGTTTGCGAAAGAAAATGGTATCCCGCTCAAAGATGTTCAATCGCGCTATGCTGCTACCGGAGAAATCGTATGCAACGGTAAGCCATGGGGTTCCGCAAATCTAACTTTATATTCAGATGTAGTTACAACCTCGGCGCATTTATTTTATAATCCGGACAGTTGTCGTGAAGAACGTAAAATACAAGATTGCAGATTTAAAACGAAGGTCGGGACTTCGATTCAAGAATCAGAAATTGAAAGCATTACGGGAATGGGGTTTGAGTGCCCAAGTCTTCCCAGCCCAAGCCAAGATTGGGCGGTGCTAAAATTGAAATCTAAGATTGAAGGTGTCGTTCCCTATAGCGTGTCACCCGATGCCGAACTTGTTAGTGGGCAAAAGGTAACTTCGGTTCTGGCGAAATCTGTCGATTTTCATCCTAAAGGTAAAGGTGATTTAAGGTGGCCGAAATCGATCGGACATTGCTCTGTCGGAAAGATGTATTATTCATCTTATGGAAAGGCTGTTTACTTTAGCACAAATTGTGATTCGAGTAGCTGGGGCTCTGGAGGAGCTGTTCTTATAGATTCTGGTAAGGTTCCTGTTCTTGTGGCGATTCATCGAGGATCGGATGAAACCGAGCAACAATTGAATGAGGCAGTCCGAACGGGCAGGCCCAATATTGGATCACACGTCGCAGGTAAGTGGGCATCCTATAAAGTATATTTGAAGGATGCATTTCTAGCTGCAACGATAGAGGCTGGCAAATGAACCGCACTAAAAATGGTACGTCTCAGATCGGGATTAAGTAGAACGTTACTTTACATTAAATGGGATTGAGTCGAATCTATTAGAGCCCCTTTTCGACAGGAAAGATTTTTGAACCTGATCTCAACGATAATTGAATTTTTCGCTTCAGTTTGTATTTCCGTATTTTTTATTCCACAGACACATGCGCAGAATTTTACACCCATTCCAAAGGCGTCGATTCCAGGTTCCTCAAGTGTTTCTGTTCCGGCGGGGCAGAATCTCGACCAAGGGCAAGCTTCGTGTGGCGAGGCTGCAAGAAATGCCACCTCGGTTTCGATGTACACTCAAATATGCCGAAGTGTATGCAAGTTCAGCGACACCTCATGCATAGGCGGGCGAGGGAACTTCTGCTTATCACAAGCGTGTAAACCTATAGGCTGTGATGACCTTGAGGCTTGCTCAACCGCTAAGCCGGAGGCGGGCGCTTGCGTAGACGGAAATCCTCGAAAAGCTGACGGCACATGTCCTACGAGTCAAGCAAGCGCGCCAGCAGCTCCATCAACTCCGTCAGCTGCAAAGCCGGCCGCGAAGCCAGGCTCCACCGCCACTACGCCAAAGGCATCGACAGGAAATTCAAGCCGAGATCTCGAGACTTGTCAGGCGGCTCAGCAAGAAGCGACAAAATGTTGCAATAACCCCCAGTCGTGCATGAGTTCGCAGAGTCAACAGCAGTTGGCCCAATTAAATGCCTTATCGGCAAGTGGAAATCAGCAGGGCTTGAAAGACTATTGCAATCAGATGCAATCGACCGGTCAGCTGAGTTCCGCGCAGAATGAATCCGCAGGATCCATATGCTACAAGAAATATACTGCATGCCAGTCTACATGTTCAGGCTTGGCGAATGGCTCTTCAGCTTCGGCGGATTTGAATAGCATTGCTCAACAATGTGGCGGCTTTTCCTCGAGGGTTCAAGCCATGGGTGCACAAGGATTGGCGGGGTCAAATTCAAATGGCGCGGCAGACGTTTGCCAACAGGCAGCGATGGCTCAACCTCAGAGTGCCGGTGCCACTCCAACGGCGGCAGGGACAACACCAACCACAACAAATCCCAACGACCCCACTGGCTGCCAAGCAAACCCCGCAAGTGCTCAGTGTCAGACATGCACGGCAAATCCCAGTGATCCGTCTTGCGGAACTTCCGCGCAGCAAGGAACTTCGAACTTTTCCGCGATGAGCGAAGAGGATAAGGGTAAAAACGATTTCGATATCCCCGATGTCGGTAGCGGCTCGGCAAGTCCGTTCAATCATGATCAGCAGTCGGGCGCTCCTACGAAAAATGGAACGGTTGCAAACAACTCTGATGGAGGAATTCCCGGCGCAGGTGGCGGAAGCAGCAGCAGTGCGAGTGCTGGTGGTGGAGCTCGTGGGCCGTCAGCTGGTTCTCCGGGCTACACTACGGACATTCTGCAGGGCGAGCGATCCGGTGGCTATAGCAGCGGCGGCAGCACTGACACCAACGAAGGCGGTGGCGGATTTGCGGGCTACGGCAACGGCCGCGCTCCGAGCTCGTCAGGCGGTTTAGATCTGCGCCAGTATCTTCCAGGTGCCGCGAAAGATCCGAGCAAACATACCGGCGGATACAACGCGCAGTCATTGGGTATCAACGGCAAGTTCGTAGATATCTGGCAAAAGGTTTCCGCGCGCTTCCAAGAGAAATGCAGGCTTGGCCAGCTTATTGGCTGCGAGTAATTGGCATTATCGACACCCAAAGAGACGTCGAGTCAGTACATCCATTAGAAGAAGCCGCGGGTCTCGGCGAGAAGATTTAATTGGATTCTGGACTAGCCTAATTGCCTGCGGGCGGGTTGTTCCCATGCTTCGTATTCGATAAAATTAGAGCTACTCATGCGTATAATTCCATTCGTTCTCCTTATGTCGTTTTCCATGTTTGCTCATGCGTTTACCGCCCCATGCATGACGAATCCATTTTCTAAGCAGTTGGAAGGTTTGCTACAGCCCATAGCAATCTTCGGCGAACCAGATCGTCGTACTGAAGAAGCTTACGCTCGCGAGAACGGAATGACCCAAGCCGAGGTAGAAAAGCGTTATGCAGCTACAGGCATGCTTAAATGTGGACCCGCTAGATTGACCGCCAATTTAGTTTTGACTAATAATCTTATCCTAACTTCGGCTCACGCCTTCTTTGACCAGAAGACTTGCAGGAAAATCTCGAATCCAAAGAGTTGCAAATTCTTCGTTCGAAATGCGATTGGAACAAGAGAATTCAAGATCAAAGGGCTGGAAAGCATCGGGTCGAACTGTCCGAACAATTTTGAAAAGACGGACGATTGGGCGATTTTACGCCTTACCGAAGATGTAGCGGGGGTTACTCCTTATTCCATCGATGGAAAGCCTTCTGGGGCCATCGACGACAATCAAAAAGTGGTGTCGATAAACGCTGTTAATCTTGATCTATATACATCAGGCCGTAAAGAAAACGATGAGACAAAGACAATCGGAAATTGCACAGCGAGGAAAGTTTATCGAACTGACGGAGATCCTATTTATTTCAGTTCCGACTGTGATAATTCCCCAGGGGGGTCTGGCGGAGCAATTTTAAGAACTTCTGACTCGATACCAGTTTTAACGGGTATTACTAGAGGCTCCACAGAATCAGAAGATCAGGTAAAAGCAGGAAAAAAAAGGGGAGTCGCAAATTCGGGGGATTTTGCGGAGGCGAAGTGGGCCGCATATCATATTCCTATTAGGGGTAAGCTTCTAAATGCACTTTTACAATCGGCCCAAAATTAATACTGTATCAAATTGGGATTTCGGGGCTTGAAAGTGGCGAGGAGCTCGATAAATCAACATTTTTAATGGAAAATGAATCTACGTTCGGAACAAATGGAGAGATGGCCTGATTAGACCAATTTTCATTTTCATTTTATGGCCGCTCTACTATTCGCCTTTGTCGCATGCGCATAACAATATTCCTAATGATGGTATCGAAAGCTCGAAGACGGCCGTACCTGCCCCCGTGAGTGTTTCGAGTGAGAATTGCGGTTCAAGTATTCCACTCGTTAGCAGCAGCCAGTTTCAGCTTGTTTGCCAGCAGCGGTGTCACCCTTCAGGAGATACTGCAGGATTATGTGCTCGGGACTGGGTCCTCGCGTGTGCGAAAAATGGGTGTCCAAAGTCAGCATGTTCAGATGCCCCTTGTGCTCACAGTGATCTCAACGACGTAAGAGATCTTCCGGACCAATCGGTAGCAGACATAGTCACACCCTCAACAAAGCCCGTGGCCAAGCCTTCAACTACTGCACCCCCAACTACTACATCTAAATCAGGCAAAACTACTCCCGACACTGCTGGCTCAAACGGCACTGACCCTCAGGCGGACTTGCAACAGTGTCAGAGCTTGCAACAGCAAGCTAATTTGTGCTGCACGCAACCTACACGATGCTTAACGGGAGCTGCTGCTGCTGCTGCGGCAGGTCCGGTCGATACTTCGGATGCTGGGCTAAAGCAATACTGCGCCCAACAACAAGCCAACGGACAAGCGGGGGGCGGGGCCAATCTTCAGGCGTCGAACACTTGCTATCAAAAAATCAATTCTTGCAAAGAGTCTTGCAACCAGATGGCTTCTAAATACAACGGAACGACGGCAAGTCAGATGACCGGGATGGCCGGTGCTTGCGATAGTCTTACGAGTAGAGCACAAATGCTCGGGCAACAGGCTTCATCAAGTTTCGGCAGTAGTGACAACGCGAGCCTTTGTCAGCAGTTTTCACAAGCGCAACCTCAGAGTGCCGGCGCCACTCCCACCTCGGCGGCTGGAACTACACCAACTGCAACAAACCCCAACGATCCCACCGGCTGCCAAGCAAATCCCGCAAGTGCTCAGTGTCAGACGTGCACGGCAAATCCTAGTGATCCGTCTTGCGGTACATCGGCGCAGCAAGGAACTTCGAACTTTTCCGCGATGAGCGAAGACAATAAAGGGAAAGGCGATTTCGATATCCCCGATGTCGGTAGCGGCTCGGCAAGTCCGTTCAATCATGAT
>CAZVOP010000077.1:0-15668 GCA_964628445.1 uncultured Pseudobdellovibrionaceae bacterium | reverse complement strand
GATAATCTCGCTGAGGTTAGCGCGGTTAACGACCATCACCACGTAATTCGGCAATGCATCTTTAAAAATCGCCTGATCCTCGGGAAAGTGTAAAACTGGAACTTTTTCGAGTAGCGGCTTAAGCGCCGCGTGGCTCTCAATAGGCCAAAGTAGATGGTAAGTTTCAAAAACCGATTTCATCGTTTCAAAAAGGCCAGGTACGAGGCTGGAATAATATCCATCTCCATAGCGTTACCTTTGGAATCCAGCACCGGCGGAATATTGAGGCGGCCGTCGGAAAAAAAATCCTTACCTTTAACAGCTAAAAACTCTTTGCTCTCACTAGTGAATTACAAAAAAAAAGGAATTATGAATGACATGACATCCACATTTTTCGGCAAACAGCCTTTGACCGCCGAAAAACTTTTCACGAATACGACCGGCGCCTCCTCCACTCGGATATCTATCGCAGCGCCTAATTTTGCGATCCACGCGCACCACAGTCTGGTGCCGTAAGAATTGAGCGAACTGACCGCGCCCAGGTTAATGGTCATTTTCGACCAAACCTTGGTGACCGGCGGAAGCTTTGCCATTTCGTCCAAATTGCCGCTGAATTGAAAGTAAATTGCGTCGTTAGTTTCTTTTTGCGCGAAAGTAAAATCTTGAGACTGCATCCTTAAACTTAAAAGTGGCTGCGGCACGATGTCTACCGAATTCTCGTTGACGGTATGCATCTTGGGATTAAGATCTGGCTCATGAGAAACTCATTCTTACTCATCATTTCTACTTTAGTCCTCACCGCCTGTTCCAGCTCAACCAAAGCAGGCAACGTCGACGCCGGACGGCGCCAATTGCTGCTTCTTCCAAGCAGTCAAATCACGCAGATGTCCGCCGACGCTTATCAACAAACAAAAGCCGAAGCGCAAAAAAAAGGCGAGCTTGACCGCAATTCCGAGCAGCTTAAACGGGTGCGAACGATTGCTCAGCGAATTATTCCTCACACGTCCGTGTTCCGCAAAGATGCTCCCGGATGGGCCTGGGAGGTCCATGTGATCACCTCACCTGAGCTCAACGCGTACTGCATGCCCGGTGGAAAAATCATGTTCTACAGCGGCATCATCGAAAAGCTGCAAATGACCGATGGCGAGATCGCCGCAGTCATGGGACACGAAATCGCCCACGCCCTACGCGAACATGGGCGCGAGAGAATGTCCGAGGCGGTCATCGAGCAAATCGGCCTGGCACTGATCGTCGGTAGCGGCAAAGTCGATCCAAAGTATGGAGCCGCACTCCGCAGTCTAACTCAAGTGGCGATTGGGCTTCCCCATAGCCGCGGCCAGGAATCCGAGGCTGACGATATCGGCCTTGAGCTTATGGCCCGCGCCGGCTACGACCCGAACGAAGCTGTAACCTTGTGGAAAAAAATGTCGGCGGCCGGCGGCAAAGCTCCACCCGAATTCTTAAGCACTCACCCGGCGAATGCCACACGTATCAAACGCATTGAAAGCCTGATTCCCAAAGTGATGCCGCTTTACCAGCCCACGACTCATTGAAGATTTGACGGCGCTTTTTGAATCGCAAAACTGCGCGGCGAACTCCACGAGGCTGCATCGTTCTCCATGCGCACGCGCCAGTAGTACTCGCCCTGCCGAATGGCAATCTGGCTCCAAGAGCATTCCTTAAGTTTATGCTGGTGCGTGATTTCCTTGAAACCGGAATCTTTTGCGATCTGCGCGCGGTAACCTATCGCGCCGTTTCGACACTCCCAAATTAAATCTGTTCGCATCTCTTCGCTCTTGGCGAAATAAATCTCACCGGGGAGCGGCGACACAAGAACCACCTGCTGATTTTGCGCTTTGCCTACGTCCAACGCCTCGGAAGCGGCCACCACTCGTCGCGGCGGCTTCACCTCGGAATAAAATTTAGCATAACCGGCATAAACCAGCGCACCCAGCAGCGCGGATCCCTTGAGCAGTTTCAACGAATTGGAAAAGACTCTGCTTTTCTTCGTGGGCATGAATTGTTTTTCGACGGCCGGAGGCCCCGCGGCCGGCGGCGTGTCCGTCATCGCCGCCGTCTTGTCGGATTCATCTTCGACCGAATTCGAAAATTTATCCAAGCGCTCGACCAAAGCGACCAAATTTTTCTTGAACACCGTCGAGAGCACGACCGGCCCAGGAAAATTGGAGCGGTAACACCGGGTCAGGGCAACGACGACATCCTCAGCTTTCTGATAACGGTCATGAGGGTCGGCCATGCACAGCCTAATGATGATACGCCTCAACTCCGCCGGAATTCGGGCTTGTGAAGCTTGAGGGAATTCGACATTCGCCATCGGATTCGGTCGGTGCTTCGACAGCTTAACACCGACTAAACTTTCAAATAAGACCGCGCCGAGGCTCCACATATCCGAACTCGCCGACGAATTGCCACGGCCGATAACTTCGGGCGCAGCATAGTCTTGCGTGCCCATTGCATCGGATTCCATCGTGCCTTCCCATCCCTTGCGTACCGCGATGCCGAAGTCGACGAGCTTAATCACCCCGTCACGCCGGATCAGAATGTTCGAAGGTTTCAAGTCGCGATGAACGACTTCGGCTTCGTGCAAAGATGCCAAGGCTTCAAACAAGGGGATGAAAATCGCAAGCGCTTGTTCCACGCTCAACACCTCGCGGGCAATCGCGTCTTTCAGCGAATGCCCATCGACAAACTCCATCACGATATACGGCACGCCCTCGTGGGAGCCTACGCCAAACACGCCCACCACATTTTGGTGATCGATCTGTGCCAGCGCCCGCGCCTCCAGCGTAAACAGACTCAAGAATGAAGAAGCTTCGATCCCTTGATCGTGATCGATCGACATGATTTTGATCGCCGCCCGCCGCTCGAGGATTTGGTCCACGGCTTCATAAACTTCGCCCATCCCGCCGCGGCTGACCAGCCGGATCGTGCGGTATGAACCTAATGTCATTCCTCTAAGCAAACGCTGCGTAACCATGAACGATTATTCGGCTTCCAGGACCCATAAATAGAGACCATTTTTTCGAGACCGGTCTCAAGTCCAGGCCGGGCCGAACATACTCAATTTTATTTATCGAGAGGGCGCGTCGGCCCCGGAACCTCACGCGTACTAATGACAGCCCGTACGATCGCCTGCTCCGTACGCGAAACGCGGTCCAACGGAGTTGGGAAGCGCAACGTCGCGTTCAACTGCCCGTAACTGTCGTACTGGAAAGTCACCCGTGGTTCGACCCGCGGAAGATCCAATCCTTCACGCTGCCCGATACGCGCCATACTCAAACGAGCGGGTTCCAGAAACGGGCTGCACTCCCGATTCGCGGCTTCCAGCAAGACTTGCTCAAGTTTGCGCCAATCTTCGCCGGCATTGACCACCATGCGAATCGTCTGCAACAGATACTCCTGCTGCAACGATTGATTTTGAATGGGATAAAGCAAAAACAAACTGTTCGGAATGACCAATTGCCGTCCCGACAATTGGTGCACGTCCTTCGAGGGACCGATCTCAAGCAAAGTCGTGCTCAAAAAATTATGATCGATCACTTCACCGCGATAATTGTTCACTTCGATACGATCGCCGATCTCAAAAGGCCGGGTACTCGCCTTATAAAAACCGCCCATAAAACACTGAAGGATCTCTTTGGTGGCGATCGCTAAAGCGGCGGCCACCGCAACCAATGAAATCGCAAAAGCGCGCAGTTCAGTGGCCCAAATTCCAAACAGCCCCGCCGCCAAAATGATCAAACTGACATTCTTAATCTGAATGATCCAGCGGCGCTTCTCCTCACCCGATGGAGCATTCCAACGGCGGATGGTCGGAATGATGGCCCAGCGAAAAATAAAAAAGGCCACCATCAACACAAGAGTCGAGATCATCTGCTTCATGACGTCCCAGCTTTGCAAAACCAGAATCAATTCGCGAAAGGTCTCAACCAAATAAGTCATGAGTCGCGGCCCGCCTGCCGCTCGATCCATTCGGCTGGTTTCAGGCCGGCATGTTCGGCCTCTTGGGTCAGCAAGGTAAACGGCGACATCCCCTTATTGGCGGAGTGCTGATCCAAGTACTTCACCACATTTTGCAAATGGGAAACACTCGGACAAAGCTCAACCAAGGCCACGACTTCACCGTCGCTCATGCTGGCCGAGACTTTTTGAAATTCCGAGCTCCAAACCGCATCCCGCCACGACTCTTCCTTTTGATTCAAGGCCTTGGCCCGAGTTGCCGCCAGTGAATCAAGATCAAGCATGTTCGATCCTGTTGTAATCATCCTGATAGCGCACGATATCGTCTTCACCGAAATAGGAACCGGTTTGCACCTCGACGAAAATCAAAGGCTCTTTACCGGGGTTGCGCATGCGATGTTTCGAGCCCACCGGAATATGAATCGATTCGCCCGGCTTTAAACTGATTTTATTTTCATTTAAAATAACCTCGGCCACGCCGCCGATCACCACCCAATGCTCACTGCGCTTGGCATGGCTTTGGTACGACAACTGCGCCCCCGGGTCGATCGTCACGCGCTTGGTTTTAAAATTTTTCTCGTCGGCCAAAATTTCAAAGCCTCCCCACGGTCGCGTTTCAAACGGATGTTCGGTGGCCTGAGGAAGATTCGCCTCTTTCATGGCACCGACAAGTTCCTTCACTTTTTGCGAAGATCCCTTACGCGCCACCAATAAAGCATCGGGAGTGTCGACAATAATCAAATCCGTAGCGTCAATAAGGCCGATGGCCTTGTTGTTCACCGAAAACACGTAGTTGTTTTCCGAATTTTGATTGAAGACCTGGGCGCGCGACTGCGAGTGAAGCGGCGCCGCCTCATCGGCCAAGCGCGACATCTCATCCCATGAGCCCACATCGCTCCATCCCATATCGCAGGGGACGCAAGCTTGCGTCTGCAAGTGCTCCATAATCCCGTAATCGATACTGATGCTCTCGACCAAAGCGTAATTGTAATCCGCATTTTTCATATCGACGGTGATTTGCGAGATCTTCGCCCAAATGTGCGGCTGGAATTTTTTAAAATGCTCGATCATGTCGTTCACGCGAAAGACAAACATGCCGGCGTTCCAAAAGTGATGCCCCGAATCGGCGTACTCGGCCGCCGTTTTTTCATTGGGCTTTTCGCGAAATCCTTTGACCTTCACCGCGCTCAAATCGCCCGACTTGCCCAGCGTCTCCGCGGTCACTTCAATGTAGCCATAGCCGGTTGAGGCATAATGCGGCAAAACCCCGAGCGTCACCACGAAACCTTTTTTCGCGATCTCCTCAGCCAACCTCACCGCGTTTTGAAACACGGCCTCTTCGGAAATCAAATGATCCGATGGAAATACCCCGACCACTTGGTCGCCTTGTCCGCGCAGGCTCAAAATATGGCAGAGGAGTGCAATCGCCGGAGCCGTGTTTTTGCCACGCGGCTCGAATATGACGTTCTGCGCTTTTAAGCCTTCGCTCTTTACGGCCCTATGAGTCAGAGCCTCCATGGATTTGGTGGTCAGAATATGAACATCGCCTAGCGCTTTGAGTCGGCGGATCGTGTTGTTTAAAAACGATCCGTCAAAGAACTCACAGAACTGTTTGGGGTAAGCGGCCCTAGAGACAGGCCATAGCCGCGTACCACTTCCTCCGGATAGAATGACAGGAATCATTTTTAAATTGCTCCTCGGTTACGAGATGACTTTACCTCATGCAAAACTTAATCTGAAGCGAAAGTCATGCACTCTAAAGACATTCAGATTAAAGGCGAAATAACGTGAAGACCATACCGTTTATCGATCTCAAAGCTCAATACCAAGCCCTCAAAGAACCGATTCAAGCGCAAATTCAAAAAGTGCTGGAACACGGCCAATTTATTATGGGCCCCGAAGTGGAAACCTTGGAGAAAAAATTAAATGAGTTCACCGGCACCAAGCACGCGCTGGCCTGCGCCAGTGGGACCGACGCCGCGGTCATCGCGATGATGGCGCTTGGCATCGGACCGGGTGACGAAGTGATCATGCCCGCTTTTTCTTTTATCGCCACGGCCGAGACCGTGGTTTTAGTCGGCGCGACCCCGGTTTACGTCGACATCGATCCCAAGACTTACAATCTCGACACCAAGCAACTCGAAAAAGCGTTAAGCCCCAAAACCAAAGCGATCCAGCCCGTTTCGCTCTACGGCCAGCCCGCCGACATGGACGAGATCAACGCTTTCGCAGTCAAAAATAACCTCACCGTGATCGAAGACGCCGCACAAAGTTTCGGCTCGACCTATAAAGGCAAACGCAGCTGTAACTTAAGCACGGTCGGCGTCACTTCGTTCTTCCCGGCCAAACCGCTCGGCTGCTACGGTGACGGCGGCGCGATTTTCACCAATGACGATGCACTCGCCGAAGCGATGCGCGAAGTGCGCGTGCACGGACAAAAAAGCCGTTACTACCACACCCGTATCGGGGTGAACGGCCGCCTCGACACCCTTCAGTGCGCGATTCTTCTTCCTAAACTTGAACGTTTCCCCTGGGAGCTCGAACAACGAAGCAAGTGGGCCGAGCGCTTCAATAAAGCGTTCACCGAGCTCACAAGCAAGGGCGTCGTGATTCCACGCCTCGCCGCCGATCGCACCTCGAGTTGGGCGCAATACACTCTGCAAGTTTCCAAACGCGACGAATTCCAAAAGGCCATGCAAGCCAAAGGCATTCCCACCGCCGTCCACTATCCGCGCACCATGCCCGATCAGCCGGCTTACGAAGGACAAGGCCGAACACTGAATATCGAAGTCTCGCGCAAAATGGCGGAATCGGTTGTCAGCCTTCCGCTTTACCCTGATATGAACGAAGAAATTTCCGATTACATCATCGAAAACGTTCTGCATTATTTTGCGAGGTCTTAATCCATGACTTTAATTTTAAAACAGATCTTCGGCTTTCTAAAAATGCTGAATTCGGAGACCGGCCACAACCAAATCGCAGCCGGCATCGCCGCCGGATTTATTCTGGGCATGACCCCGATGCTTTCCCTGCAGACTTTCTTGGTGTTCCTCTGTGTCTTCTTCTTCCGTATTCAGTTCGGCGCGGCGGGGCTTGCGGCATTCTTCTTCAAATTCGTCGCTTACTTGCTGGACCCGGCTTTTCACGCGGTCGGCGCGCAAGTTTTAGAAGTTCATAGTCTTCAAAGCCTGTTCACCGCGATGTACAACATGCCGCTCGTACCCCTCACCCGCTTCAACAACACGATCGTCATGGGCTCCGGCGTCGTAACGATTTTGCTCAGCCCGTTTGTGTTTTTCATCAGCCGCGCGCTGATCTTAAAGTACCGCGTGACCATCCTGGCCCGTTTTCAACAAACAAAAATGTGGAAGGCCGTCAAAGCCACCTCCCTCTACAACTGGTACTACAAATATGACAAACTCTATGGATGATAAGGCGGCGCCTGCCGCGCCCAAGAAAGCAAAAGCCAAAGGCCCCATTCGCACCGGCGCCGTCGTGCCCGCATTGGTCTTCACCTTGTTGGTCGGCTGTTATTTCAAATTGTTTTTTGACGGAAACCTGCGCCGCTTGATCGAGTATGTCGGTACGCAAGTGAACGGCGCCGAGGTGAACGTGGGTTATCTCAACACCAGCTTCATCCGCGCGAACTTCGAAATGGGAAACATCGAAGTCACCGACAAAAACAAGCCCGAGCGCAATTTGGTCGAAGTGGGCGCCGTGAAATTCAAAATGCTGTGGGACGCGCTTTTGCGAGCCAAAATCGTGATCGACGAGGCCTCCATCGTCAACATCCAAGCGCTCACCCCGCGCAAGCATAAGGGTTATGTCGTTCCGCCAAGTCCCCCGGCCACCGGCAAATCGGCTCTTGAAAAAGCCCAAGACCAAGTGCTCGCGCAAACGCAGAAACAATATAACCAAAATTTCTTAGGCGATGTGGCCGGTATCCTCGGCGGCACCGATCCCAAAGAGCAGCTTAAAAATTTACAGGGCGAATTAAAGTCCGACGTACGTATCAAAGAGTTAGAAAAAGAGCTGAACGAGAAAAAGATCAAATGGGAAAAGCAAATCAAAGCTTTGCCGCAAGCCCAAGAACTCAAGCAATACGAAGCCCGCGTGAAGGCATTGAAGTTTGACGTCAATAAGCCGGCTGAGCTCGCCAAAAATTTGCAAGAAGCCGACAAAATCATCAAAGAGGCGGACAGCAAGCTGAAGCTGGTCGAATCCACCGCCAAGGACGTCAACGGCGACATCAATAATTACACTCAGGCCTTCAAGGATCTCGAAAAGATGATTCAAGAAGACGTCGCCGACTTGCAGAAGCGTTTTAAACTCCCGAGCCTTGATGCCAAAGAATTTTCAAGGCAGCTGTTCATGGGCATGATCGAGAGCAAACTTGTCTCGGTGCAAAAATACATCACGCTGGCGCGCAAATATATGCCGCCCAAAAAGACCGAAGCGCAGAAACTCGCCGATCAGAAAGAGGCTGTTGTACCTCCTCGCCGCGGTGAAGGCCGCAACTACCGTTTCCCCATCACCACCGGCTACCCGTTGTTCTGGTTGAAACATGCCGGCATCAGCTCCGAGCTTGGCACATCGGAAATGAGCGGAGACATCAAGGGCGAGGTCCTCGATCTCACCACCGACCAAGCGTTCATCAAAAAGCCGACCAAAATCAACCTCGCCGGGAATTTCCCCACGCAAAATATTTCCGGCGTCGATGCCAAGATCACACTTGATCACGTGACGGACCAAGCCAAAGACGGCATGGTCTTGACCGTCGCTAAGTTTCCCACCGGCGAATATAAACTTTCAAACAGCGATGACGTGCGCTTAGGCATCAATCAAAGTTTCGGTTCCAGCCATATGGTCGCAGCCCTTGTGAACGACGAGATCACCCTGGATATCAAGAACACTTTTAACGACGTGAAGTACGATATCGAGGCCAAAAACAAGCAGGTTAAAGAGATCATCGCCGCAATTCTTAAGGATATTCCCGCGATCACTTTGAATGCCGTTGTCCGCGGCTCATTCAGCAATTTCAATGTGAACATCAATTCCAATTTGGGCGAAGAACTCGCCAAAGGATTTCAAAAGCAGTTGCAAGCCAAGATCGCCGAGGCCCAAGCGGCACTTCGTGCGATGGTCGACCAACGCATCGGCAAAGAGCGCGACAAGCTTAAGGGCGACATGGATAAAACCATCGGCCAAGTCACCAAAGATTTAGGTGTCAGCAAAGACGAAGTCGATAAGGCCATTAAAGAGGCCAAGTCCGCATCCGAAGGCGGCAAAGGCTCGGCCTCACCGCAAAAGAAGCTTGAAGAAGAAGGCAAAAAGCTTCTCAAAAAATTCAAGTTCGGCGGATAGTTCAGATCTTGTCGTGAGTCAGCTTTTTGAAGAAGTCGAGCGCCATCGGCTCATCCCAGCTGGCCTCGCCGACGATCTTGCGGATCAGTTTGCCGTCCCGCCCGATAATGTAGCTTTCCGGCAAAACATCCGTGCCTAAAATCGGGCTGGTCTTACGCTCTTTATCCCAAGCGATCCTGAAATCGGCGGGCACTCCGCCGAAAGCCTTAATGAAGGTCTCGATATCTTCGCGATCGCGGTCATATGAAATCGCCAGGATCACGACGTCACCCTTCATCGCCTCAACCATCTTCTTGAGCGAGGGAAACTCCTTCACGCACGGAGCACACCACGTGGCCCAAATATTCACCAGCACCACTTTGCCGCGCAAATCCGAAAGCTTGATCTTCTTCCCGGCAAGATCTTCGACCTCGAAGTCGGGCATGCCCTTGGCTTCCATGTCGTTAAGCTTCAAGGTCGCTTCCGGCGGACGCATTCCCTTCGTGAGAAAGCCCCAATAAAAATAAAGCGGCACCGACAAAATGGCGGCTGTGACCAACGCGGCCAAGAATCCTTTGAGGTTCAACATGGCCCAGTTATAACCCGCTTACGCCTTTTTGACCAGTTCCCACAATCCATGCTAACCAACATTATGCATCAGACCAGCATCGCCAATCTCAGCTTTTCGGGAGCATGGGGCGGACTCGAAATGTCCTCCGTGAAAATCACCCGCCTCTTCCACGAGGCCGGCCATAAATCTTTTGAGATCTGCCTCCCCGATTCGCCGATCCATAAAGCCCTTCAAGAAAACAAACTCGATGCGCGCACCGTAACCGCGCGCAATTATTTTTCGCCCTTTACTACCATCGCCATCCGCCGCTGGTTGCGTGAAGAGAATGTGAAGGCCCTCTTCCTGCACTCACTGAAGGACATCTGGCTGGTCACGCCGGCCCTGATCGGAATGCCCGACATAAAACTCTTCGGCTTCGCACGCATGTTCTTCAAAGACATCTCAAAAAAAGATCTCGGCCACACATTAATGTACTCGCGCCTGAATAAAATGATCGCCCTCAGCCATATCCAAAAAGAATATCTGGCGCGCTGCCTGCCCATCCCCCTGGAAAAGTTCGAAGTGATCCCCAATGGCGTCGACATCGAGCGCTTCCAACCGCGCGAACGACGCGACGACATCCGCGCCGAATGGAACGTCTTGCCTGAGCACAAACTCTTCGGGCTGATCGGCCGCCTTGACCGGCAAAAAGGCTCGCTCGAGTTTGTCGAAGCCGCAGCCGAAGTTCTAAAAACCCAGCCCAACGCCCGCTTCGTACTGGTCGGCGGCAACACCCTCGGCGAGGGCGAATTCGACAAGCTCGTTCGCCAAAGGCTCAGCGAGCTCAACCTCGAGGGCTTTGTAATCCTCACCGATTTCCGTAAAGATATCCCAGCAGTCATGAACGCACTCGATATTTTCGTAATGCCGTCGTACGAAGAAAACTTCGGCAACGTTCTCCTCGAATCACTGGCTTCAGGCGTCGCCACAATCGGCACAAATTCAGGCGGCACCCCCGAGATACTGGACCGCGGCCGCACCGGTTATCTATGCGAGCCCAAATCCAGCGAATCCTTAGCGCGCGCCATGAAAGCCATGTGCGATCCGCGCCTCGCCTATGATTTCGCGCAAAAAGCCCGAGCCAAAGCTCTGGCCGAATACGACATGAAGGTCGTTTTCAAACGCATCGAAGCCCTCGCCTTGCGCGATGGTCCTAGACCGTCTTCGTAAAACCGCATATTTTAACAAGTATTATGTCACACGGTTACTCACTGAAAGCGCCGCAAAAGATCCTCGTCACCGGAGCCGCAGGCTTCATCGGCGCGGGCCTGTGCAAAAAACTTCTCGAACAAGGCCACCAAGTCCTCGGCGTCGACAATTTTTTCCCTTACTACGACGTGAACCTAAAGCACGCGCGCCTTAAGCAATTCACTGAGCACAAAAACTTCTCGTTCAAAGAAATCGACATCGCCGACACCGCCGCCTTCGACGGTTTATACAAAGAATTTAAGCCCGCGCGCACTCTGCATATGGCCGCCCAAGCGGGAGTTCGCTATTCCATCGACCATCCGTTCGTGTACGCGGAAAGCAATCTCAAAGGCTTTCTCAACGTCCTCGAAGCCTGCCGCAATCACGGCACCGAACACTTGGTCTACGCTTCAAGCAGCTCGGTTTACGGCGCCAACACCCTTATGCCCTACTCGGTTCACAGCCCCACCGAACACCCGATCTCGCTTTACGCCGCAACCAAAAAGGCCAACGAGCTGATGGCGCACTCTTACAGCCATCTCTTCAAACTTCCGGCGACGGGCTTAAGATTCTTCACCGTCTACGGGCCGTGGGGCCGCCCCGACATGGCGGTGTTTTCTTTCACACAAAAGTTATTGAAGGGCGAAACGATTCAAGTCTTCAACAACGGCCATCATCGCCGCGACTTCACCTTTATCGACGACATTGTCGAAGGCGTTTTAAGAGTCCTCACACGGGCCCCAAGCCCCAATCTGATCTGGTCCGGCAACAGCCCTGACCCCGCAAGCGCAAAAGCTCCCTACCGCATCTACAACATCGGCAATCACCAGCCGGTATTGCTGAGCGACTTCATCTCCACCTTGGAAAAAGTCACCGGCTGCCAAGCCAAGCTTGAAATGAAGCCCATGCAACCCGGCGACGTCCCCGACACCTACGCCGACGTGCTGGATCTCAAGAGAGACTTCGAATTCGAACCGAACACCAGTCTCGAAGCCGGTCTCACAAAATTTTTCGCTTGGTACAAAACGTACTACAAATAAAAAAACCCAGGTCTCAAGCCTGGGTTCTTCAAATTGAGGTTACAGGTCGCGGTAGCGCGACCCTTAACTGCTTTTAAGCTGCTGAACTTACAATGTCGCGCGAAGCTCGCGACGGGCCTTGCCCTGAAGAACGCGAACACGTTTGCGCAACCGGCTCTTCGCCGTAGCCGCCACTTTCACGCGGACCGCCTTTGCGTCGGCGTCTTTCTTTGCCTTCTTGGTGTCACCTTTAACGGTCTCTTCACCAGTCGCTGCGGGAGGCGTGTAGTCCACGAACTCCAAGAAAGCCATATCGGCCTGATCGCCTGCGCGTGCACCGATCTTCACAATGCGAGTGTAACCACCCGGACGCTTGGCAAAACGCTTGGTCAAATCGCCGGCCAAAATATCAACGACATTGTCATTCGGATAGCGTGACAACAACAAACGGCGTGCGTTCAAGCCACCGCGCTTAGCGAGCGTCACCGCTTTTTCAACATGGCGGCGAATCTCTTTAGCACGAGCAACCGTCGTCTTAATCCGGCCGTGCTCCACCAGCGAGTAAACCATTCCGCGAATCAAAGCGACGCGCGGTCCAGTGCGGCGGTGGAAGTTGTGTCTTTTAGAACGATGTCTCATCTCAATCTCCTGCTGGGGCCGCGCCACCGCGGCCGAATTATATCAAAAGCTTACTGGGGCGTATCGTTGCGCGGTACTGCAGTTGCCGCGGGCGCCTGCGGCTTAATCGGATTGTTAGGATCCCATCCCGGAGGCGGCCAGCCATCGACTTTCATGCCGAGCGACAGTCCCATGTTCGAGAGGATCTCTTTGATCTCGTTCAAAGATTTACGACCGAAGTTCTTCGTCTTCAACATCTCCGCCTCGGTCTTGCTCACAAGCTCACCAATGTAACGGATGTTCGCATTCTTCAAGCAGTTCGCCGAACGTACCGACAACTCAAGATCATCGACCGAGCGGAACAGGTTCTCGTTGAACGAGGGAGAACGTGTGTCTTCCTCTTCCGCAACGGGCTCCATATTCTCGTCAAACGTCAAAAAGATCTGAAGTTGTTCTTTCAAGATCTTCGAACCCAAAGCCACAGCTTCTTCAGGCTTCAAAGAACCATCGGTCCAAACTTCCAAAGTCAAAGCGTCATAATCCGTACGTTGGGCCACACGAGCGGCGTTAACAACGTAGTTCACACGACGGATCGGGCTATGGAGAGCATCAACCGCGATGTAACCAACGGGTAAATCTTTGCCTTTGCCTTCAGCCTCGATATAGCCGCGGCCGAAAGTGATGATGAGTTCCGCTTCGAAACGGCCATCTTTACCAAGGGTCGCGATGTGCTGATCGGGATTCAAGATTTCAATGCCTTCGATCAACTGAATGTCGGCCGCAGTCACTTTGCCCGGACCAGTTTTAGAAATACGGAGAGTTTTAGTCTCCGGATCGAATTGGCGGAAACGAACCTCTTTGAGGTTCAAGATGATGTCGGTCACATCTTCCAAAACATCGGGAAGAGTGCTGAACTCATGCAGAACGCCTTCAAACTTCACTGCCGAAACGGCCGAGCCCATCATAGAGCTCAACAAAACCCGGCGTAGCGAATTGCCCAAAGTTACGCCAAAACCACGCTCTAAAGGGCGAACGTTGAACTTGCCGTAGCGAGCGGTGAGGCTTTCTTTCTCGACTTCAAAACCTTTCGGCTTAATCAGTTCGCGCCAGAATTTGTAATAGTGAGGTTGCATCGACAATTGTCCCATCAAATCTCCCAGTTCTTCAAAAAACGATCTTAAAAACCAAAAAACAAATACAAAAATGGGAGGCCGCCTGAGCGACCGACCAATATCAAATTAGATGCGACGGCGCTTCGGAGGACGGCATCCGTTGTGCGGAATGGGCGTCAAATCCTTAAGCGAAGTCACACGGAAACCAAGAGCCGCAAGCGCACGAACAGCAGGTTCACGACCTGCGCCCGGGCCGCGCACGACAACGTCGACCGTTTTCATTCCGGCTTCCATGGCCTTTTTACCAGCATCTTCCGCGGCAACTTGGGCTGCGAAGGGGGTGCCTTTACGGCTTCCTTTGAAACCTTGCATGCCCGCGCTCGACCAACAAACGGTGTTGCCGTTGAGGTCGGTGAAAGTCACGATGGTGTTGCCGAATCCGGCTTGTACAAAGCAACGTCCAATCGGAACGTTACGTTTGATCTTCTTCTTCGGCGCAGCGCCTTGCTTTTCAGCACCCGCTGGTTTTGCGTCAGCCATTAGCCATTACTCCTTAGACGGTTTTCTTTTTGTTCGCGATGGTCTTACGTGGGCCTTTACGCATACGAGCATTGGAGCGCGTACGTTGGCCACGAACGGGTAAACCTTTTTTGTGGCGTGTTCCACGGTAGCAACCAAGATCCATCAATCGCTTGATGGACTGGCCGACTTCGCGGCGCAAATCACCTTCAACTTTAAATGCTTTTTCAATTACCGTGCGCAGTTTTGCAACTTGCTCATCGGTCAATGCGTCCGTACGCAAAGTTGCCGGAAAACCGACTTCACCCACGATTTGTTTCGCGCGGGTTTTTCCGATTCCGTAAATATATTGAAGAGCAATTTCGATTCGTTTATTTCTGGGCAAATCGACGCCGGCAATACGGGCCATTTCTTATCCTTGTCTCTGTTTGTGTTTGGCGTTCTCGCAAATTACGCGCAAGACTCCGCGACGGCGGATAACCTTACACTTGTTGCAAATACGTTTCACTGAAGCTCTGACTTTCATACGAACCTCGCCGTAGCAACCACTCGAAATTACTCGGCTTTTTGCCGAATCGAGGGTTTACAAAGGAATGCAAGCGGTGAGGCTAACACTCGCAAAAATGCAAGTAAAGGACTTTGTTGACCACACGGGCCGTCAGTTCTTGACTTGCATCGCCTTCGTAATTCTATTTAAAACTTCCTCACTCGTGCCCACACCATCGACCTCGACGTATAGGCCATTTCCATTAGCTTTGTAATAATCCTTTAGTGGCCGGGTACTCGTCTCATAAGCCTCAAGACGGGTACGAATGACCTCTTCCTTGTCATCCGCGCGTTGATACAGTTCGCCACCACACACATCGCAAACCCCCTCATTTTTCGAAGGTTTGCTCAGCACATGATAAACCGCGCCACAGCTCCGGCACACGCGTCTGCCGGTCAAGCGCCCTAACAGCTGACTCATCGGAACTTCCATCGAGATCACTTTGTCGATCTGCAACGAAAGCTTGGCCAAAGACTCCTTTAACGCTTCGGCCTGCGCCACATTGCGCGGAAAGCCGTCGAGAATAAAGTCCTGACCCTTCAACCGGCTCAATTCCTCATTCACCAAACCAATGGTGACGGAGTCAGGAACCAGTTTGCCCGCATCCAAATACCCTTTGGCTTCTTTGCCTAAAGGCGTCTGGTTTTTGATCGCGGCACGGAAAAGATCTCCCGTGCTGATCTGTTTCATCCCGCGACGCTCGATCAGGAGCGCACTTTGCGTTCCTTTTCCGGCGCCAGGGGGTCCAAACA
>CAZVOP010000076.1:0-15894 GCA_964628445.1 uncultured Pseudobdellovibrionaceae bacterium | reverse complement strand
AAGAATACGTGATACTCAATCAGTGGGAAGCCGAAGGCTTCATTAGCCGTAAAGAGGTGAAGCGGCTTAAGGACTTGAAAGCGATCTTTGGTTTTGCGTAGGCTTAGAGATAGACCGCCGCCACCCCTGGTGCCTTACTCGTTATCGCACTTCACGTCGCTCTCATTACAGTGAACGGCATTGGTTGCATCGCCGCACTTTTTAAGAACTTGTGCTAGGGCGCTGGCTTTGGTGTTGCCCGCCGCGATGTGGGTTTTGCCAAAAGATTCCATATGGCAATTCCAATTGCCGCTGCCCGCCGCCGCGCCATTGCCGCGAATCGCAAGCTGAAACACTTGATCCTGCAGCTGAGCGACGGCACGTTCGAGCTGAAACACTCGTTTGCGCAGCTCTTCGTTCGAGTACTTCTCATAGTTTTTTCCGATATCGATACGGATCGGCTCCACCGCGTGAACGTTGAAGGCAAATAAGCCGGATAGGATCACCGCGACGCCAAGACATTTCATTTGTCACCCCATGATATTCGTAAGATGTATTAGCTTAACGAAAGGACTTCCAAATGAACAAGCTCGAAAAGGTCGTTTACCGCGCTGAGGCCACTTCCACGGGAGGCCGTGACGGTCGTTCTCTTTCTTCCGACAATAAATTGGAATTGAATCTCGCCGTTCCTAAGGAAATGGGTGGCCAGGGCAATGGCACGAATCCCGAGCAACTTTTTGCGGCTGGCTATTCCGCCTGCTTTTTGGGTGCGATGCAATTTGTCGCCGGTAAAGAGAAAATAGCTATGCCGAAAGATGCCAAGATCACCGGCAAAGTCGGTATCGGTCCGATCCCCCAAGGCTTCGGCATTGAGGCCGAACTTATGATTTCGCTTCCAGGCATGGATAAAGCCGCGGCGAAATCTTTGGTCGATAAGGCTCACCAAGTTTGTCCGTACTCGAACGCCACGCGCGGAAATATCGAAGTTAAGTTGACGATCGTTTAAGATTTTTTACGAAGGACGATCGAGAAGATCGTCCTTTCCTAGACGCCTTATTTACTCACCAATTTCAAGCAAGCCTCGTAGTTGGTCTCGCCAAGGGATCCGCCGTCGGCGTGACGGAAAGTCAAACCACGAACGTCTGAGGCAAGCGTTTCTTTCAGGTAGCGTGTGCAAGTTTTCGCTTGATGATTCATGGACACGATTTCATTCAGCACAATCGTGATATTGACTTCTTCCGTCGGTTTACTTGCATCGAGGATCAGCTCCGGACTTAACTTTCGTCCATCGGCCGTGGTGTCAAAAATGCATGAACCCGCGTTGATACAAGGCGCGGTTTCGCCGGCGGTCGTTTGGCGGAACATCGTGAAGCCTTGCAGCTCAGGCACCGAGATTTTTAGCGATTTCGAGCCGTAATCCCCAACCAGGCAGCGCACCGTGTTTTGGTTGAGATTCAAAGTGAACGGAACGACTACGCGCGAGCGCTCGATCGTGACAGTTTCAAGATCTGATGCAGCGTGAGCCAGGCCACATGCAGTGAGTGCGGCGATAACAAGTAGCGATTTCATTAAATTTTCCCCCTGTGTAAGATTCATTTTCCCTGCACACAGAGGTATCGCGTTCTCGGCTATAAATATAATGAGTAGTCACTATCCACTGGATAGGTAAAACCTATGACGGGCGTAGTCCGGCAAGCTTGGCCACGATCTCTTGGTCACGTTCGGTAACGAAGTTGATCACCAAGCCTGAGCGGCCGGCACGGGCCGTCCGGCCCACGCGGTGCAGGTAGTTTTCCAAGTGTTGCGGCATATGATAATTGATCACACGGCCGACATGCTCGATGTCCATTCCCCGTGAAGCAAGATCGGTAGAGATCAACAGCTCCACTTTCCCTTCGCGAAACATTTTTAAGTTCGCTCTTCGCTCGGTCTTATCCATCTCGCCGCGATAAACCGCGCATTTGATTTCGTTCTTCGCCAGCTCTAATGCCAGTTTGTCACACTGCTCGCGTGTATTGGTGAAGATAATGGTTCCGCCTTCGCTTTTCGACTTCAGTAAACTTCCCAATAAAGGAAAACGTTTACCATCGATGACTTTTTTGTTTTCGGTTTTCAGATTGGGCACGATCTTGCTGCTGCCTTGAGTGCGAAAAACTTCGGCATCGGGAACGAGGCCGGTCATCAGCACTTGCACTTCCGGGGAAATCGTCGCCGAAAACAACGCGATTTGCGCCTCATGATCGCAGGCGTTCACGATTTCCTTGGCATCGGCCAAGAAGCCGGCATCGAGCATCTGATCGGCTTCGTCAAAGATCAGCAGCTTCACTTCGATCAAATGAATTTGGCGGCGCTCGATCATTTGCACCAGCCGTCCCGGCGTCGCCACCAGAATCTCAAATTGTCCTTTGATATTTTCTTTGGCGACTTCCATCGAAGTCCCACCCAGCACGGTTCGCACGCGAAGGCGCGTGGTGTGGGTGAAGAGCTTTAAGACTTTACTGACCTGCTCGCCGAGCTCGCGAGTCGGCACCACGATCAGCGCCCTGGGGGAGGCGTCTTGCAGGACTTTATTTCCATCGAGCTCTTGCGACTTGATCAGGTGAAGAACGGGAAGGGCGTAGGCCAAAGTTTTTCCGCTGCCGGTTTCCGCGACACCGACGATCGAGGTGCCGTTCAGAAGAGCGGGGATCGCTTTTTGCTGGATTTCGGTGGGCTTGGAAAATTTCGCTTCAAGCAATGTTCTTTGCAGCGAATCGAGTAATGTGAAGTCTTTAAATGACGGGCTCATGCGGGGGTCCTTTGCTAAGGACCTTTCTAACATTGACGGCGTATTTTTTCCGAAAAATCTAGGCCCAGGTGTGGCCCCGCTGTCTAACTTTTGTTCGTTTGGGGCGGTTGCTTCTCACGCGAAGATTATTTACGCTTTAAATATGAAAAAAATAATTAAGCTCCTTGCTCTTGTGGTGGGTTTGGCCGGTCTTTGCCTGGTCGCTTTTACCGCATTTTGCTTCATCGTGTTTTCACAGCGCCTTGAGGAGAAGTTCCCGATGCACCATGAGCTTGCCGGCCGTAACGGCCCGACAAGCCAGGAACAGCGGGATTTAGGAGAGCGGATCTATTTTGTGCGCAATGGCTGCGTCGATTGTCACGGCGCCGATCTGGCGGGCGTCAAGATCATGGAGAACGCGGCGATGGGCAGCATCTATGGCGCAAACATCACGCCATATAAAACGCGCGGGATGAAGGACGAAGACCTGATGCGTGCGATCCGGTACGGAGTTCACTCCAGTGGCCGCTCACTGCGCTTTATGCCGTCCTTTGATTTTGCGGGATTGAGCCGTTCCGACACGCTGGCCTTGATTTCATTTATGCGCAGCGTGCCTGCGGTTGAGAAAGAAGATCACGTCAACACTTGGGGCCCGATGGTTAAAATCCTAAGCACGCTCGGTAAAATGCCGGTGATGTTCCCGGCCGGATCGATCGACCACTTCAAAGATTTCGCGATAAAGCCGGAAGAGGGCGCAACGATCGAGTTTGGAAAATATCTGGCGAATTCGTGTGTCGGCTGCCATGGCGAAAATCTGGCGGGCGGCCCCATCCCCGGCGGTGACCCCTCATGGCCTTTGGCGACCAGCCTTCGCTTCGGAGCCAACGGTTGGACGCGGGCCGATTTTGATAAGGTGATCCAATCGGGAATCTCACACGTCACCGGCCAACAGGTTCGCCCGCCGATGCCGATGGCCGCGCTTCAGCAGATGACGAAGATGGAATTGGACGCGCTCTGGTTGTACTTGTCGGGGCAATAGGGTGCCCGGAGCCCTTTCCGGGTCACGCGGCGTCAAGGGTGCCACGACGGAGAGTTAAAACGCCGATCGCACTTAACACCAGAAAAGTTCCCAGCCAATCGGCCACGCCGAACGAAACTCCTAGCCAGAAAACCGCCATGGTGGTCGCCGATAAGGGTTCCGCGCAAGCGAGCACGCTGGCCTTGGTCGGCCCGATCATTTTGACGGCGGTGAGATAAGCGTAAAAGGGGAGCAAGGTTCCAAACACCACGATAAAGGATGTGAAGGCGAAAGTTTTTGCATCCCAATCTCCCTCAACGTTCCACGGTGCATGCACGAGGCTTAGCGCAAGGCCGCCGAGCAACATGCCCCAGCCGATGACGGAGGACGCTTCATATTTTTTCAGTAAATTCAGCGGCTGAATGGAATAAGACGCCAAAGCGATCGCCGAAGCGATACCCCAAAAGAAGCCGCTCTTCGAAATCACGAGCGTGTCGGAGCGCCCATGGGTGACCAAAAGATAAGTTCCGCCCAAGGCCAAAAAGATCGCCACGAATTCAAAAATTTTCGGCAAACGCTTTTCGACGGTCGTAAAGTAAATCGCGATAAACGCCGGCCCCAGATATTGCAGCACGGTTGCCGTCGCCGCATTCGAATTTTTTATCGCCGCGAAGTAAGTGTATTGAACGGCCAGCATGCCGAATAGGGCAAAGGCGATCAAGGATGCAGCATCCCTTTTGTGTGCCCAGATTTTCCAAATCGCTCCTGGGCGGCTCAGCAAAAGAAGCGTGAGACCCGAAATCAACAGCCGAATCGTCACCAACCATTCGGGATCGATGCTTCGGTGCTCAAACAAAAATTGCGCAAACGTGCCCGAGACTCCCCATAAGGTCGCGGCTCCGATGGACAGCGTGTAACCCATTTAATCCCTAAGGCTCAAGGCGCGAAACAATTCAATGATGCGGTAAAAGCGGTGGCGTGCCTTATCCATCTCGCGCATTTCGATCAGCAAGGCTCGCACATCATCAGCGACGCTTTGCCCGATCTTAAGTGATTTCATCAGGTGAATCATTTGTCGTAGCGGCAACCATAAACCCTTGCAGCGCTCGCAGCGATAAAGTGAGGCTCCGGAATTGTAGGCGTAGGGGATTTCCTCAAGGACTTGACGGCAGCGCGTGCACGAGCGGATTGCATAAACATGTTCATCAATCGGGTGCAGATAGACTTCAAAGGCCGAAAAATCAAATTTGGCCAAAGCATTACGGAATAAACCCAGCCTGCGGCCGGTGAGCCACAAGCCGTGGCACTTGCCGCATTTAAAAATAATGGTGCCTTCGCAGGAATAAGGAGTCATCCCAAGCGCACACTCAGGACAAGCAGGATGGCGAAGTGAGGTCTCGCCACGGCGATGAACGGGTTTTAATTGAATTGGTGCAAGGTCCACTCTTGATATATTCCACATCGCTTTAAATTTCGCCAATTTTCTCTTGGGAATTTATTTCTTACGGGAAAAATTGGAACTCTACCATCGTATGGTTTGATCTCGAGGAACAAGAGGTTCGCGCTCAGCCTGGCCGGGCCATTGCAATAATTGAGGGGGAAAGAAGGGGAACCCAATATGCCTTCAATGCTTATCGTCGATGACAGTGCGGATAGCCGCTCATTTTGCGAACTCATGGCGCAAATGTTCGACGTCGAAGTGACCCAAGCCCGCAATGTGGATGAGGCCATAAAGGCACTCGATGAGGGGAGCGAACCCGACGTAGTTCTGCTCGATCTCATCATGCCCGGTAAACTTCCTGAAGAATTGGTCGAGCGGGTACGCGGCGATCTTAAATTGAAGGCCACCAAGGTGGTGATCATGTCCGCCATCAAAGAAGTCAGCGCCCGCGCCAAAAAAATGGGCGCGAACGCCTCCATCCGCAAGCCCTTCACGATGCTGAGGTTCGCAGACGTGGTCGGACTGGTGCCTGGAGCCCTTTCCGGGTCACGCAGCGTTAGGCATTTTCGTAGGAACTCTGTTTAAACAGAGTCCTTCAGGTAATTTTCTAATTTATCGAAAGACCCGGTCCATCCTTGAGTCATGCCGGCTTTGGCATTGATGAAAGTTTCAAGTTCCTCGCGAGTCGCGCTTCCATGCACTTCCCAAGTCACAGTCACGCGCGTGGTGTCCGCATCCTCGGCGGTCAAGGTCACGGTCGTAAGCATGGTTTGCGGCCAGGTGGGCGCATGGGGATGGCGGGAGATATTTCCCTTTTCGTCGCAAAATTCTTGAGTGTAGACAATGCGGTCGGGTTTGGAGATCTCCAGATAATTCGCGCGGCCGTACATTTTTGTACTTCCCCCGTCGGTCATAAAATAAAAAGTCGAGCCGCCCGGCTTGATGTCGGCTTTAAGAAATTCCATCGTGAATCCCGTCGGCGCCAACCACTTTGAAAAATGATCGGGATTGGTCCACATGTCGAACATCACATTGAGGGGAGCGTTGAACGTCCGGTTGATGACGAACTGATCTTTGCCGCTCGCGCTTTTCTCCAAATATTCGGCTAGTCGGTCCCAGGTCGCGTTTCCGCCGGCGGACTTGATGAACTTGCGGGCTTCTTCGGCTGCTTCGGGAGTGGGAAGCGCCATGCTCATTTCCATTTTCGTTTTGCCTTTGATTTCGGTGAACTGAACCGTCACACGGAACATCGCGGGCTGGTCGTCATTTGCGCCATGGTCGTAAACCAAGCGCGAGTATTTCTCGACTTCGAAGTATTTTGTTTTATTGGGATAGTCGACGCCGTCTGGGCCGTGCATCGTGTAAACCCAGCTGCCGCCGGGCCGTAAGTCTTTGCTGTGAGTGGTGATGGTGAAGCCGCGCGGTCCCCACCATTGCGCGACCTGCTTGGGGTCGGTCCATGCATTCCAAACGGCTTTGACGGGCGCATCGTAAACGCGGGTGATATGGATCTCGTTCGACTTATTTTTTGCGGCCATTTTTTTCCTTCCGGTGCTTGGAGCCCTTTCCGGAGCCCACTGCATCATTTTTTGTGACGGATTTTAAGTAGACTTCAAGACGATCAAAACTTTCTTCCCAAAATACCCGGTATTGCTCCATCCAATTCGAAACGTCTTTGAATGGAGCGCCATTCAGTTTGCATGGCCTCCATTGGGCTTCGCGAGTCTTGGTGATCAGTCCGGCCTTCTCCAAAACCTTAAGGTGTTTGGTGATGGCGGGAAGACTCATGCTTTTCATGAATGGCTTGGCCAAATCTGAGACATTCGCATCGCCTTTTGAGAGGCGGGCCAACATCGCCCGCCGGGTGGGATCGGCTAGGGCGGAGAATGTGAGGTTCAGTTGGTCGCTAGCGTTCATATACTACCTATCGGTTAATTAACCAATAAGTTAAATATAAATTGGAAATGGAGTTTTGTCAAATGTGTAGGCAATTACCGTGACGAGCAGCTGCTGAGATGACTCTCAAGATCGCGGACCTTACTTTGTAAGTCTGAGGTCGTGCTTTCCGCATCGCTTAAGTCCGATTCCAAGCGTGAGATATCGGCTTTAAGGTCGGAAATTTTCTTTGTCAGGAATTTTTCCCGACCAGTCTGATATTTCATGATGAATTCTGAAGTCACAGATTCGGAGGGGCAAGTGTCTTGATATTCTCCGCCTTGTTCGCTGAATCGGCGCATATTTTCCGGAGAGCAGAATTTTTTTAAAGCGGTCTGGTAGCCCTCTTTGAATGCTGCGGAATCTACGGGTACGTCTTTACACTCCCTGGTAAAGTAGGCGTCTCCTTCCTGAGATCTCTGACCCTTCATTGCCGTATTGGCACCTTGCTGCTGCCAATCCATTTCGAGGCACTCTTTTCTCGAGAATGTGGAGCAGGCAATGACAGTTAGCGCGAAAACAGCAGTGACTCCAAGTTGTGCAATCATAGTCTTGTTCATAGGATGGGTTACCTTTCCAGAATGGACTTTAGTTTTACTAAATCTTTGGTCACTTGTTGAGCGTCCTTCTCAAACTCCTGATCCGACATCTGCGGTTGCCGGTTCAGTGTGAAAATGACCTCGCTACGATCGCCATTTCGAAGAACTCGCATAGGATTATGAAATGTCTCACCTGAAGGCAGGGTAACGTCATGATCCAAAACTCCAAATCGATTGTCGTCAGCAAATTTCACGATCACTTTACCCATCGGGGAATCCGCAATCCACTGATCACCCGATTTAGCGATTGAGCCGCTAAGCCCTTCGGCCCACTTCGGTAGATTCTCAGGGTTGGAGGCAAAGTCATACACTTCTTCCGGCGTACGATCGATGGATACACTGATATGTTTCACGGGCTGCATGCGTAGAGGCCTTCTTTCTGACGTCTTTATTCGACGCTATCGAGCATATGTTCGTGGCCTTCCAAAATCCAAATGTCCCTCTGCAAGGTCTCGGCGTCATCGCCGTCGTGATGGCCTCTCGTTTGCGCGAGCTTAAGTGCCTCGAGCAGCTTCACATTTTTTTCTTTAAATCTTTTGGCGAAAAGCTCTTGTGCGGATTGAAGCTTCAGGTCGTAAGAAAAATCATGTTTGATAAAGGCATCCTTGTATTTTGGATCCAGTTTCTCAAGAAACACCAGAATTCTATATTCGCCTTCAGGTTCGCCCTTGCAGAATTCGGTTTTCTTCTCGAGGTAGCACAACTTGGAGCGCAGTTCCTTTTCGTCTTGGCAGCCTTCTTCATACTTGTATGTGCAGCTTTGCTCATAGGACTTGATGGCGGCGGCGGAATCTTGAGCTTTAGTCTCAAAAAACTGCCCCAGCCGGTAGCATGAGTAGCCATCTTTTGCTGTACAGCCGAACTCATAGGATTCTTTGGCTTTTGGATGCTCGATATCCACGGACGAGCAAGTGGACGTGTCTGTTTGGCAAGTGGCTTCATGTGCGATTTTGGTTTCGCCGGACGTCGGCGATTTCGATTTCGTGCATGAGGCGAGGGGCAGAATGAAAAGGGCTATAGAGATGAATTTCATTTCACGTCCTTGATGAGGGGATATCGTATTCCATCACGGCTTTGGAAGATTTTTCTACTGGAAATAATGTTCACGCAGCGCGTATCCATGCGCCATGGTAGAGATGCAAATACGTGCCTATTTGCATATGGACGTAAATAAAAATTGGCTGCCTCCTCAATGGAGTTACTTGGCTTTAAGTTACCTCTTGCGCCGAAGTCTTTCGAGCGTATGCTTCCGGCGAGATTCTAACCAGGAGGAAGTATGGAACGGAAGTGGGGTTGGATCATGTTCACGGGTATTGTCTGCATGCTCCTCGGCATCGGAGCCATTCTCGCTCCTTTGATGAGCACGATTGGCCTGACGATAGGAGTGGGTGCATTTCTTGCGGCCAGCGGAATCATGCAATTGGTGCATGCGGTGAAATTGAGACAGCATAACGGAAAATGGCTGCGCTTTGGACAATCCGCTCTGGCCATTATCGTTGGATTAATGATTCTTGTTTACCCGTTGGGTGGAATATTCGGAATCACTCTATCGCTCAGCTTTTATTTTTTCGTGAGTTCGGTGATAAATTGGATTCACGCTTCCGCCATGCAATCGGGTGAGGCACGGGGCTGGGGCCGGCTTGGTGCGGCCATATCTTTTATTCTGGGAGTTTACATCCTCGCGACGCTTCCCATTTCAGCCTTTTGGTTGCCGGGCACTTTGCTGGGAGTCGACCTTCTGTTCGGCGGCTTGGGGCTTATCGGTGTGGCCATAACGGTGCGTGAGTCGATCGGCTCTTCGGCGGGAGCAGGTCATGCCCACGCGTGAAATTGAACCATCCGTTTGGCGCGATTATTTCGAGCTTGTAACAAAACAAGGCCGAGGCCAGCAAGTGCGGGTGGAAATTGTGGGAGACGAGATCGGTGATCAGATCGAGCGGGAGTGGTCACCGTTCGAGGGAATGTCCTACAGTCATTTAGAAAAGACGGTGTATTTGCATTTGCGGCCGCTCTCTCACGCCATTCCAACGCCTCAGAAAATATTTACCGAGGAAAACGGCTCGCTGCACTCCATTCTCATTGAAGATGAAGAAGGTAATCTCCATATTCTGCATTTCCGTGAGTCGCTTATGCTTGAATCGCCTTCCACCGCTTGAATTACCAGCCCCATGTCGCGAGCAGGGTCCCTCCGTCGGAGTGGGGCACGACGCCCACCTGATAAGGACTGAAGGCACTCGATGAGGCTCTTCCAATTTCGATTCCCTGCCAAACCCGCGAGACGATCAAACCAGTGGCAAGCGTGAGAGTCGAGCCCGCGCAAACACCGGTGTTTTTTGATCCTCTTTGCCCAGTAAGAGGATCTTCCGCGGTCGTACAATTTGCCGACGTTATCGATAGTCCCACTATGTTCGCCACGTCGATAACCGTCCACTTCCATCCTTGCTTCGCGTAGCTTCCTTGAATCGAATGACCGATCCCGAAGCCGAAGATAGAGCCGGCGGAAATGGCAAGGAGGTTTCGCGCAGCGGGTAGGGGATTGGCAGCGATTCGCTCATGTAGACTCGCTACGCCTGGAGGGCCCGGAGGTGCATCCGAATCTCTCATGTAGATTTTGTCCGTCAGGTCTTCGATGCGCTCTTCTTCTCTTTGTGTCTGCGAAGTCCCAGACAACAGACCGTAAACCTTCGCGATGTCCCCAACGACCGATTTGTCCTTCTCGATTCGCTCACGCTTTTGCTCCAATTCATTCCTTATGCGCTCGCGCTCGACTTTAAGTTCGTAAGTCTTTCGGCCGTCATCATATTGTCGCCAAAGTTCGGCATCGAGTTCCTGCGGACATACATCGGCAAGAGCTCTTCCATGAGAACCCTCATTATAAGCGGAGCGGGGCGTGCAATAGTCCTTCAGGCCTCGCAACCGTCCTTCTTCGTAAGCCGCGGCATCAGGAGTATTTTGGCCGCAGGCTTTGCGATGTTCATCGATATAGTTTGCCGTTTTGCCCATCCGGCCATCCACGACTCCGACGTGACTCCAATCCGAAAGAGAACACTCTTCCTTGCTCATCGTTCCGCATCCCGCCGTGAATACCGTCAAGGTCGCGACCAGCAGAAACCATACCTTATTCGTCAGAGATTCGTTTCGCACTTTGAGCGAGTCCTTTCGGTATTGTTTTTTTCCGCGGTCCAACTTCGGCTCGCGATCCGCTGTTCAAGCTTCGCCATCCGCGTCTGGAAAGAGGGATGCGTTGAAAAGAAACTGTCCGAGCTCGAATCGCTGTAGACTTGCATATTTCGCCAGAACTGAAGCGCTTCATGAGGATTGAATCCCGCTTTAGCCATGAGCTCAAGTCCCATCATATCGGCTTCTTCTTCTTGCACTCGGCTCATTGGATAAAGAAGCCCTAGTCTGAGGCCTCCGCTAAGAGGGACTGAACTTGACCGGCCTCTATCGGCGATGCTGGAGGCTAAACTCAAACCTTCCAAAACGACTTGTTGCGAAGTGCTTTCCGCTCCATGCCCGGCCTGAATATGAGCAATTTCATGCGCGATCACCGCCGCCAGTTGGTCTTGATTTACCGTAACCCGAAGCAAACCGGAGTTAACGGCGATCTTTTTCCCCGGGAGGGCGAAGGCGTTAGGTTGATCGTTTCGCAAAAGAGCGACCTCCCAGCCGCCCTCAGATGCCGCTTCACCGGATGTTAAACTGTCGATGATGCAATGGAGATATTTTATTTCGTTTTCGTCGCGGACTAAAACATTACGGTTTTTGATCCGCTGAAATGCCCTTGTGCCGTTGCGAGCCATCCGTTCTTGCGACACGAGCGAAAGCCGGCTTCGGCCTTCGGGAGTGGTCGAACAAGCGCAGAGCAGAGCTAGCGTCAGAAATGTGGTTAGGCTAAAGCTGCGTGACATGAGTTTCTATCCAAGACTTGAAGTGAGGGGCGGACATCGCCACGCTGGCCGAGTGGCATTCTCGATTTTGTTCGACGCCGATGGTGAAGGAGTTTATTCCTAAAAGCTTTTGTTGACCGCCCTCGACAGTGACCAAGACGGGGGCGCCCGAGTCACCCCGGCAAAAACCGCCGGTCGCGGAGGATTGAGTTATGCCGAAATACCCGTCTTTCAAATGAATCTCTTTTGACCAACTTTTTTTGGTTTTCCTCAGCGTCATCGAGTCGCTTTTTGTCTCACCGGTTATTCCGTAGCCGACCAATAAAACATCGTCTTTCACGACTTTTTCCGCTTTCGAAAGAAGTGGAATCGGAATGTAACCTCGCGGAGGAATCTCAGGTAACGACAGCAGCGCCAGATCCGCCTTGCTCTCCGGTTTGCCGTCATATTTTTCGTGTAAAACGACACGAGTAGGGCGGAGATCCTTTACGGCTTCCGTTGCTCGCCTGCCCCGGGTTTGAAAGACGATTCTGATTTTTGCGGGTTCGACTCCAGCGACACAGTGGGCGGCGGTGAGCAGCACTTTCGGCGCGACCAGAACTGATGTGCAAACATGCAGCGCCGAGCCTCGCGTGATGAGCAAAAGAATTGCCGACTTGGCCTCGGTCTCATCAGCGGCAATTTCCGACCCACCTACAATCGCTTTATCGGCGGCGCCTCCGTAGGCCATTTTTTGCGCATGCTCATAGTCCGAGTTCAATCTCGCGACTTCCTTTATCGAATTCTCTAGCGTCGTGCACGCCACCAGAAAAAGGCACGTCAGCCACAAAGTGATGGATCGAGATGTATACATGGGATTTATTTAGAGCATGGGGTGCTTGTTCGTGCAAGCTGAGACCCTTGGGCGTTAGTGGGTCATGGCTTCTGCATCGCAGTATTTGGTGTTCCTCGTCTGAACGGTAATGTATAGGCAGCGCTAGCGCTTCGAAACTATGAAAAAATTTAATTCCGGCCATCCATCGCGTTTAAATGTGACGGATGAGAATTAACGGATCACAGTTTTGGAAGGATTTTTTGAAATCTCTCCTTTTGAATGGGTAGACATAATGAACAAATTTTTGGTGGTCCTCACCTTTTTAATTTAATCAGGTAGTCGAAAATTATTGAGACTTCGAAGTTCTTCTCTCGATAGGTGGAAGATATGAGTTTGAAATTAAAAGTTCTTTCCCATCTTTTGAATCGCTAACATGGTAGCGAAGACAAAACCGCTTTGTTTGGAACGAACGATAAAGACTTCTAATTTCAGCGTGATCATCATAACTCAATAACCAAGGAGTGTTTGTGGAGCGCAAAATTGTTGCGAGATTAGAGTGATCATCATTTTGATAAAAATATCTATATAGGCGCTTTCCCATCTTAAAATAGGGTGGATCGATATAGATCGCCGCATTTGGCTTCCCGCTAATAAGCGGTTTTCGCTTTTTTAGAAATTCGATGGCGTCACCCTGAACGACGGTAATATGTTTTTTCAGTGCTGCAATTTTGATTATTCGTTCCACCAAAGTATTCTTATAAAATCGGCAATCTAAAGTGTATTGCGAATGTTGTCCTTTGCCCCCAATTGGGCCTGCATGCAGAATCCCCGAATAACAAGTTCGATTCAGTAAGATTCCTGCGTAGGCTAAATCTAAATTTGAAAAATTTGATAGGTCATCCTCAAAAAGAATGTTTCGGCATGTCTGCCAGAGCTTCATTGTAACTTTGGTGTTCTCAATTTTCTTACATAACTGTTCTGATTCACGGCAAACGGCTCGCCAGAAAGCCGCAACAAGCGGGTCTAGCTCAACCAATGTAATAGATTTTACGGCTTGCGCCCGGAGAAGTCCGAGACTCACTGAGGCGCCCCCTGCATAAAGCTCTATAAAGTCACTACCCTGTAGGACATTTTCATAGATGAAACTATGAACATAGCCTACTAGGTCGTTCTTTCCGCCAGGGTATCTGAGTGGGCTTATTACGTCTGTATTAAGCATTATCAACTAGGAGATCGCCTGTGAGAATAGAGAAGATGATTGGTCTCAAGAGTGTCGCGGAGTGCTCAAGCTTATGAATGCTGGGTGCGACGTAATTTCCATGGATTACTAGGTCACTCCAGTCCTTAGCTAGACCTTTCCATTGATCAAGTGCGCGTTTAACATTTGTCACAAATATTTTATCATGATGTTTCATTACAAATGAAATTATCGCGTCCAACCCCGGGTCTCGCCAATCTTTTTTATTCGGTCTATTAGAATTGTAGTCAGCTGTAAGGTCCGAATATAGTTTTGCTTGCTTTATTGCGTAGGTCAAAGTGGATTCTACGAGGGCCCTCTGGAGAAATGTCGCGGCAATCGGATATTTGTCATATTTGATCGTGCTTATTTCTTGTGCAAGTCTTTGAAGCCGGTCGTCTTTTATAGTGCAAACTAAACTTTCGAAAAATTTGTCGGTCTTAGCTGTCAATCTGCCGCCGCCCTTAGAGATAGACGCGGGCTTAGTGTGAGTTTTGGTAGTTGGCTGAGATTGAGAAATAAATTTCTTTAGATCGCCATCAGCCCGAGCGACGTGTGCATAGACGTCATGTGGAGAAGTTCTTGTCGTAAATTTTGGGCCTTTTGAATCAGTCGGTACCAAAAAAGGTTTGAACATTAATTCTAAAGCGCGATCTTCTTGTTCCTTTGATAGTGCGGAGTGAATTGCCCCGTCAGCGCCGAATCCGATTTTAAAAGGTGCTCTTGAACCTTTAAGGGTAAAGAACCTCAACAGCGGGTTCCATTTTGTTTTTGGACTGTTGATTTGCTTTCGCTCTGAGGCATTCCACCCGGGGAGGTTTTTAATCCGATCAATGATTTTATGTTCACGGAGAGATTTCAATATTGTCCCTCTTGGCAAATCAGCAAGTGCCATCAATTCTTCTACCGAAAGCCCATCTTCGATAAATCTATTTAGCCTCCTAATTTTTGCTTCAACGCTCCATTTTTTTATTCCAGGGGCTGTATGTCTTCTTGTGATGATCGGTTCCGCGGCCGCGCGCGTAGGTGCGATATCAGCTTGAAGCTTCAACAGACGGTTTCGTATGGTCGCATCTTCTAATTTCGGAAATATATTCTTATATGACTCTGGCACAAGCTTCTGGTCCAATAATAGTTGGCAGGCCGTCACCCGACGGTTACCCTCCAAAACGATTGGCTTATTGTTTTCATGGGTTACTATGATCCTTTCGCCGGCCATAATTCCCTTTGCAGAGATTATTTGTTCGGCTAGCTCCACGACCTCTTCAGTTTCAAGTAAAAGTGTTCGGAGCGTGGCTTGGTTTGACCCTTTGGTTGCGTCAATCCGTGGGTTCAAATCGTCAAGATTTAGGCGAAGAGTATCGATTTGGTCAGTAGACCACTTATTGTTTGTATTATTGCTCATGTTTATAAGCGTAATTGCGCAAGCGGCGTCTATCAACTGCGGACATAAAGATTCTTGTGCTTGCAGACTATTGGTCGAGGTTAAGGATCAAAGATCATTGAACTCCAATGACTTCGACAGAGTATTTATATTTCAGAAAATTGGAAATTTGGCGTCCCCTACGAGATTCGAACTCGTGTCTACTCCGTGAAAGGGAGTTGTCCTAGGCCTCTAGACGAAGGGGACCTTGATGCGCTCTCGCAGAGAAACAAAACGGGAACTTTTGCAGAAAACTGGTGACCCGCGATGGACTTGAACCATCGACCCCTTCATTAAAAGTGAAGTGCTCTACCAACTGAGCTAACGGGTCATTTGCAAAAGAGTCACTTTTTTGCCGGATTTGCTTGATCCGGTCAACTCTAAGTTTAAGAAACAACTAACTAAATAGCGGCTTGATCCACAGTGTCTGATCTCGGCCGGGTCCAACGCTCACCACATCGATCGGAACGGCCACGCTGGCACCAATGAATTGGATGTATTCTTGGGCATAGCGGGGCAGATCTTTGAGGCTCTTGGCGGTCGTAAGGTCCTCTTTCCAACCGTTTAGCGTCTCGTACAAGGGCTTGCAGCGGGCCAAGTCACCAGGGGACACCGGGTACTCGGTGATGCGCTGGCCATCGAGCTCGTAAGCATTGCAGACATCAATTTTTTCGAAGCCGCTCAACACATCCAGCTTCATCAAAGCCAATGACGTGATGCCGCTTAATCGGATGGCGTACTTCAAAGCGACCAGATCCAGCCAACCGCAACGGCGGCTGCGGCCCGTCGTG
>CAZVOP010000075.1:0-16041 GCA_964628445.1 uncultured Pseudobdellovibrionaceae bacterium | reverse complement strand
CGAGAAGATACAAACCGACAAGCCCGCTCACGCGGCAACCGAGGCCGAAGAGCAAGAGAAGGGTCAATTGATTGCGGGCGCTGCGATTGTCGTCTTCAACTCGAGCGGCGTCGAAGAGCCTATGAAAATCCTCAAGCGTTAGAGGCTTAGGAAGCCCTGGCTTCACGCGCGGAGGCTTTAGCTCTCTCAGTTCCGGAGCTTTAATGCCGTTCGCTTCACAGAAGCGAAAGTATGTACGCAGACTGCTGATCACGCGCGCCTGCGAGCGAGTCGACAGATCTTTAGCTTTCATGAATTCATAAAAGACATGAAGTTCGCGATTCGATTTTTGGAATTCTTCATAGAGTTCAAGGTCGCGGCGATAAGCCATCACCGTATTTTGCGAACGCCCGCGGACATGTTGCAAATCTTCGAAGAATTCCGCCCAGAGATTCAGCGCCATATTGATTATTAGCGCTAAATTTCAAAAGAAAGGCAAGTGCTTAAAATCAGCCGCCAAATCCGACCAGTGTCGAAAACTTCCCGATGTAGACTTCCCCACCGCCCGAAGTGTCCCAAACTCTAAGCTGGATCACGCCGAGCAGGTCGCTGCCGTCTAAATCCATCGAGCGCACCGCGATTTGTCCGCCGCTTCCCTGCAAGGAGACCGTAAGTTCTTGGTCGGCGACGGAGCCCGTGCCCGAAAGCCCGTAATAATTGAAAGTGCCTTCACCCATGCGCTTGATCCCGATGATCAATCCCGAGCGATGACTGCCGTCGGCTTGGCGCTGATCAAGAAAGAAAATGCGCGTGCCTTGAATTTGATCACGGGTCAGATCATTCAATCCGATAAAGGCAAAACTTTTAAGACTGATTACGCTCTGAACCGTGCCCATCGGGCTGATCCCGTTACCGAGCTCGGCTTCCGCAAAATAGATCGCGGTCGAAGGATCGTCTTTCATCGCCAAGGCATCGCTCACCCCGCCACCGCCTAAGGAGGCGCTGGTTTGCACTTCAGACAGCATCGATTGCACATCGGCGGAGGTCACTTGCGAATCCACATCGCGCCATTGATTTGAGCAGCCCATCAAGCTTGCCGCGAATACAATAAGCATCGTCAGTTTGTTCACAAGGTCCCTCTTTCTCAATCTATCCAAGCTTAAGAAATGCCAAGCCCATGCCTACCCCAAGGAGTGTGCATAAGGCATCAGCACTAATGCGGATTTCCTGTCGTTGTTTCAATTTGAGACGGTGCTCAGAGTGTCAAACCGCCTTCAGGAGGACGTTTTTTGACATGTGGCCCCATCCTTTGGTAGCTCTATTGGAAATGATATCCTCCGTGCCGCCCAAAATTTTAAGCAAGCTTAAAGCGCCCGTTTTGCATCCAAAGCCCGAGCGCCCCATGCAGCCCATTGCACCGGCCGTGGACCGCGCCCTTTTGATTGAGGACTTTAAGTCGTGCGAATTGATGCTGGATTCTTCGCCGGAGCGCGACGCTAAAGGCATGCGCGTTTATCGCGCCACCGGCGATTTGATCCCGAATGTTTTGCAAGAGCTCGGCCGTTTACGCGAAGAAACTTTCCGCACGGTAGGAGAAGGCACGGGCTTCGATCGCGATCTCGATCAATTTGATTCCTACTACGATCACTTCGTGGCTTGGGACAAAGGCAAACAAGAAGTCACCGGCGCTTACCGCATCGGACGTGTCGATCAGATTTTAAAAACTTACGGCATCGACGGCTTGTACACGAACACCTTTTTTAGCTTTAAAGATTTACTCGACACCGATTTTCGCGAAGGAACTTTGGAGGCCGGCCGCTCTTTCGTGCGCAGCGAATACCAACGCGGCCCCTCGCTTCTGGTGATCTGGATGGCCTTTGCCAAGTTCATCATGGCCAATCCGCAGTATAAGCACATGATGGGCCCGGTTTCGATCTCCAATGAATTCCAGGAAAATTCCAAGAATCTTATGGTGAGTTATCTCATGAAGAATCACCCGCATGAGAAGAGCAGCTTGGTTTCTTCAAAAAATCCGCCGGTGTTCGACTCGAATCTGGAGCCGGAAGAATTGCTGACGGTGCTCAACGCCTCGATGAACTTATCCGCGCTGCAAGAGTTCGTGCGCTACGCCGAGGGCAATCCCAAAGCCCAAATTCCGCAGCTGATTAAACTGTATCTCGAATTGGGCGTTCGCTTCTTGGCTTTCAATAAAGATGACGAGTTCAACACCATCGACGGCCTGATCTGGCTCGATATTACGGAAGTTCCCGAATCGGTCGGCAACCGCTACTTCGGCGACGGCTGGAAAGCGTATCTGGCGTATCACGGAAAAATTTAGGTACGCCGTTCCCGATCCGGAACGGCGTACCTAAATTTTTGCATAAACATACATGATCGAATCTAGCAAATACTGGAGCCCAGGCTTTTGACCGCCGGGAAGAACGTGGGCAACCGGACAACCATGACCCAGCTCATAGGGCAACGCAGGCTCTTCGAAAGCTAAAAATTCGTCGCGATGGCGCTTTTGAAAGGCGCGAAATCCGCTGCTGAATGTGATCTCCCCGCCTCTTCGATCGAGCGCATCGGCGAAATATCTGTAATTTCCGTTTTCGCCCAAAATTTTCGGCCGCATCATCAGCGCCAGCTGAACCATCAGGCTTGGCTTCTTCGACTGTTGGCTCATCACCGCATACAGCAATTGTTCGGGATTCAGCCCTTCGACCGGATCACTGGTTAATTGCGCGGCGGCCTGAAGCACGGACAGGTAAGCGTCGTACATCTGCAACTCAACGGCGTCCCCGGCGTAAGTGTGCTTACATCTGAGATCAAAACTTTCACTTAAGGCGCGATCGGTTTCCGGCTTCACGCGCAAGTTTTTACGGACCATTGTGGCGACGAGATAAACCGCGCGGCCAAGTCGCGCCATAACATCCTCATTGTATTTGTTGTAAGGAGCCGGAAGCTCGTTGGTGTAGTGTCCATGAATATAGCGCTCGCCGATAAAGGCCGAATCAAAACCCAAATCCACTCCGCGCTCGAGCCGGGATGTCTTAGCCCGCCTGAAGCCGACTTCACCGGCATATTTTCGATTTAAATCTTGAATGCGCTCCGCACTCATTGCCGTGATTTCATTATGAATGGCTATTAGGTAAGGCGAAAAAGCCGCATTGAGCAGATGAGTGTAAATCACATTGCTTGAGAGTATCTGCGTGCAATCCGAGGCATGGACCATGGGCATGAAGATAAACGCTGACAGCAGCAAAAGCTTATTCATGACCCGCTTTATGCCGCAAAACTTCTTGTCCCGACAAGAGGTTTTGCGCCCATATAGCTACGCGGCCTTACCCGTCCGCAATTTAGCTTTGGGGTAATACAGCTTCAGGATGTCACGGTAATTCATGCCCTCGATGGCAAGACCCCGTGCTCCAGTTTGGCATAGGCCCACGCCATGACCAAGGCCGGAGCCTTGGATTTGCATTTTTGAGCCAAGCCATTTGAGCGAAAAATCGGCGCTGCGAATGCGTTCAAAGCCGAACATCTTGCGAAATTCCTGTGAGTTCATCGCGAACTTGTGGGTCTTGCCATCCACATCCAACGACGCAATCACGTCCGCCACGCGACCCGACGGGGTTCGCCCACCGATTTGAATCGTGCGCAGATTCGCATTCTCAGGCAATTCCAGGGCCGCAAGCAGGCGGCCGCGCACTTCACTCTTATCGAGCGTCACGCTCCACTGCACGGTCTTGCGCTGGCCGCATGAAGGATCCTTGACCGATTTAAACGATTCGATTTTGCCCCACACGAATTTGGGATCTTCGGTGGTGCAGCCGCAATCGGCTGAATAAAATGCTTTCAGTACGCGACTCTTGTCGTCGAGCAAAATTTCGCCGCGGGTTTCGCTGACCACCTTGTTGATGCGATCCTTGAGTTCAGGATTTTGCTTCACGTCGCTTAAAAATTTGTAGACCTGATCCATGATCGTCGAGTCGACGTCGAAATGCTTGTTACGACGCTCAAAGGCCGTGCGCAAGACGAAGGATCTTGCCGCGACGGCTTGCGCTTTTAACGCTTCGATCGGCCAGCTGACCGGCATCTCCGAGGGCAAGACACCGGCGAGATAGGTCTCAAGATCCAAGCGCGCGATAACGTCGAGCCCCGCTTTTGGGTTGGAATAAATCTCTAAATCATAAGGCACGGGTTCGAGGCCTACGCGCACGACTTGCCCGCGCAGCCATAGGTTTTCGGCGTCGATTCTTTCCGTCTGCTTGCGGTTCTGCCATTTCACCAGCCACGTGCCATTTTTATCGCGCGTGATCTTAGCCTTCTTCAATCCGGGGTCGATTGAGCTGACCGAGAGAAAATGGCTCGGTGCTGAGATCCGCAATTCAAAACCGCTGACGTTAATCTCTTTTAACTCCCGCTTCACGCGCACGCGCACCTCAATGCCCGGCTTCCCGGCTTGCACCTGGGGAACGATGGCCATCGAAGTGAGCAACGCAAGAGCGAGGGACATATTACTTCTTAGCCCCGTCGAAGAACGGCTTAATGAAGTCGATCGGCAGCGGAAAAACGATCGTGTGCGTGCCACTGTTCTTCATCTCGCTCAAAGTTTGCAGATAAGCGAGCTGCAAGGCGCTTGGGCTTGAAGCCAAGATATCCGAAGCTTCTTTTAATTTTTGCGCACGTTCGAACTCACCGTCGGCGCTAATGACTTTGGCGCGGCGTTCACGCTCGGCCTCAGCCTGGCGGGCCATCGCCGACTGCATTTCTTTGGGTAAGTCGATGTTCTTCACTTCGACGTTGGAGATCTTAATGCCCCAAGGTTCGGTGGACTTGTCCAAAATTTCCTGCAAGGAATGATTGATCTTGTCGCGATGAGCGAGGATTTCATCCATTTGATATTGTCCTAAGACCGAGCGCAGAGTCGTTTGCGCAAGCTGCGAGGTCGCGAAGTAATAATCCATCACGCGCGTGATGGCGCCTTCGGGATCGACCACGCGAAAATAAATGACCGCGTTCACCTTCATGCTGATGTTGTCTTTGGTGATGATGTCCTGTGAGGGAACGTCCATGGTCACCGTGCGGGTATCGATGCGCACAAGTTTTTCAATCCCGGGAATCAAGATGATCAACCCGGGACCGCGAATGCCGATCGAGCGGCCCAAGCGCAAAATCACGGCGCGTTCCCACTCGGGTAAAATCTTAATCGTCGAGAAAATCAAAGCCAGGACTAAACCAATAATCACTATATTCGGGCCAATTAAATCCATTATATCTTCCTTTCAACTTGAAGAACTAATCCGTTGTAACCGACAACTTTCACTTCATCACCGACCGCAAAACTCTCTGGCGCGGTAAACTTCCAGATCTCTCCGTACAATTCAATCTGGTTCGCGCTCACTACCGTCGCGCTCACTCCTATCAGATCCTCAAAACCGCCCTTTTTCTTCACCGCACGGGTGCGCAACATCATCGTCGAGACGCCGATAAAAACCAAAGCGAAGAACACCACGACCGGCACGATCAAAGTAAGAGGAAGCTGATAGCCGCCACTTTTCACCGGATCAAAGAGAAAAATACTGCCGAGGGTAAAGCCCACAACGCCGCCAAGCCCTAGAATCCCAAAAGTCGGCAAAAACATTTCGGCGATCAGCATCCCGATGCCAAGGAAAATCAAAAGCAATCCGCCCCACTCGACATCGAGCTTATTGAGCGCGATCATCGAAATGATCAGCCCGATCCCGCCCATCACGCCTGGCAAAATGACGCCGGCATGGGTGACTTCAAAATAAATCAGCGCCAGGCTTCCCAGCAGCATCATGTAGGCGAATTCGGGATCCATCAGGATCGAAGCCACTTTAAATCTTACGTCGTGCTCAAAAACATTTATCGCATCGGTTTTCACCGTTACGAATTCATTCTCACCCATTTTAATTTTGCGCTCGGCTACGAACTTCAAAAAATCCGCTTTTGCCGGCCCGACCCAATCAATCGCCTTCAATTTCAGCGCGTCTTCGGCGGTGACGGCTTTGGCTTCTAAAATAATATCCTGGCCGAACTTGTCGCTGCGCCCTCTTAGTCGCGTCAGACTTTCCAGCCAACTGCGGGTGTCGTTAAGGATTTTTTGGCGCAAATCCTTAGGCAATTCCATACCGCCGCTGGCGACCGGTGTGGCCGCGCCAAGGTTGGTGCCCGCCAAAGCGCCGTTCACGTGGCAGGCCTGAAGCATGATCGCGCCGGCGCTTCCCGCATGCCCCCCGCGCGGTGAAACCAAACACAAATAAGGAATGTTCGAGTTCAAAATCATTTCGACGATCGTGCGCGTGCTCTCCAAGCTTCCACCGGGCGTATTGATCAACAGCAAGATCGCTTCAGATCTGTCGGCCGCCGCACGCTTTTCCACCCGCTTAAGTAAATCGACGGTCGCAGGTCCAATTATCCCCGTGACGTCGACTTCCATGACTTCCGCGGAAGCGAAGGTGCTGAACAGGAAAAAACAAAGGGCCAACAAATGTCTCATGATAAGAACTCGCGCGCGAATTGCTGTAAGAATGTCCAAGCCTCTTTTTTATTGGATGCTACATCGGCGTTCTCGCCGATCATCGAAGTGAGCGACGGCAAACTCCACCAAACGGAATCCTCCGAAGTGCTGCGTCCGTTATGTTCATCGTTAAAAGCAATGATATGGCGGGCCCTGATCTCGTCAGGCAAACAGCCCAGCCGGACTTCGTTCACTTCGATGTGAGTGAAGGCCTGAAGCTTGATGCTGGCCATGATCTTTTTAAACAGGAATTCTTGCTCGCTCGAGAGTTCTGTCGTCATCACCACGACATCGACGATTGCGGCTTCAGGAGGAGGGTTCAACCCGGCCGCGAAATGAGTTATTCCCAATACCTCGTCTATATATAGTCCCTGAGCTTCGTCGAGCATAGCCGGACCAATGTATGGAACCGCACTCGAGGGGTCATCCAATTTCGAGTTTCGCGCCGCATTAAGTCTCAAGTTGAGACACAACCCTGACGAAGAGTTTGTTGTCACACCGACTAAGAGGAGATTCCAGGATGGATACTTCAAATAAGAGCGATAAAGCAAAAACAGTAGCCCTGATCGACGTCAATCTGACCATGCCCAAAGTCAGCAAGCAGACTTGGATGGAGGAGTCAGTCAACGATCACCTACAGTGCGTACTGTGCGGATCAATGATGACCTTCAAACATAAAACGGATTTCCTCACCGGCACCGTTTGCGAAGACGCCCACTGCACCGCTTGCGGCGTACGCAATCGGCAGTCGAACTACATTCTGCAGTGAGCGGGCTCCAAGCTATTCCCGCAAATGCAGCAGGATTCGCTCGGCGATCACGCGGTTCATGCCGGGGATCGCGACGAGTTGCTCGACGGATGCGCTTCTAATTCCTTCGATCGTTTCAAATTTCTTGAGCAGTGCGGTTTTTCTTTTCTCGCCAAGGCCGGTGATCGCGTCGAGAACGCTGGCGAGTGTTGTCGCCTCACGCAGTTTGCGGTGATAGGTGATCGCGAATCTGTGCGCTTCGTCGCGGATCCCGACCAAAATATGATAGGCCTCGGAATTGGACGGAAACGTGACCGGATTCGAGCGCCCGGGAATAAAAAATCTTTCTTGGCTGGCAAGAACTTCGGAGTCGTGAAATTCGCCAAGCGTTCGGGCCTTCGCCATGCCGACCACGCACAAGCCCGGGCGGCCGATTTCTTTTAGTGCTTCAACCGCCATAGACAGCTGTCCCTTGCCGCCGTCGACCACGATCAAATCGGGGTCTTCCCACTCCTCATGCTTAAAGCGGCGCGTGAGGACCTCTTTCATCGAGGCGAAATCGTTGGCGCCAATCACGGTTTTAATTTTGTAACGCTTGTAATCGTCCTTGCGCGGAATCCCGTCTTCGAAGACCACTTGGCTGGCGACATTCTCTGCGCCTTGAAAGTTGGAGATATCGTAACACTCCATCCGGCGCGGAATATTTTTGAGCCCGAATTTTTCTTTGATTTGCGTGAGGCCCTGCAACTGGCGGTCGGCCTTGGTGACGGAGTCTTTAAAGTGGCTTTGAGCATTGGTTAAGGTGAGATCGAGAAGCTTCTTGCCTTCACTTCCCGTCGCCGCGACCACTTTGGCTTTTTTGTTTTGCCGCTCGATAAATACGGCCTGCATCAGCTTCACGATGTCACTACCTAGATCGACCTGCAGAATGATCTCGTCGGGAATAATATTTTCATCGTAGTATTGAGTGAGGAACGAGGTCAGCCACTCCTTCGGATCTTCTTCCAAGGACGAGCAATTGAACTTATTGATGAAGTGAGGGCGTGAGCCGATCACGCGGCCGCCGCGGATGTGCATCGTCTCGATCAATGTCCCGCGCTCATCGCCGACAAAGGCCACCACGTCTTGATCGTAATCTTTATGCATGGTCACGACGGTTTGCCGCTCCCATATGCGCTCGATCGCTTGGATCGAATCGCGCAGGCGCGCGGCTTGCTCAAAGCGCTCGTTTTCGGCGGCGTCTTTCATTTTGACGTTCAATTCCTTTAAAAATTTGGAATTGCGGCCTTTCAAAAAGCTCAAGCAGGATTCGACATCGCCGCGGTAAGCTTCTTTCGTGATCAACTTCACGCACGGAGCCGTGCACTGCCCGATTTGATGCGAGATGCAGGGACGGGTTCGCGATTTAAAAAAACCGTCGGTGCAATCGCGGATCTTCCAGGTGCGGTTTAAAAAACGAATGGTCTCGCGCACCGAAAGTCCCGACGTGTAGGGACCGAAGTACATGGCGCCGTCCGCACTCACCCTGCGCGCCAGATAAAATCTGGGAAAATCATGCTCGAGGCTTGCGCGGATGTAGGGATAGGCTTTGTCGTCTTTAAGGCGAATGTTGTAGCGCGGACGGTGCTTTTTGATGAGCGAGGCTTCAAGCAAGTACGCTTCGACTTCGGTTTTGGTGCGGATGTACTCGATGTCGATGACATTCATCATCAGGTACTTGGTCTTAAGAGAGTTTTCGACCTGTGCTCCGAAATAGGAGCGCACGCGGTGGCGCAAAGATTTCGCCTTGCCTACGTAGACGATCTTGCCCTTGGCGTTTCTCATCATGTAAATGCCGGGCTCGGTGGGAAACTCGGAAATCTTTATTTTCAAATCACCGAGTGCAGGATTCACTTTTCCCCCGGTGTCTTTCCGGTCAGTTCGGCGCTAAAGGCTTGATCGACTTCGCCCGTATGAAGCGCGAGATCGAGCATTTCAAGGCGTTTCACTTCGTCGCGGATCTTCGCGGCTTCTTCGAAATCCAAATTGTCCGAGGCTTTCTTCATCTGCTTGCGTAGCTTAATGATTTGCACCGAGAGCTTTTTAGGATTTTCGGTGTAGGCCGCGATGTTTTCACGCAGCACCATCTTTTTATCTTTGGAATCCTTCATCACCGATTCCATGCCGTACATATCGCTTAAACCTTCGGAGATGCGCTTGGTGATGGTTTGCGGGATGATGTTGTTGTCTTTGTTGTGCTGCACCTGGATCGCGCGCCTACGGTCGGTCTCACCGATGGCTTTCTTCATGCTGTCGGTGATTCTATCGGCGTACATGATCACCTCGCCGTTGATATTGCGCGCGGCCCGCCCGATTGTTTGGATCAATGACCGCTCCGAGCGCAAAAATCCCTCTTTATCGGCGTCAGTGATCGCGACTAGTGACACCTCGGGGATATCCAGGCCTTCGCGTAAAAGATTGATCCCCACCAACACATCAAAGATGCCCAGCCGCAGATCGCGAATAATTTCGGTTCGCTCCATAGTGACGATATCGCTATGCAGGTATTTGACCTTGATGCCGAGGCCTTCGTAGTAAGTGGTCAAATCCTCGGCGCTGCGCTTGGTTAAGGTCGTGACCAGCACCCGCTCTTTTTTCGCGACACGCTTGCGGATTTCCGTGAGCAGATGATCCACCTGGTGTTTCACCGGGTGAATGGTGATCTTCGGATCGACCAAGCCGGTGGGGCGGATGATTTGTTCGACAAACATGCCTTCGCTTTTCGCCAACTCATAAGGCCCAGGCGTCGCCGAAACATAAATGACCTTGTCGACCAAGGATTCAAACTCTTGAAAATTCAAAGGCCGGTTATCCAATGCCGAGGGCAAACGGAAACCGTACTCCACCAAAGTTTGCTTACGTGCCCTATCCCCGCGGTACATCCCGCCGATTTGCGGAACGGTGACGTGGCTCTCGTCGATAAAGCACAAAAACTCGTCGGGGAAATATTCGATCAAAGTTGGAGGCGCTTCACCGGCCGCGCGCTGAGTGAAGTGGCGCGAGTAGTTCTCAATCCCAGGGCAGGTCCCCATCTCGGCGATCATTTCCAGATCCCAGCTCGTGCGCTGCTCGATGCGTTCGCGCTCGATGTACTTCATCTGCGTTTGAAAATCGGTAATGCGGGTGCGGAGTTCCTCGCGGATCGTTTCGATCGCGGTTTTGTTTTTGTCGTCGGAGTTAACGTAATGGCTTCCGGGATAAACCGCGACTTGGTCGACTTCCTGCAGGACTTTACCCCGCAAGGGGTCGACCCAGCTGACCTTCTCGATAAAATCACCGAAGAATTCGACGCGAATGGCGCGTTCATCCTCGTAGGGCGGAAAAATCTCGACCACATCGCCGCGCACGCGAAAAGTTCCACGCGAAAAATCGACGTCATTGCGCTTGTATTGAATGCGGATCAACTCACGCAAGAAAACATCGCGGCGGATTTCCTTATTGGAAATAATATGGATCATCATGCCCGAATAGGCTTCCGGGCTGCCTAGACCGTAAATACAACTGACACTGCTCACGATGATGACATCGCGCCGGTCAAACAGGGACCTGGTCGCCGAATGGCGCATTCGATCGATCTGCTCGTTGATGGCCGAATCTTTTTCGATAAAGGTGTCGCTTGAGGGCACGTAAGCTTCGGGCTGATAGTAGTCATAGTAACTGACGAAGTATTCGACCGCGTTTTTGGGGAAGAGCTCTTTGAACTCCATAAACAATTGCGCGGCCAACGTTTTATTCGGCGCCAAGATCAAGGTCGGAAGATTGGTTTGCGCGATGGTTTGCGCCATCGTGAAGGTCTTTCCCGAACCGGTGACGCCGAGAAGAGTTTGGTGACGGATTCCACGCCGAATGCTGTCGACGATGCTCTCGATGGCTTTAGGCTGATCCCCCGCGGGCGCGAACTTACTGTTGAGTTCGAACTTTCCCTTTGGCGGCTTGATCGTTTTTAAGGCCACTACATCACCCTCTTACTTTTGGACTTCCCACTCACTTCCCTGTGGCGTGTCCTGCACGGCGATCCCAAGTTCGACCAGTTGCTTACGCACTTCATCGGCCTTTGCGAAATCCTTGTTCAATCTGGCTTCCGCGCGCGCGCGCACCAGTTCATCCACCGCCGCCCGCTCGATTTTCTTGCGCTTCAACAACATGTCATCAAGAAGGCGTAAGAAGTCCTCCGGGGGCTCACCAAAAAGACTCATCAGATTACCCAACCACGCGGTCCACTGCAAGAAGGCCTTCGCCACCGCGGATTTCTTAGGCGTCACCGGGCCGGGTGTGCGCACCGTATTGTTGAACGTGCGGATCACTTCGAAAAGCCTAGCCAGCGCCTCGGGCGTATTGAAGTCGTCGTCCAAGCTGGTCTCGACTCCCACTTTTGCCGAATCGAGAAGTTTTTGGAAATCCGCAGGCGTCGCCTCATTTGTCGGAGTCGCCGCCACTTTGTCCGCAAGGCTTAGGGCCGAATAAATACGCGCAAGATTCGCGATCACATGCTCGAATTGATCCGGCGAAAAATCCAAGATGCTTCGGTAATGTGCCGAGAGCATCATGTATTTAAAAATTTCCGAGTTATATTCTTTGATGAAATCGCGCGCCGAGCGCACATTGCCGAGCGACTTCGACATCTTTTGTGAACCGAAGTTGAGCATGTTGTTGTGCATCCAGTAGCGCACGAAGAGCTTGCCGGTTGCGCCCTCACTTTGTGCGACTTCGTTTTCATGGTGCGGAAAAATCAAATCCAGGCCGCCTCCGTGAATATCAATCGTGTCGCCAAGCAGAGCCCGCGCCATAGCCGAGCACTCGATATGCCAGCCCGGACGCCCCTCACCCCAGGGTGACTTCCAAAACGGTTCGCCCGCTTTCGCCTTCTTCCAGAGTGCGAAGTCGGAGGGGTTCTTTTTACGCGTATCCACCTCGATGCGCGAGCCACTTTCTAAATCCGCCAAATTCTTATGCGACAAACGCCCATACTTGGGAAAAGCGTGAACGTCGAAGTAAACATCGCCTTCCATCTCATAGGCCACGCCGTTTTTGATCAGCTCCCCCACGAACTCGATGATGGGATCCATGAACTCGGTCACTTTAGGATTATGCGTGTGTTTGCGCAGCTTCAGCGAATTGAAATCCTTCTCGAATTCGAGAATGTATTTTTCGGAGATGGCATGCGCATCCACGCCGTCGGCCTTGGCACGATTGATGATCTTGTCGTCGACGTCGGTGTAGTTGTAGACGAACTTCACATCGAAGCCGCGGTACTCGAACCAATTGCGCACGAGATTAAAAAAGATGGCGCCGCGAAAGTTCCCGACGTGAAGCAGGTCATAAACCGTCGGTCCGCAAACGTACATCTTCACTTCGTTCTCCCGCAGGGGAACGAAGCTTTCTTTTTTATGCGTCTCAGAATTATAAATCGTAATTGCCAAGCAATAACCCCTAAATTTTAAGCTGGCCGAGCGCTGCCTGCGCGCGCGCAATCAAAGTATGCTTATGCAATAGCGGAACAAGCATCTTAAGTTCCGTCCCGTGCGGCTTACCGATGATCGCCACGCGAATCGGCATAAACAGATTTTTTCCCTTTACGTTGAGAGAATCCTTAATACCGTCTTGAAGTTTATTAAACTGCTCTTCACTCATATAATCCGTAGGAGATTTTTCAACGCCTAAAATCCAAGCCTCAATCACCGACTTAGTGGTCGGCCACGTCAAGGTTTCCGAGGCTTCTGAGGAGATAGGCATAGCTTCTTCACTCACCAGTCTAAAAAGTTCGACCGCGTCCTTTAAAGTGTGCATGCTGGTTTTAAAAGTATTCAAAGCGTTTTCGCGCCATTTGGGATCGCTTGGCAGCTTCAAGCCTTCGGCTTGAAAATAAGGCTCGACCCTCTTCCATAATTCTTGCCATGGAAGAGCGCGCAAATGGGTTTCGTTCACCCATGTGAGTTTTTGCTCGTCAAAAACCGCAGGCGCGGAATGCAGCCGTTCATAAGAGAACTCTTGGATCATTTCATCCATGCTCATAATTTCTTTCGCCGACGGTGAACTCCAACCCAGGAGAGCGATAAAATTATTGAGAGCCTCCGGCATATATCCATTCACATTAAAGTCATGGCAGCTGGTGGCCCCGTGACGCTTCGAGAGTTTCTGGCGGTCCGAGCCTAGAATGAACGACAAGTGCCCAAACTTCGGCATTTCATAATGGAAGGCTTCATAAAGCATCATTTGCCGGAGCGAATTGCTTAAGTGCTCTTCGGCCCGGAAGACGTGTGTGATCTTCATCAAAGCGTCGTCGATGGCGCAACAAAAGTTATAAACGGGCATTCCGCTTGAGCGCAAGATCACGAAATCGCCGACCATGTCGGAAGGAAACGTCACGTCGCCACGGACAAGATCGTGAAGCACGTAATCTTTTTTCTCGACGGTCTTAAAACGGATGGAGGCCTTATCGCCTTTATTCAAGCGTTCCTGCGCTTGCTCCAAAGTCCAATTTCTGTAGGGCGAATCCACCTGCGGCGGTTTGCCGGCTTTAATAAAGGCTTGGCGCTGAACATCGATTTCTTCATCCGTCATGAAGCAGTAAAAGGCTTGGCCTTCTTCGAGCAGCTTATTCGCATGTTCTTTGTAAATCTGGAGGCGGCGGCTTTGCCGGTACGGTCCGTAAGGCCCCACATCGATCAAAGTTTTAGGATCGGGCCCCTCATCCCAATGCAACCCCAACCATTCCAGATCGGCGACCTGCATTTTCATCGACTCTTCGGTCGAGCGTGCTTCGTCGGTATCTTCGACGCGCAAAATGAATTTACCGCCGTGATGTTTTGCGAAGAGATAGTTGTAGAGCGCGGTGCGGGCGCCACCGACATGCAAGTAGCCGGTGGGCGAAGGAGCGAAACGGACGCGTACGGAATTATCAGACATAAAAAAAGACCCTCGGTTAATAGAGGATCTTAACTCGGAAATATTAAGGGAATAAAGCCGCTAGAGGTTAAAAATCGCCTTAACACCGTCTTGCGCGCGAAGCTCTTCGGCGCCGGTGGCTAAAGACAATTCGCGAAGAAGCAGGGTTCTGGCGTTATCGAGCATTTTGCGCTCGCCGAAGCTCAGTTCCTTTTCGACTTTAAGAAGGAATAAATCGCGTAAAACCTCGGCGATTTGATAGACCGAACCGGTCTTGATCTTCTCCATGTACTCGCGGTAGCGGCGGTTCCATGTTTGGTTATCGATTTTAACATTCGTTTCTTTGAGGATTTCGATCACCTTCGCCGCTTCCTCGCGGGAGATGATCGGGCGAAGTCCAACGGACTCTGCATTGTTTTTCGGCACCATGATCTTCATTCCGGAATCCAGAATGTTGATGCTGTAGAAAGTGTGCTTAGTGCCTAAGATTTCTTTAACTTCGATTGCCGAGACTTTGCCGACACCGTGCCCAGGATACACAGCATTATCGCCGACTTTAAAAGAAACCATCTGAGAAACCTCCAGGAAAATAACGCCGTTGGAGTGAGTGGTTTATCATTTTTGACACGTATAATCAAATATAGGTGGGGCACAATGACATTTTTCGGCGGTTGTCGTGAAATTTTTACCCGGGCCACTAGGTTTTAGCTGGCTCAAAAAACTTAGATTTCTTTAATTTATTGCCCCATATCGAAACATGTCACTAAAGGCACGTCCAGTGCCGTCCGATAGATTGTTTAAGAACCTTTAAGATTCTAAATTGTTGAGGAACGTCAAATGTTGTCTGGCCGCAAATGTATCCGGCAAGTTCTTCGTGCGATTCGTTGGACGGTTTTAGCTGTCTCCTTCCCTGCATTTGGCCAACAAGGCCCTTCGAACATGAATATTAGTGGGGGTTTGTTTTCAGCCTCCGGTGCTGCGATCACCAGTAGTTCGGTAAACTTCAAACTCGAAATCTACGACAAAACCGGCGCGTGTTTGCTTTATTCCGAGGAGCATCCGGGCCAAGATCTAAGCAACACCAAAGGTGGATTTTCGTTAGAGCTTGGTAAGGGTTCGAATATTTCGAACTTGATCGATCTCACTAACCCGACGCTCATGACCTCGAAAGTTTTCGAGAACGTCGGCGCCGTCGCAGGCGGTTGGGCCGGATGTTTGAGCGGCACCACGTTGGCTAGTGGCGACGAACGCGTAATACGCGTGAAGTATAATCTTGGCGGCGGGTTTGTCACAATGAATCCCGACGTGCCGATTGCCGCTGCGGCTTATGCTGTGGTTGCTGAAACCTTGCAAGGAAAGCGTCCTGCGGATTTCTTGCAAGTGCATGACGATGTCGCGAACGATTTGTCGCAAGCGAATTTGGAGAATATTTTTTCGGCCACGAACTACACGAAGCTCAATGCTTTGGTGAATGGGTCGTCGAGCCAGTACATGGTTTCCAATCCCGCGGCGGCCGTTGGCTTTAATGGTCAGCGTATTACCAATGTGGCTGATCCCAGTGCCGCGACGGATGTCGCAACGAAAAACTATACGGATTCAAATATCGGCGGCAAAGCCGCCGACCTCTCAACCGTAGGACCTGCGATGGGTGACGGCGAAACTTTAATCTGGGATCAAACCGCGCAGAAATGGAAGACCGGCGTGCCAAGCGCGACGGATAATAGCAAACTTCCTTTAGCTGGTGGCACGATGTCTGGCGCCATCGATATGGCCGGCAATAATATTTTAGCTACTGGCCACATCACCATGTCGCCGCAAATGGTTTTTAACTTAGGAACTTTTGATAACG
>CAZVOP010000074.1:0-16073 GCA_964628445.1 uncultured Pseudobdellovibrionaceae bacterium | reverse complement strand
ATAGATTGCTGAAGAATTTTTCGAGAATGTAATTGAACGTGATTAGCTCGAACCAAATCGAAAGCATATAGGCGATCGCCAAAACGCCAAGACCGGAAAGAATCTGCACGGCGCCGGATTTTTTGATGAGTAAAAGGACACGGTAAACGACCAACCACACCAGGAACAAATCGACGAAGTCTTGCACACGCAGCTGCGTGAACAAACCGCTCCAATTGTTCCAAAGTGCATTCAACATTTAAATCGTTCCCAATTCCCTGACTTGCCGTAATCTTTATGCCGGAGCCGGCTGCCCGACCGGATCACTGCCGCCCGCCTTTTTGCGCGAGCTGGCTTCCGCCTTGTCCATTTTCTCGGAGGACTCGCGAACCGACTTGCGATCGCGCTCCATTTGCTCCTTCTTCGTGTCGCGAAGCTTGAGCAATTCTTCCAAAGTTCCGCCTTGTACCATCAAGTTCACTTCGTCCGAATCGATCGTTTCATATTCCAAGAGGGCCCCGGCCATGATGTGCAAGACGCTCATGTTGGCCTTTAGAATCTCGATCGCCTTGTCGTGCCCGCCTTTGACGAGCCCGAAAACTTCGGCGTCGATCTCTTGCGCCTTCGCATCGGAATAATCCCGGCTTTGCGCTTGCTGCATGCCCAAGAAAACCGGGCCTTCGCGTTTTTCGTAAGCCAAGGGGCCTAAGCGCTCGCTCATTCCCCACTCGCAAACCATACGGCGGGCCAGCTCGGTCGCGCGTTCGATGTCATTGCCGGCCCCCGTCGTGTAATCTTCAAACACGATCTCTTCGGCCGCGCGGCCGCCGAACAAGAAAGCGATCATGTTGGTCGCTTTACTCTTGGAAAGATTCAATTGGTCTTCTTCCGGCAAAGTCTGCGTCACCCCAAGCGCCATGCCGCGCGGGATGATTGTCACTTTGTGAATGGGATCGAGGCCGGAAAGTGTGCGGCCGACGATCGCATGACCGGCTTCGTGATAAGCGGTCAAACGGCGGTCTTTTTCTGAAATAACCATGCTCTTGCGCTCGGCGCCCATTAAGACTTTGTCTTTGGCCTTTTCAAAATCTTCCATCTCAAGACGCGTCTTATTTTCACGCGCGGCTTGCAAAGCGGCTTCGTTCACCAAGTTTTCCAAATCGGCGCCGGCAAAGCCCGGAGTTCCGCGTCCGATTTTTTCCAAGTCGACGTCGTTCGCCAGCGGCGTCTTACGGGTGTGCACTTTCAAAATTTCCGAGCGTCCTTTTAAATCGGGCTTATTCACGACAACCCGTCGATCAAAACGTCCCGGGCGTAAAAGCGCGGGGTCAAGCACATCGGGACGATTGGTCGCGGCAATCAGAATCACGCCGTCGTTACTTTCGAAACCATCCATCTCGACCAGCAATTGATTCAGCGTTTGCTCGCGCTCGTCGTGCCCGCCGCCCATGCCGGCGCCACGATGTCTTCCCACGGCGTCGATCTCATCGATAAAGATCAAGCACGGGGCGTTCTTTTTACCTTGTTCAAATAAATCGCGCACACGGCTGGCACCGACTCCGACGAACATTTCCACAAAGTCAGAACCTGAAATCGTAAAGAAGGGAACATTGGCTTCACCGGCAACCGCCCGCGCGAGCAACGTCTTACCGGTACCGGGATGGCCCACCAGCAATACGCCCTTAGGAATACGGCCGCCGAGTTTGGTGAATTTTTTGGGATCGCGCAAGAAATCGACGATCTCACGCAAATCTTGTTTGGCTTCTTCGACGCCGGCGACGTCCTTAAACGTCACCTTCAATTTATTTTCGGTGAGCAAACGCGCGCGACTTTTTCCAAAAGCCATGGCTTTGCCGCCACCGGCCTGGATCTGGCGCATGAAAAACATAAACATCGCCACGATAATAATCAACGGCAGCCAGTTCAATAATATGCTGGCCATGAAGGAATTGTCCGAGCTGACGTAACTGGGGGTAATCCCGCGCTCGCGCAGTTCTTCATAACCTTTGTCGCCGGTATTACCGACAAACTTAAATTGTTTGCCGCCGAAGATTTTCTGTCCGGCTTCGTTCAGCTGGCCTTCAATTTCATTCGAACTCTGATGAAGGACCACGGAGTCTTTCACCACTTGTCCGTCGGTTGCGGCTTGCAACATCTTCGGCCAATTGAAATCGCGCACCATTTGGTTCGCCTGCTTTTCGTACATCTGAAAGAAAAGCACCGCGAGCACGATCAAAAGTGCCCATAAAGTCATCGTTTTAGAGGGAGAGCGCATCCGGCGTCCTTTCCGAGAGATATCCGATCAAAAGCCAGGATAACATGCGGGTTATCCCAGCTCAAACTCGACTCGCCGTTAAAAGGTCCGGTGTGACTTTAAAAACGAGCCCCAACATTTCAAATGTGAGATTTTTCTGACGGGTGTCAATGCGCTTCAAGATTTCTTGGACATGAGTGCGCCCATAATTCTTCACTCCCAGTTGACGTAGGTAGCTGGCGACCGTCTTCTCGTCTAGCGAGTTGCGTCGCAGGCCCGCGCTCGCGTTGACTCCCCCCTCATTCCTCGGGCGCCGACTCAAAATTTCTAATGAGCGGGTTAAGGATTTGGTGGCGCCTTTTTGCTTTTTCTCGAGAGCGGGAAGCCATTCATGGCGGATCCAATTGCGTAACGCATCGCAATTTTCATTTGAAGGATCTTCAAGCCATTTGAGGCCCACTTGCGCGGCATAAGTCTCAATGTCTTTTTTTGATGAGTCCAGGAGCGGGCGAAGTTTTTTGTGTGACGATCTTTTCATCGCGGCCAGGCCGGCCTCCCCCGTGCCGCGAATAAGACGAAGCAATCTGGTCTCAAGCAAATCGTCGCGGTGGTGAGCGTAGATGACAAAGTCACATTGCAGCTCTTGACGCCAATTCTCCAATTGGGTTTGCCGAAAGGCGCGAAAGTCGGCTTCATTCTTGAGGTTCAAGGCCGCGCCCGTATTGGTGATAAATTTTAATTTTTCGCGCGCGCAATATTCTTCAACGAGCTTTTGCGATTTTGCGCGAAAGCGCTTCTGGCTTGGCTTTGCGTCGGCGCCATGATGGACGTGCGCGACCATCATTTCGCATTTTAAAAATTTGCGCCAGCGCTTGAGAACCTCAAGCATCACCATGGAGTCCACCCCGCCGGAAACAGCGAGCAGCCACCGGGAAGGCGGCTGAATTCTCATTTTGAGACGGCGAAGAACCTGGTGTTCAAAGGAGAGCGTCTTATTGGCCATGCCCTAAGAGCTATTACTTCGCCCTTGTTAAGTAATTCAACGACGCGTCATTGAGTGTCAAAAACACCGACATTAGGCGTCCCAAAGGGAGCCGACAGCTACCCCTAACCTATTGATAAGACATAACTTATATAATGCGTCATTTGGCCCTAGAATTGCTCTATTTAAGGAGAGGAGGCCGATCATGGCCAAGGCGTTTTACAATCTCATTCTGTGCGTGGCGCTTTCCGCCTCAGCCGTAGCCTTTGCCAAAGAGGCGCCGCAAGCTGAAGTGAAGGCCGAAACGCTGCGCTCGCTGCAGGACATGCGCGTGGAAAACGTGAAGCGCCTGCGTGAAATCGACGAAACTCTCTCGCGCAAAATCGAAGATTCCAAGCCGGGCAATCTGGAAAAAGACGTGCTGACCTTAAGAACCGCAAAACGCGAGCACATGATGCGCCAAGAATTTCTGGACCGCCTGATTCTTCAAGTTGACGCCAAATTTTACGGCGGCGATCTGCGTATCTTTTTGGAGCGGGCTCTGACCGAAATGGCAAAAACCGATGCCATCGCCGCCAGCACCGATACGGGCTTGTGGAAGTTTTTAAAATTTTCGGCCGATGCGATCCGCAGCCTTCCGGAGCGTAAAGAAAATATTTTGGCCTTTTTGGAAGGCTACATGAACCGCTCGGTCGCCAATCCCATTCGGCCCGAAGATTATTTGAATTCGCGCAATTACACCAACGGCTCAAAAAGCGAAAGCGGCTCGCCGCTTGAACGTGACGAAGTCGGCGCCCTCGCCGATCAGCGCCTTCAAGAAATGAGCGAGGCCGTAGGCACCAGCAGCGTACCCGCACCCAGCCAAATCAAAACGCAATAATTAATCCTGGATTTTAACTTTGGTTTTCAGCGTGAGGCCGGCGTCACCCGTCTCTTTTTTCACGACTTCAATCTCGGCGTTAATGCGGAATTTGTGTTCTTCGACAAAACGCGAGGCCTCTTTCACAAAATCGATTTTGCTCACCAGCTTGATGGTTTCATTTCCGACCTTGTTGAGGAATTCCTCTTTAGAGCGGCTGGCCCCATGTAGGATCGTCGTCAAAACTTCTTTAGGGAGATTCATGCCCCCCAGGGCGGAGCGCACCGATTCCTCGGTCATAAAGGCCGCGCCGAGCCCCACGCTCATCACGCGCTTAAGCATGTCTCCCCATTTGGGAAGGCTGTCGTCGCCGTCTTCTTCGCTCTTATCATTTTTGTCCATATTTGCTCTTCACTCGCTCTTGGTAGGCTTTCATCATATTGGGAAGATTCACATTCACCAGCGCTTTGGCCACCGGCCCGGGGACAAAAACTTTAAAGGTCGCATCCACCGCGTACTCGGCTTTGGTTTTACCTCCGAGATCGGTCAATTTCCACCCACCGGTTGAGGTTTTAAAAAGATCGCCGCCCTCAAGCGTCCACGAAATAGAGCCCGGCTTGTTCTCGGTGATCCACATGCGGTAGGTGAAGGTTTTGATCACGGACACCTGAAACTCGACGAGTTTCTTGGCGCCTTCGGTTTTGAGCACTTTGCAGCTTTTCACTTCGCTCAAAAACTCAGGATATTTTTCGTAGTCGGAAATAATGCTGAAAAATTGCTCCATGGAGCAGGGAAAAATCTCGGTCGTCGATGCCGCGGCCATAGTTGATTTACCTCAGGTGTTGAAGTGCGGTGCAGTCCCTCATGGAAACGATAATGCGATCTAACTCATTCGCCAAGAGTTCCGTGTTGTCAAAAGCGTAATCGGTGATTTTTGAGATCTGCTCGGAGCCGGTCTGCAATGGATCGTAGGTGCCGACGGCGATCGTCTGCGTCGTGCCCTCAAGTGGCGCCAGCATGTCATGCCATATGCTTAATTTTTGAGTCACTTCACCAAGGAAAGCCGTGACACTTTGGTCATGCTGCCGCGCCATTTGGTTGTACTTGTTCAAGCGTGTCGCAATTTGATCGCAAGGAATATTGGCCTGCCCTTTATCGATCGGAAGACGAATTTGCGGAGGGTTCGGGATGTCCGGCAAAGCCGCAGCCAGAGCGTGGTTTCCGCTTAAACCCAACAATATATAGAGCCATGCAGCTGTCATCGATCCTCCCCAGAATCCTGGATCTTAAATAGGTGAGTCTCACCCGGCGTGTCAATAGGTGCCTCATTTGTGTCTCTGATGGCCATTTATCGTCACCGGGACTGGGTGTGCGCCTTTTTTATTCATTCTGGGACGAAGCCCGTAAGGCGACGAGATTGCATTTTTCCGCCTTGGGATGGTTCCCCAAAAAGAGGTTCGCTATGTTTCAGACATTATTTTTTAGCTTAATCGCCCTCAGTGTGGTGCTGACCGGGTGTCAAAAAGCCAAAATGAAAGCCGTGCCGCCGCGGGTGAATCCGTCGTTCGCATCGCCAACTCCGCCGAGCTATCCCCCGGGACAGCCGATTCCTCCGGGCTACCCGCCCCCTGGTCAACCGATTCCGCCCATCCAAAATCCACCGAATTATCCGCCTCCGGGAATTCCTCCGCAACAACCGCCGATCACTCCCGTGACTCCCATTCAGCCCGTAACTCCGGTCACGCCCGTTGAGCCGCCCGTGATTCCGCCGACTGTGCAGCAGCCGCCGGTAAATCCTATTAATCCTGATGTCCCGGTCAATCCGCCGCAACAACCGCCGGTGACGCCGACCTTGCTGCCTCCGAGCATGGTTCCCGCGCAACAAATCGTGCCGCTGCCGCAACAACCGGCTTTGGGTCCGAACGCGGGCTCGCAAATGATCGTTCCTCCGCCCGCTCCGATGCCTGTCGCGCAAAAGGCCCTTGTGCCGATGCCGCGCCCCTTGCCCGTGGCCCGCGTTGGTGGAATTGCCGGTGCGCCTGAGGCGAAAGTTCAACCCGCAAGCGGCAAACCCGAGTGCGGCGAAGGCGGCGAAGCTTGCCAACCGCTGCAATCCGTTGACGGTCAGTGCACGGAGCAGTCGCTGAATGTGAAAACTTCCGAGCAACAACTCGACGTTTTGTTCGTCGTGGACACTTCGCTTTCGATGCGCAAGCCTTCACCGAACAGCCCGCGTGGCGAATTGGCTCAGCTCGCAAGCCAGATGGGTAAATACGTTGAAGTCTTCGGTGAAAAAACCGACATCAATATCGGCGTCATGCTGGCGCACGGCCCGCAAAGCAAGTACTCAGGCCGTTTGTTTAAATCCAGCAAAGGCGATCCCGCTGTTTTAAAAACCAGCGACCGCTTGGATCGCAACCGCATGACCAAATTGCTGGAAGATAAAATGAGAGCCGTGCCGAACGACAGCAGCGACGCCCAAGGTGAAGCCTTGTTGTTGAGCCTGTTCTCGTCGATCAATGATAAGAGCCGCCGCAATGAAATCATCAATCAAGGCTTGTTCCGCAAAGACGCCGCTTTGGCCGTGATCTTTGTGACCGATGAGCAGGACGTTTGCTTCGATTATTCTTCGATCAACGACCCCAACACGAATGCCCCTTATCAACCGACGATGAAGCAAATCACCGTCAAAGGTAAGACGGTCAGAAACGCTAAAGGCAAGAAAGTAAGAACTGCCGGCGAGACCAAAATGGTTCAAGATCCGCACGAAGTCCGTTTCTTTAAAAACGTTTGCTCGAAAGCTTTCAAAGGCGGACTCCTCAAGCCCGAACATGTGCATGACGCTCTCACCGCGCTTAAAGGCGGCGGCGAGAAACTGATGCTTTCGGGAATCGTGTACACGTCGACCGATCTTACGCCGGCCGCCGGCCGCGAAGACGAAAACGAAATGGGTCACGGCGTGATCGAACTCGTGGGACGCGAAAACGGTTTGCTCGTGGACTTGAATTCCGTGGGTTCCGGAGTTGAGCGTTTCTCGAAAGAGATGACCGCTCTCGCTCAGAACGTGCAATCGGAAATGCGTGCAAGCAATCAATTCGATTGCCGCTCGACCACACATCCGATGGCGATCGACACCGCGACCGTCAAAGTGCAGATCAAAGATGCCGGAGGCAAAGTGATCGCGACTTACGGTGACGGACAAGCCAGATCCTCAATCCGCATGAACGGCAAAGGCGGACAACCGTACTTGCAAACTTTCGTCGACGGTAAAGACTTGAACAAAGTCCTGACCGAGGCCAAAGCCAACGGCGGAACCGCAGTCATCACTTATAAGACGCGCGTAGACCGTGACCCGAAAACGGGCGTCGAAGTCGATCCCGCAACCGGCCTTCCGGTAAAGAAATAGCCCGAAGGCGCGCCGTACCTCCAGAGGTACGGCGCGCCTTCACGTAATTGACTGCAATGGCTTGTGCCGTCACAATGGTCTTTTCAACTTGGGAGGACCCTATGATCCGTTCAGCCTTACTCGCTATAATCCTACTTAGTACCTCAGCCTTCGCGGCTGAGAACAAAGTGAACTTCAACTACAAAAATGCCGACATCGACAAAGTCATTGAAGACTACGCGAAGATCAGCGGACAAAAGTTTATCGTGGACGTTTCCGTGCGCGGCAAAATCACGATCTCGAACCCCGGCGATATCACGAAAGAGGAGGCCTTCAATCAACTCTCCAGCGCGCTCGCCTTGAACGGAGTCGGGATTTCAACCCAAGACAACACGATGGTCGTGCAACAAGCGCGCGCGGTCCAACGCAGTCTCATTCCGGTGACCAAAGAATTACCGCCGATCAATCCGACGCGCATGGTGACCTATGTGATCGAGCTGAAAAACGCCGACGCCGACGAGGTCAATAAGCAACTGCGCATTCTCACCTCAAAAGACGGCGAGCTTGTTCCTTACACGCGCACCAATCAAATCTTCGTCACCGATTGGACTCCGAATCTCCATCGAATCGCGCAAATGATGACGATGATCGACGAACGAGCTCCGACCAAAGCGAAATCCAAAAAGTAAGCTTTCAACGGTGCCTTGCCCCGGAAAGGGCTCCAGGCGCCCTAGAAGACCGAGACCAGGCTTTCGATCAACTGCCGGCGGTTGATCGGCTTGGTCAGGTGGCTGGTGCAGCCGGTACGGAGGCACTTGTCGCGCTCTTCATTCAAGGCGTGGGCCGTCAGCGCGATAATCGGTTTGCTGTAGCCCGCGCTGCGCAGCTGGCTGGTCGCTTGGTAGCCGTCCACAAACGGCATTTGAATGTCCATCAAAATCACTTCGTACTCGTTATTCAAAGCCTTCGTCACGCCTTCAGCACCGTTGTTGGCGATCTCGACGACACAGCCCGTGCGGCTTAAGAACTGTTGAATCAAAAATTGATTGTCTTCGGCGTCTTCGACCAAAAGGATGCGTTTGCCGCGCAATTTGGAGGTGTCGAAATTTTCAACCGGCATCACCGGCACGATCTCATCCGCGATGGCATCCAACCGATCCCATTCTTCCTGTTCCGGCACTTCGACCTCGATGGAAATCACGAAAGTGCTGCCCTCCCCCGGAGCGCTCTTGATCAATTCGACATCGCCGCCGAGTGCGCGCGCCAGCCTTCGCGCCAAAGCTAAGCCGAGGCCGGTGCCGCCGAAAAGACGGGTCGTCGAAGTGTCCGCCTGGGAGAACGGCTGAAAAATCTTTTGCGCGCTCTGCTGATCGATTCCCACACCCGTATCCTTGACGGTGAAAACCAAAAAGCAATTGCCGTCCATATTGGTGGTGAAGCGCGTGGAAACCGAAACCGAACCTTCCTTCGTGAACTTAAGCGCATTGCCGATGATATTCAAAAGAATCTGGCGCAAACGGGTGGAGTCGGTAAGCACGCGCACGGGAACCCGCGAAGTGGTCTCAAAATTAAGTTCAATGCCTTTTTTACCGGCTTGCACCCGCATCAAGGCTTTGACCTCGCTCAAAAGCTCAATGATTTTCGTTTCTACTTTTTCGGTTTCAAGCTCGCCGGCTTCCACTTTCGAAATATCCAAGATCTCATCGACGATCTTCAGCAGTTGATGACAATTGCGGCGGACGATCGCCACGTTCTTCATTTTTTCTTCCGTCGAATGCTCAGGATCCGTCAGCAGTTCGGTAAAGCCCATGATCGCGTTTAAGGGTGTACGAATCTCATGGCTCATATTCGCCAGAAAATGGGTTTTTGCATCGTTCGCCAGCTCCGCCGTGCGCTGCGCCTCTCGCAACTTATCTTCGAAGGATTTGCGGTCCTCGATGTCCGTGCAGGTGCCCAACCAGGCGATAACATTTCCGCGCTCGTCGAGCTCGGGATCGGCTTTGATCCAATGCCAGCGGTACACGCCTTGGCGGTTGCGGATGCGCACTTCCGATTCGTAACGCGAAGTCGTGCGCATCGCTTGCGACCATGTCAACAGCGAGCCCGGCAAATCTTCCGGATGAATCGCGCTCTGCCAGCCGGCGCCCAAACTTTCCGCGACACTCATGCCCGTGTAAGTGCACCAAGCTTCATTGCTGTACTCCAAATTCCCCGTCGGGGTAGCCCGTAAGACCATATGCGGAATACTTTCAGCCAAATTACGGTAGCGGCGCAAAGATTCAATCTCTATCGACTGGATAAAAGCGCGTTGCTCTAAAACCTCGCGCTCACTCAACTGTTTGGCTTGCTCGCGCAACTGCCGGTTTTTCAAATGCAAGTCGGCAAAAACCGCCACTTTGCTTTTCAAGATCATGGGATCGAAGGGCTTAAAAATATAATCGACGGCGCCCGCTTCGTAGCCCCGATAAACATAGCGTTCGTCTTTATTGATCGCCGTCACAAAAATAATCGGCACACTTTTGTAGCGTGGATTGCGACGCATGATTGCCGCCGCTTCGAAACCGTCCATATGCGGCATTTGCACATCGAGCAGAACCATCGCGAAATCGTATTGATCAAGTAGAGCAATGGCTTCCGCACCCGAGCCGGCTTTCACTAAGCGATAATTTTTAAATTCGCTCAGTAAAGCTTCGAGGGCAATGAGGCCGTCCTCCCGGTCGTCGACCAGAAGAATATCTACGGTTTGATCAATTCGCATGGGCATCGGATTTTCTTAACATAAGCCATTCGTAGATCGCCGACAAGAGCGTCTCTTCGTTAACGGGCTTGGTTATGTAATCCGACGCGCCGGCGGCCAAACATTTTTCCCGGTCGCCCTGCATGGCTTTGGCGGTCAGCGACACGATCGGAATACTGTGATGAATCGGGTTTTCACGAATAAGCTTTATCGCTTCTAAACCATCCATCTCCGGCATCATCGTGTCCATAAGGATCAGTTCGATATCGCCGTGTTTCTCCAGCACTTCAAGCGCCTGCCTGCCGTTTTCGGCATGCAATGATTCCATGCCGTGCGCCTTGATGATGCTGTTCACCGCAAAAATATTGCGCATATCATCATCAACGATCAGGATTTTATGGCCGGTGAAATCGACTCCGACCGGCACTTCCGGGCGGGCCGGCAAGATCTCCTTTTCGCCAAGCGACAAATTCATCTCAGAGCCGGTAAACCTGAGCGGCAATTGCAAACGGAACGTGCTGCCGCGGCCCGGTTCGGATTCCACCTCGATCACGCCGCCCAAAAGTCTGGCGATTTCACGTGAAATCGTAAGACCAAGCCCGGTGCCGCCGTATTTCCGGCTGGTCGTTCCGTCCGCTTGCTGGAAGGCCTCGAAGATAAGTTTCTGCTTATCGAAAGGAATCCCGATGCCCGTATCCGTAACCGAGAAGACCAGCATGTTGTCAGCCAAGCCCGCATTGATTTGCGAGATATGAAGTTTGACCGATCCACGCTCGGTAAATTTGAAAGCGTTGGAGAGAAGATTTTTAAGAATCTGCTGCAAGCGACTTTCATCGGTGAAAATATCGCTCGGCAAATGGCTGTCGGTCTCGAGAACGAACTCGAGATTTTTATGCTCGGCCACCGGCTTAAAGGTTTGCTCCAAATACTGCACGATATCCTGCATCTCGACCTCTTTCGGGCTAACCGGCATTTTGCCGGCTTCCACTTTCGAGAGATCCAGGATTTCATTGATCAGCGAGAGCAAATCGTTACCGGCCGAGTGAACCGTCCTTGCGTACTTCACTTGGTCGACGTTCAAGTTGCCGTCTTTATTATCCGCCAAAGTTTTGCTTAAGATCAGCAAGCTGTTGAGCGGAGTGCGCAACTCGTGTGACATGTTGGCCAAAAATTCCGACTTATATTTCGAGATGAGCGACAGCTGCTCGGCTTTCTCTTCGAGAGAGCGCGAGGCCAACTCCACCTCGTTGTTCTTCACTTCCAGCAGCTTCGCTTTGTCTTCGAGCTCGGTCGCTTGTGCTTCAAGTTCAGCATTGGAACGCTTGAGTTCCTGAAGCAACTCTTCCGTACGCATCGAGCTGGAGATCATGTTCAAGATCACACCGACGGAATCCATCAGTTGGTCGAGAAACGTAATATAGTTCTGCGTGAACGGCTTTAAGCTTGCCAATTCAATCACGGCCTTCAATTCACCTTCGAAGAGCACCGGCAAAACAATTATGTTGCGCGGAGTGATTTCCAAAAGTGAGGATGAAATCCGAACGTATTGCTCGTCGGGTTGCATGATCAGGATGCGTTTCTTTTCGAAAGCGCATTGTCCGACCAAGCCGTCCTTTAATTTATATTTATTCGAGACACCGCGACGCTCAGTAAATGCATAAGAAGCAATCAGATTGAGCGAAGTGTCGGGCTCATCGCCTTCCGACATAAAAAACGCCCCATGCCGTGCATCCACGAGCGGGGTCAACTCAGACATGATCAACTGCGCGACCGCCGTAATGGACCGCTGACCTTGCATCATGCCGGAGAACCGCGCCAAGTTTGTTTTCAGCCAATCCTGCTCGGTGTTCTTCGAAGTGGTGTCCTTCAAGTTCGAAATCATCTGGTTAATATTGTCTTTCAGCGCCGCGACCTCACCTTGCGCTTCGACCGTAATCGACCGGGTCAAATCGCCCTTCGTCACCGCGGTCGAAACTTCAGCGATCGCACGAACCTGAGACGTCAAGTTTCCGGCAAGTTGGTTCACGTTGTCGGTCAAATCTTTCCATGTACCGGCGGCGCCGGGCACCTTCGCTTGTCCGCCGAGCTTTCCTTCGATACCCACTTCGCGCGCAACGCTTGTCACCTGATCGGCGAAAGTTCTCAAAGTGTCCGTCATGCTGTTGATCGTTTCGGCGAGTGCGGCCACTTCCCCTTTCGCTTCGATAACGAATTTTTGCGAGAGATCGCCGTTCGCGACCGCGGTCACGACCTTCACGATACCGCGCACTTGTTTGGTAAGATTGGAGGCCATGAAGTTCACGTTGTCGGTTAGATCTTTCCATGTACCGAGAGCGCCCGGGACTTTAGCTTGTCCGCCGAGCTTTCCTTCGATACCCACTTCGCGCGCAACCGTGGTCACCTGATCGGCGAAGGTTTTAAGAGTGTCCGTCATGCTATTGATCGTTTCAGCGAGTGCGGCCACTTCCCCTTTTGCCTCGATAACGAACTTCTGATTCAAATCTCCATTCGCCACCGCGGTTACGACTTTCACGATACCGCGCACTTGTTTGGTAAGATTAGAAGCCATGAAATTCACATTATCTGTGAGATCCTTCCAAACCCCGCTTACGCCGCGCACTTCAGCTTGTCCGCCGAGCTTTCCTTCTGTTCCCACTTCTTTCGCCACCCGCGTAACTTCCGCAGCGAAGGAATTCAGCTGATCCACCATCGTATTGATGGTGTTCTTGAGCTCGAGGATTTCACCTTTCGCATCGACCGTAATCTTCTGCGACAAGTCTCCGTTCGCAACGGCAGTCGTTACCTTCGCGATGTTACGAACCTGAGACGTCAAGTTTCCGGCAAGTTGGTTCACGTTATCGGTGAGATCCTTCCATGTTCCGGAGATGCCTTCCACCTCGGCTTGTCCGCCGAGCTTTCCTTCCGTACCCACTTCTTTCGCCACCCGCGTAACTTCCGCAGCGAAGGAATTCAGCTGATCCACCATTGTGTTAATTGTATTTTTAAGCTCGAGAATCTCGCCTTTGGCGTCGACCGTAATTTTGGACGACAAATCGCCCTTCGCCACCGCGGTCGTTACCTTTGCGATGTTACGAACCTGAGATGTTAAGTTTCCGGCAAGTTGGTTCACGTTATCGGTGAGGTCTTTCCAAACCCCCGACACGCCTTTTACGTCCGCTTGCCCGCCGAGTTTACCTTCGGTACCCACTTCTTTCGCCACCCGAGTGACCTCGGCCGCGAAGGAATTCAGCTGATCCACCATTGTGTTAATTGTATTTTTAAGCTCGAAGATCTCGCCCTTCGCATCCACCGTAATCTTCTGCGACAAATCGCCTTTCGCCACCGCAGTCGTCACTTTGGCGATGTTACGCACCTGATCCGTCAAGTTTCCGGCCAAGACGTTCACGTTATCGGTCAAATCTTTCCAGGTTCCGCTGACGCCTTTCACATCGGCCTGACCGCCAAGCTTTCCTTCCGTTCCCACTTCTTTCGCCACCCGAGTGACCTCGGCCGCGAATGAGGAGAGCTGATCCACCATCTTGTTGATCACATCTTTAATCTGGAGAATTTCTCCTTTTACATCCACCGTGATTTTTTGCGACAAATCGCCCGTCGCAATCGCCGTCGCAACCTTAGATACGTCACGCAGCTGAACGGTCAAGTTAGAGGCCATCGCATTCACGTTATCGGTGAGATCTTTCCAAGTTCCACTCACACCTTTAACGTCCGCCTGTCCGCCAAGCTTACCTTCGGTACCAACCTCTTTCGCCACACGAGAAACCTCGGCCGCGAATGACCGGAGCGTGTCCACCATCGTATTGATGGTGTCCTTGAGCTCAAGGATCTCGCCTTTCGCATCCACCGTAATTTTCTGCGACAAATCGCCGTTCGCAACGGCCGTCGTTACTTTTGCGATGTTACGAACCTGTGCGGTCAAATTGTTAGCTAAGCCGTTCACGTTATCGGTGAGATCTTTCCAAGTGCCCGTCACACCTTTTACATCGGCCTGACCGCCAAGGCGTCCTTCTGTACCCACTTCTTTCGCCACCCGAGTGACCTCGGCCGCGAAGCTTCGCAGCTGATCCACCATCGTGTTGATCGTGTTCTTCAACTCCAAGATCTCACCGCGGGCATCAACCGTAATCTTCTGCGACAAGTCGCCGTTCGCAACCGCAGTTGTTACCTTTGCGATGTTACGAACCTGCGCGGTCAAGTTATCGGCCAGGCCGTTCACGTTATCGGTCAGGTCCTTCCAAACCCCCGACACGCCTTTTACGTTCGCCTGACCGCCGAGCTTTCCTTCGGTACCCACGTCTTTCGCAACCCGGGTTACCTCGGCCGCGAACGAGGACAACTGATCCACCATCGTGTTGATCGTGTTTTTCAATTCCAAGATCTCGCCGCGGGCATCCACTGTAATTTTCTGCGACAAATCGCCTTTTGCCACCGCGGTCGTCACTTTACCGATGTTACGAACCTGATCCGTTAAGTTTCCAGCAAGTACGTTCACGTTATCGGTCAGATCTTTCCAAACCCCCGACACGCCCTTTACGTTCGCCTGACCGCCGAGCTTTCCTTCGGTACCCACCTCTTTCGCCACCCGAGTCACCTCGGAAGCGAATGAATTCAGCTGATCCACCATCGCATTTACCGTCGTACCGATGCGGAGGAACTCCCCCTTCACCGGCCGCGCATCCACTTCCAAATACATCTTCTGCGACAAATCGCCTTTCGCCACTGAGGTGATCACGCGCGCCACCTCGGTGGTCGGATGCACAAGATCGGTGATCATCAGATTCACCGAGTCGACCGATGTCGCCCAGCTGCCTTTGACCGAGCCCATGTTTACCCGCTCGGTCATGCGGCCTTCCAAGCCGATAATGTTACGAACGCGTACGAATTCGTTCGCCATGCTTTCATTTTGTTCAATAATGTCGTTCAAGACTTCCGCGATTTCGGAAACGATTCCTTCGTCTTCCAATTGCATGCGCACGGAGAAATCGCCGTTACGTACCGCTTTCACTGTTTGGTGCAGCTCGCGTAATTGTTGCCGAAGCCTCGAAGAGTCTGTGACCGCGCCGGTAAATTCTGAAAAAACCGCGGAGGTGGAGGGAGGTTTGACTTTGCTTTTTTCGCTGATCTTATTGCCTATCGCTTTGGCCACGATCGGAGGAATCAGCTTTTTGTTTTTCGTCTTGCCGTTTTTTTTCGGCGCGCCGTCTTTGCCGTCTTTGTTGGTGACGAAAGCGTTTCGGTCCATGCACCCCTCCTGCTTCAATTTTCCAAAAATCTTAGCTATCTCACTCTGACTGGAGCATAAAGTTAACTGAAATTTATCCAATACCCATGGCCATTGACCCCTGATTGTGTGTCACGACTTTTGCAAAAAGGGTGATTCTGCCTCGAACTCTGCTGGCATAGAGATTGCCGCAGATTTTTTGAGACAAATTTGATCGTTGATTCTTGAGTAAAAGAACGCATAACCGTTCTTTTTATGTACGCGGACTTATCACCGCGGCGCCCAATGGCTTTTTAGAACTGGTCCTGGCCGGACATCAAAAACGCCAGCGGCAAGGCAGAGTTTGGATTTCTTTATTCTGGTTTAACCAGGCGATCGCTTAGCTACTTCTTTTTGAACAACGCCTCGGCGGCTTTCAACAGGTCCTCTTTTTTAGAACCACCGCCGCCCGAGCGCGTGCTCGCCTGAAAATACTCGCAGCGGTTGGCGCGATCTTTTTCCATCACCAGCTCCGCCTGCGGCTCAAGGCATTCGTTGTACACTTTGGGATCATAGAATTTGCAGTTACGGCAGACATGAACATCGTTGCCGCAATTCGTGCACTCTTCACGCAAACCCACTCGTTCGGAGAAAGTCAG
>CAZVOP010000073.1:0-16517 GCA_964628445.1 uncultured Pseudobdellovibrionaceae bacterium | reverse complement strand
TGAAAGTAAGCTCGGATACAAACCGCCGATCTCGCCGACCCGCGAGGCCAGTTCGGATTTTCTTTCGCTCGAGGCCCGGCATCCCCAATACACTTCGACCGAGCTTGCCAAAATCAGCGGTGAGTTGAAGGATGGCGGAAAGACGCTGGCCAATCTCGACATCAAGGTTCTCAACGACAATAACTTTAAAAAGGGTTTGTCGGGCCTGTTGCTCGCCGAAGCCCTGGCCCGCAATCCAAAGATCCAAAAGATTTCCACCCATCTGACCCAAGTGAATGCGGATGAGGTCGTCAAAGCGCTGAGCAAAGGGCTTTCTTGTGCGGAGGCTATCATGGCCAGCCCCTCGTTTAAGATCCGGGCTCAGGTCGGCTTCACCAAGTTTGTCGGCGAGCCGGTTTGCGAGAAGGCCAAGGGCGTTTTCTATTACGTGGTCGAGAAGGCCTCTTAGCCGCCGCACCGCTTCGTGCACCCCAAGAAAACCCGCGTCATTCGCCAGCCTGTTGTTTTTTGGCGAGAATTCTGTTTCTATCGAAGCCTTAAAGCTCTAGATGGTGATGTAGCCAAGTGGTTAGGCACCGCTCTGCAAAAGCGGCTACGGCGGTTCAAGTCCGCCCATCACCTCCAAACTCCTGCTTCGATATTGTCCGAAAACAGTCTAAGCACCGAAAATCAAAAACTAATGGATTCAATGAGTTGCCAAGCTCGGACGTCAATGCTCATGATTATCGGAGGAAGTAAAAATGGCTGAATTTGTGAAATCCAAAACACGATTGGGCTTAAGTCCCGGGGATTCGGTTCGAGTCGCTCGCGAAATGTTAGGTTGGTCGCAAATTGAATTAGCTAAGAAATGTAAGATTCCCCAATCGACCATTTCGGGGATCGAATCTGACCGTATTGCCCTAGGGGTTGAGCGAGCTAAAAAATTGGCAGTGTCTTTGGGAGTCCATCCTGCGGTGCTTCTTTTTCCTGATTGGAAGGTTGGAAAGTCTTCGGTCGCATAACCGACAATGAGCTGGCGGCCCAAGTATAACCCTACGTAACGGTTCACAACCAGACATCACCTCCAAATTTCTGTTTCGATATTGTCCGAAAACTATCTAAGTACCGAAAATCAAAAATCGATGGATTCAATGAGTTGAATCGTTCGGATCTTTCCAAACATCACCCCAAATAACTGAAAATAACTATGGGGACTGGCAATTGACTGGCATCAGGTGGCATTTTTCAGATCCAATTTTTAGCTCAACCATTATCGCCACGGCCTTTTTCGAATGCTGTTTTTTGTATCCGATGGGTTTCTATAGCGGCGATTTTTCGCGGAATCCGGTTGGAATTCCGTTCTCCCTCTCTGGATTTATCTCAAAATATAAATTGTTTATAGTGATGCCAAAGGAGTGCGCGACTTTTTGAAGGGAGAGCAGGTTTTTCGGCACAGTTCTATAAAGCCATGCCTTTTCAGCAAAAATCTAAGATTAAGGCTCAATCTAAAGCCGGGACCTTCGTTATGCTTTACCGGAAAAAACATGAATTCACTAAAACAGCTTAGTAAATATAAGATCATGCCGCCTAGATATTAAGCAGATCTGTATAAATGGTTTACGTTTGTTTGATTGTGTCATAAACCAAAATATATCTACCAATCCCATAACAGGTTGATAGCCTTTTCAACAATATAACAAAAGGTCATTCAAAATGAATGGCCGAATAGAAGGGGTTAGTATGTTCAATGCTTCTGTTTTAGCTGTGTTGTTTTTGGTGAGCGTCGGCGCAAATGCGCAAATTAGGCCGCTAAGTTTAGGATCGGATTCGCTCGTTTTAATCGGTTCAAATGGAAATTCGGTTGCTTTGAAGCCGGGAACCATTACCACTTCGTTTTCGCTTACGCTGCCGACGGACGCCGGAATTAATGGCGATGTACTTCAGACAAACGGAACAGGAGATCTTTCGTGGACTTCTGCCAGTGCAAACAGTGCCCCCGCCGGAACTATAATTGCGTTTGCTGGTGCCACCTGCCCCGTGGGCTACATTGATGCCGATGGCAGCCCCGTACTCAGGAGTTCTCCGTTAGGCACAGTCCTGGCTGGTGCATGGGGTCCCGGAGATGGATCAACGACCTATAATACTCCAGACCTTCGTAACCGATATCTTCGCGGTAACGGCACAAACGCGGATGGCAATGGCGGTGATGCAGTATCCCTTGGCGCGTATCAGGGCGATGTTTTTCAAAGCCACTATCACTATATGAATTCTCCATCAGCAACTAGCGGCGGCAACAACCTCTATGGCGGCGGAGTAAGTGGAAATGTTGCGGGCAACTCTGCGGGCAATGTTCGCGAACCGACGGCAGACCCGGCTGTCGGAGCAGTTCGTGCCGGCACTGAGACACGGCCTAAATCATACGGTGTCCTTTATTGCATTAAATCGTAGTCTACTTCTGGCGAGGGACCTCTAAGAGAAGTCCCTCGCTTTTAAATTCCGATCGCCACTAAACTGTTACTGAATTTTTAAAAACCAAAGACAATCAGATTTTTGAAAGAAGATCTGTGAGGAGGTACGCCGTGATGTTCAAAATCGGTCCTGTCGAAACTAAAACGTTTAGACAGGGCTAACAGGCCCGGACACGCCGGGCTTTTCTGCTTTCTCCGGAACTATTTTCTTAACTTATAAATGACCGCATCGGCATGATCGGCCCAATAAATATTTTCCGCATCCGTCGAAATGCCATAAGGGAACGCACGGTTTTCAGAAAGAGTTACCGGTGTTCCACCCGTCACCGGAACCTTCATCACCGTGCCGTGGTGGTTTTCACCTTGGGTGGTCCAATAAACGAATTCGCCGTCGCTAAATAAGCTGGAGGGACCCTTCTGATGGCTGGCCAATTGAGTTTGTGTTCCGTCTTTTAAGTGCATCGCCATGATGGTTCCTTTTATGGCGTCGACCCAATAGATATTCTCATTGTCGCTGGCGATCGTCGAAGCATAGGCATCCGCGATAGTTTTCGGGGTTTTGTCGTTCAGACCTAAGCTGAAGATCTTGTATTCGCGAACGACCGTCGACCAATAGATCGTGTCATTCACAACGACTAGGCCCATCGGCATATTTAGATCCTTGGCTAGGACTTCCGGAGTGCCACCGGCGAGCGCGATTCTCATGATGGATCCATCGGGAAGGCCGATCCCCGCATTGGTCCAATAAATGTAATCGCCGGAAATGAAAAGTCCCATCGGTTTGTTTTGGCCGGAAGCTAAGATCGTCACATCGCCGCCGCCGGTAGGGACCGAGCGGATCGATTCGGAGTCGGTATCCGCCCAATAAATATTGCCGTTAAATACGCGCAATCGTCGAGGGCCGGTGCCCTTCGCCAGAATTTTAGGACTGCCGCCGGCAATCGGCATCGACATCACTTCGCCGCCGCTGCTGCCGACGTTGTTGGTCCAATATAAATTGGTTCCGTCACTTACCGTAAACAATGCGCCTTGTTGTTGATCCGCGAACACCGAGGGCGGGACGATCGCCGCATGAGACAAATTTCCAATGACCAATCCACAGATAATTGCCAACAATGGTTTCATGAAATTCTCCTTAAATTTTATTTATTGCAGCGAAGGAACGGGCGGCAGTCAAGTTTACTGATTTTTGAACAGAACTGTGGATTGGTACTGGCGGGGCCTTAAGGCACGACTTATCCAATGGACTTTAAATCAGAGTCCCCAGCGCCTATGTGGGGCGTCATTAGGATCTGATGAATAGCCGGTAGCCAGCCAAATTTGGATGAACTCGGACAGAGTGTGGTCATAACCATCCATGGTCAGGACGGTGCTGCCAAGCAGGCGACGAAGATCCGCGCTCGAGGTGACTTCGCTTAAAAGGATTTCGTAGTTGTAGATCGATTCAAGAATACGATTGTCGCGCGAAGGGGTGCTCCAAGCATCGTAAGCTTTTGTGCCGGCCGCGCACGGCGTAGCGTGGCAAATGCGATAGCCATCTTCGACGATTTGCACCCGCGCTTTGAACATATCCATAATCTGCTGCAAGACTTTGAGGGTAATTCGGTTGTAATCGGCGCGCGGATTCAGACGATAGAAAACTTCCTTCCAAAAGCTGTCGCGCGGGGAGCGAATGAAATCGGGCGCGAATTGTTCAAGTGAGTAATGCGGCATTTGATCTGGAGCGACGAGGTCCACCTGACCGCTGCTGTCCCACTTCGGCCAACGCATGCGCAAGAAAGCTTCGGCCTTCGGGTCATTCGCGCTCACCATAAAAATGAATTCCATAAGGTCGCGCACTTCGCGCGGGACGGTGGAATTCAGCGTGAGCATCGGAACTTCATCGGGTTGGGTGCCGACCTTATAGATAAACTGGGTGTGACCGGTGTCATCGTGAATCTGCAAATGATATCCGCCAGGCAATAAGGCCGTGGCATTGATTTCGACCGGATAGCTGTCGATCCACAAGGAGTGGGTGAAAGTTTGGTTCAACAGAAAATTGAGCGCAGTCAAAAATCTTTGATCGTTGTACCATTCGGGAGCCGTCGGCAAATTCTCCCACCCGGGCTTTACCGAATTTTGCGTAAACCAGGCGCCTGAGATCAAACGGTTTGCGGCGGGCAGGCCGTTGATGCGCGCAAAAATCCAACGTGCCGATAGAATCACGTCGGCGCAGTCGGTGGGAATATTGTGCTTCTTCCACCACGAAGCATCGATCTCCGTTTTTACCCATTCGGTGTATTTAAGTTCCCAATTCCAATTCCACTCATTGGTCACCGGCCAAAGAGTAAGCCCGGCTTCGCCTGTAAGTTCTTTGTTCTGAAGAGAAAAGAATTGAGCTGAGGGTTTTAAACTTGTCGGCTTGCTGGCAAAAATATTTCGACGATCGAGCCGAGGCCAACCGCGACCGTCTATCGATATCGTATCTTGTATCCATTTATTGTTTTCGGAATAGAGAAACGTCGTCGATTTGGCATGGGAAAATTGAGCCATGCTAAGAAAAGCAAAAAGAAGTATTTTACTCATCCCTTACAGGGTATTGCCCCCGCAATTCAAACGCAATCCGGCCCCGGCTTTGGCCCTGGGCTCGGGTCTCGCCTCTACGGCGATCCTGCGAAGTAAAAATCAAACTTGTGTCAGCCTACTGAACTTTGTTCTCAAAATTGGGATCAGCAACACACTCATGATAACAATCCAAATGGCCGCACCAGACTTTTGTATTCCACGAGAGATCATAAAGTAGGCAAGGACTAGTGAACCCATTAAAATCGTTGGCTCAAGAATTTTTACGAAAACTGGTACCACGAGTTTATACTTTCGTCCGCACTCACCGCAGGTTTGAGCAACATGAAGCACACCAAACTTTGATATTGTCCGCTTGCCACAGCCCGGGCATTTCATAACTCCCTTTTTTGCATTTGCTTCAGTGTAATGAAAGTCTTTGGTCTCAAGTTGATCTTCTGCATTCAGTTTTTTAAAAATCTTGGGTAAAAAAGCGATCCCCGCGAACATGAGGTTAATGAGTGCGAAGCACACAATCTGACCTATAAGTCCGATTTTGCCATTGGAAGTCATCAAAATCGATAAGAGCAGGAGATTGACGAACGCCGCTCCGACGCAAGCAAAGCCAATTGCACGTCTCTCAGGGGTTTTAAGCCGTCGCACTAGGGTAAATCCACCCGTCAATACGGTAATAACGACGGTATATTTAATAAGTTGAATGGCGACAAATAGATCGACCGAACGAATATCTTCGCAAATACCCAACTTGCTCAGTATCGACAGAATTTGATTGCCGACTACTTCTTCAAAATTCATGAGATCACCTTAAAGGTTTATCCGATTTCTATGGCACGATTTAGGCACGATCTATCACCGCAGGGATACACTTTGCTCTCGCTATATCACTGAATTCATCACTTATTATGCCCATCTTGATACAAATAAGGACCACCCCGACAAGTAAGACTAGTACTCCAATAATTGCGAGGCCGATCATTATAAGTATCTTCAATATTTTTCTTTTACGTAGGTTCATTAACACTCCAAATCGCTTCCTTGTGGTGTTGGCGGAAGCTTTAATGGATTCCACGTCACCATCGTATCGTTGCATCCGGCCTGAGCATCGACAAAAAAAACAAATAGCGGCGACATAATTCAGGCCATTTAGAAAGTATGTCAGCAATCGTCCTGGCGGAAAGGAGATCATGTCTCTGATTCTCGGAAAAAATTGATCAACAATCTCGTCACTTAAGTTCGGCCTTAAGGCGAAATAAGGTCCTACCAAAGAAACAAAACCTGACATGATAATCATGCCCAAGAGGGCAGAAAGGCTTTGATAGCGATGAAGCCAAACCAACCGCATAATGGTGATCTGGCAAATGGCCAGTGGGAAAAATAGTAAACTAATTCTCAATAACCGACTCATGTCTTCATCCTCACGGTGGAGTGCTAATTCCGATGCTAATTAACTGTCCCGAAATGAGCGAAATTGTTTGAGCGGCAACTCCACCGGCAAGTGATCTCATCCACCTTTCTTGCCCCCAAACCAACCAAATTCGCGCCTGCAAATCCACGCTGAGAAAAAAAATGCAAAAATGCAAAATCCAATCATAAGTGCATAACCCAGAGGACCAAGCCGGTCGTGAGACGGATTTGGTGCCCGAAGGAAGAGCACCAATAAAATCGGACTGCCAAACAGTCCGACTAGGGCACATGCCCTGATAAAAACTTTCCCCTGGACTTCAGAATCCACAGGCTGACCTCACAAAATAGTTACTTAGGGCGCGGGGCAACTAATCGGTTCTTTTTTCTTAAATATCTCTTTGATTTGACCTGCACCCCTGAGCTTATTTTATTGAAACTCGAAATTTGTCGCCAAAGATCAAATGTGTTTTGCCTCCTCTTTGGCTCGCAAGTTTCAATTACATGCGACTAAATATTTCTGGGTTCAACCCATCCAAATTTCCCGCCATCCCTCTATCAAGCTGGATTTTGATCTCAAGACCTTGCGACAAGTCCGGGTCTAGCTTAATAAAGTATTGGTCAGCATAAAAATATAAATACCAGGGTTTTGGGGCTGGGCCAATGATGGTCATAACAGTTCCTGTCGGCACCTCAGTTTGAAATGCCACAAAAGATTTCTTGTAATATTCCTCTGAATGCAAATATGCGCGCGCTGTGCTTTTACTGAGTGTCCTATTATTCAGACTGTCATACACACCCATCAAATAAACCGGTTTAATAATTTTATATTTTTGGCCTACCTTAAGGTCTTCTGCATAGCTCCTACTGAACAGGAAAAATATAATCATAATGAGGCTTAATTTTTTCGTCATTTGCACATCAGTCCTGGTTGATCAGCTAGTCCTTGGGTACGATTAATTTCGAGACCTACAGAATACACATATAATCGCCTAGCTCATACGCTTCCTGAAGCTGACGCTCAATTTCCTCGGCGCACCCGTCACATTGTCCATATGTACACGGCTTATGACAGTCATAACAGGAATGCACCTTGTGTTGAGAATCGCAAAAGTAGCATTTCGCTTTCTTGCCAATCATCGCTTTTTCCATGGGAATCGATTTCTCTCCGCATACTCGACACACTTCAATATTTTCGATCGACCTGCCTGTAAATTCCTTTTCGATAAGCGCACTGATTGCCTTCATGCGCTCAGAATAATTGTAGACGATCTCTTTCAGAGCCTTGTGTTCATCAGGAGAAAGAAACTTATCCAGTGTCAACTTCAGCTCTCCACGAAGAAACCGATCTACAAACTGCATTCCCTTGGCAACATAGGCAGCTACCTCTTCGGCACCTATTTCAACATGATGATGCACGATTCCGTTTCTAAGTCTTTCCAAATAACTCAAATTTTCTAGGTCTTCTTTAGAAAGCTCAACGTCAATATTCAACAACCTACGAACAGCCACGTGGAAAGACACAGTTCGAGAGTCCGGCGAAGCCGGAGCATCCACCTTCTCGTAAACAAGAACTGGGTGCAATCCGGCGAGGCGGGCTTTGAGAAATAATTCGATTGAGTGAAAGAGATTGAGCACCGTGTGCTTGAGATAAGTATCTCGCGACTTATTTAGAAAAAATTGAACGCCTAAAGAGAATGAATCCTGAGCATTTTCAATCAGTCCTTCCTTTAAACTGCCTTTTGCTTTTTTAATAATGCACTCCCTAAGAAAGTTTCGGGCATTCAGTTCCAGGGACCGTTTTGATCGTGCCTATAGGCACGATTTTATCAAATACTCTCAAACTTTTTGGCACGATCTAGGCACGCTTTGGGCACGACCTTCCATCTTTCGCTGGTCCCCGGATAACTTAGGCACGGGTGCGTGCCTGAAGTTTATTACTTTTTGAATCGTGAAACTAGAAATCGCAAAAGCCAAGAGACCAGTAGCCCAACCGAGGCCCCGCAAATAACTGAAGCACCCTCGAACAGTGGCGAAGCAGGCTTAATAGACACTGCCAGATCGCCAAAAAGGTAAGCCCAGCTAATAATGAGAACTACTGCCAACCAATGTTGTTTAATCATAGCCAAACTTACCTCCGACTTTTTCGTAGCCTACATGCCTGCTTTGCAGACATTGTTTCCAGGGCGTTCGTTAGACGAAAAATCCATGATATCTTGAATACCTGGGATTGGAACCTCAAATCCTCGCTCCCTAGCGTGCCGGATGTTTTGAATACCTTCGTAAGCCGCCAATCCACCGCCAATAGCTAGCCAAGGATTGAGAGTCAGCACTCCACTTCGGATCGCCGCAATTCCTCCAGCAAGAAGACCTGCACCAATTCCAGCTTGCTGGCCAGGCGTAGTGCGATCACCAATCCAACCTTCAAAAACTAACCCAGATGGGTCGTTAAAATTGATCGGGTCCTGCATCACATAGCCGTAGAGGTTGGTATCCAGACCATTAAACAAGATCGGATCTTTGCTAGTCCACCGCCCCGTCTCCGCATCATAATCCCTCGCACCAAAGCGAACCAGCCCAGTTCTAAAATCGTACAAACCACCCGCGAATCCAAAAGGCTGAAAGCCTGGATTGCTATCGGTGAGGACGCGGCCGAATTCGTCGTATTCAAGATTTTGTACGGTAGCTCCTGTCGAAGCATTCACGACGGCTCGAATCGATCCGAGATGATCCTTAATGAATAAGAACTGATTCGCTCCGCGAATCATGAAATCAGGGGAGTGCGCTTGCGACGCATATACATATTGAGTTTGTGAACCTGAAGCATTGATGCTGCCAACGAGCTGGCCGGCCTCATTGTAAATGTAATTGAAGATTATTGAGCCGTTGACCTTCAATTGCACGCGGTTGTGATCGCCGTCCGTTAAATATTCGACAATTAGTGCTGGCGTAACTTCGGCCCGCTTCAACTGGCCAAAAATATCGTAGCTGTATTGCGAAGTCTTGTTGGTCGTGGCGTCATGCTTACTTTGTAGATCACCATGTGGGCTGAAGACATAGCTATAGGGACCATAGCTGACGATTTTATCTTGGCTATCGTAGGTGCCGGCAAAAGTTAGGCCGTTGATCGTCGCGCCGATTCGGTTGCTGTTGTTGTCATAGGCGTAAGTGGATATATTTACGCCATTGCGGTTAACGCCGGTCAATCGGCCAGTGAGATCATAGGAATAATCAAACGTCGTGGACACTCCTTGAATGGTTTCAACTTTTTTGGCTATTCGGCCTAACTTATCCTGGGTAAATTTTTGGCTGAATATTGGCGAATTGGAAACCTGGTATGTCGAATCGGAAATCTCTCCAAATTCGTTGAAAACCACCTGACGGGAAACAACTCCAAGGTTAAGGCCGTTAATCATGCCGGAGGCTTGATCTCGATTGATCGTGAGTCCACCTGCGGATTGTAATCGTTCGTCCGCATCATAACCAAACGCCACGCTCTGACTGTTAAATACCTGTGCGCTCGGGCGATTGCGATCTAAATGTGGATAGCTGATAACTCCCGTAACTCTCCCGCTATACGTACGCTTGGTGGCGACGTTTGCGATGAAAGACTTCTCGATAACTACCGTGTCAGAAGATGTGACCAATGACATTCGGCCCTTATCGTCATACCCATATCCGACAAATGATGTTTGATCTCCTGCCGCGGTCACGCGGCCGAAAGAGTCATAGCTATAAGTCTTCGAGCGGCCATCGGAATAATTTTCGGACGTCGGCTGACGCTCTAAATTGTATGCGTAAGTGATCGCGCCGGTTGAGCCTGCTTCGGCAGGTCCTTGGTATCCCGACAAAAAGTCGAACGCATTATAGATCATAGAGTGAATGAATTGAGACGGTGTCGTGACAGATGAGACCCGGGCATCCGGAGTGTAGGCGGTGGCTATGGTTCTTGAGTCGGGGAGTTTGAGAGAAGTGAGTCTTCGCGAGCCGTCGTGGCCCAGGATTGTGGTCAGGCCGAGCGCATTCGTTATGCTTTCGAGATCCCCGCTGGAGTTATAAGAAAAAGTTGTTTCGCGATCGCCCTGAATGGATCGATTGATCCGCCCACGATTGTCATAAGAAAACTGTATCGGCGTGAAGCTTCCCAGGCGCACGCTGACCGGCTTTTCGTGCTGGTCTATTTGTAATAGCGAAGTTTGTCCGAGCGCAGTTTGATTGGTGAACGTCCGAGTTTGTGAGTTGTAAGTCGTGCTTTCCTGCCTCGTTGTGCCGGTCCTTAATATATTATAAATAAAATTGTCCGAGCCCAAGGCCTCGATGGAGCGGGTTTCTTGTATGGTTTGCGCTTGGGGGCCGGGAACTCCGTCAAATTGTGTCGAGGTTTCGAATTTTGACGTTCCTGTTAACGGGTCGAAGGCGGTTAGCGTTTGCGTTCTATGACCTTCGGGATACTCCGCAAATGATTTTGGAAACGCGTCAAGTTGAGTGCGCAGGGTAATTCGCCCCGCAGCATCCGTACTTTCAAAATTTGTGCCGTCAAACTTTTCATTCGCGTAAGATCTGAATTTTGACATATGTCCCAGTGAGTTTGTGAATTGTGTGAAGTCTCCGACTTGCGAGAATTCAAGAAATCCACCGGCTGGATTGAGATCTTTTTTCAGAAGGCCTAGCAGGTCATAAGTATAGTGGGTTGTGGCCCCCGAGGGGCTTTTAAACTGCGAAATAAGATTTCCCGAAGTGTATTGGATCTCGGTTCGTTCTCCTTCGGGGCCGACGACGGCGGTTAAACTATCGTTGCCGGTTTCAAGGCGAACGATATGCCCATCAGGGTCGACAAGCTGAGACGGGGCTCCTTGAGAATCGCGATTTATCGTCCAAGTCGCGCCATAGCTGTCGCGCACTGAATTAAGGCGTGAAAGTTGATCGTATTCGAACGAAAAGAGAGGTTCGTGTGTGAGCGCGGACGAAGTTGAGACGTGGCGGCCCTTTTCATCAAACTGAAATATTTGTGAACCGTCTCTTGAAGCAATTGAGGATATGCCGGGTCTAAAATTCCAGGCGTTTTCAAACTTCCTCACCATGAATCCATTTTGTTCGGTAAAGAGGATCGAATCGTCGACTGGATTCCATATGATGTTAATTGGATTTTTTAGCCGGACCGCTGAGCCGGTCAGTGGATGAGAAGATACGGTTGTGCTTCCTCCACCGATGGCACTATTGATGATGCCCGAGGCGGACACCTTTCGAATGCGATTGTTGGCTTGATCGATGAGATAGAGATTACCGGAACGATCTATTGTCATATCCTGGGGAGAGTCGAGCTGCGCTTCAGTTGCAGGCCCGCCATCGCCTGAGAAGCCTGGGCTACCCGGGATACCGGCAATAGTTGAAATTATTCCGTTCGCTTGAATCTTACGAATGATGTGATTGTCGCGATCGGCGACATAGATTGAGCCATCAAGAGCTTCGGTACAAAATGCGGGAGAATTGAATTGCGCTTCCAGCGCGGGACCGCCGTCACCCGAGTAGCCGGCGGTTCCGGTACCAGCAATACGAGTTATGGTCCCAGTAGGTCCGATCCTTCGAAGTACGTTGTTGCCGCTATCTGCGAAGTAGATGCTTCCGTCGCGTGTTACAATGGCGCCGGCCGGGCTTCTAAGAAGAGCTTGGATGGCGGGGCCGTCGTCTCCAGAATTGCCTGGTGTTTGGCCTTTTCCGGCGAGGGTTCGAACAATTCCGAACTTGTCGATAGAGCGAATGACATGATTCTGTGATTCTGAAAAAATCAAAGCACCACTTCGATGGAAGCTTAGTCGGCCGATACCAGAAAATTTCGCCTGAAGCGCTTGGCCACCATCGCCGCTAAATCCAGCGACACCGGTTCCCGCATACCTTGTTATAATTCCGTTGGGATCGATTTTGCGAATCGTACAACATCCGTCCACGAAATAAACTGACTGGTCCGATCCAATTGTTAAACCGCGTGGCCCCAGCAAAGTCGCTTGGGTGGCAAGGCCGCCATCTCCTTGAGATCCGCTAACGCCGGTGCCTGCAATTGCTGTGACATGGCTTGGAATATCCCTTCCGGAATAAAGAGTTCCGTCCCCCATAAATACATTCGATGAGGTGCGATCATATGAATGATGAATGTTTAAATTCCATCCACCGATACCTTGATTGCTGGCTGCGATGGTCGGCCCTAAGACTATTTCAAACGGAACTTCTTCCACCCTTGACGGGTCGCTAACGCGGACACTACTGCAACTCGAAAAACTCCGTCCAAACGAACGGCTACCAAAATTTGCAACGGCGGTGCAGTATCGATATAAAGTGTATGAAAAATAGCGCACTGTAACCCGAGCCTTTGTCGGACTGGTGAGCTGCCTTCCAAAACTATCTTTCCCGTCCCAGAGCTGAAACTTGTAGACTAAATTAGGAGTGTTCGGAAGGGTTTCCTTAAATGTGCGTCCGGCGACAGTGGTCTCGACTTCGAGGCGCAATAAGAGAAAATCTATCGAACTCTTGGTCAGAGGCAGTTCATATGTATTGCCTCCCATGTATCCGAGCTGCCGATCCGTGCTATAGCTCAAAGAGAACGGCATCCCGGGTAAAGAAATCTTCTCGGTCAGAGTTCGTCTTGTGTAATCAATTTCACATCCCGGTATCCTATGACAATCGTCGCCTGGCGGCTCTGGAGTTTTCGGCGGTTGTCCGTCTTTAGCGGTGTCATCGCTGGCGACTCCGAAATTTCCGTCAAGCGTGCTGAAGTGCGAGATCCGAAATCTCCATAGGGTTTTACCGGGGTCGTAAAGTTGGGCAAGTCGTGAAAGTTCGGTTGAGTCGATCCCCAAGAGATTTAGATCGGCGGTTGTCGCCGGCTCGTTGGCGCCTCTTACGTCAATGACAGCTAGCCCATTTTGCTCCGCGAGAATTTTTATGACTAAACCATCGAGTTCCGGCTCCCAGTTGCCTGCCTTTGCATTGTAGACACCGAGTGGAACGATGATGCCCGCGGGAACATCTAAAAAATTGTCGACATAGAACTGAATCGGCTTTGAAAATTGAACGGAGTCCGCGCCCATCGCAATAGCTTCATCCGCGCTCAATTCAATTGCGTATGTATATGCTGATTGTGGGGGAAGGCTCGCGGGCATGCGGTTCGGGCCGTCCGCGCCAACCGTAAACTCAGTCGCTCGCACATTTAACGTGGCCATGGCCTTAGTCGAGCCATCCGGCATGACGATGTTTGCGGTCGTATTGGGGGGGAAAAGCAGGGTGGCCGTTCGACTGCCGCGAGAGTCTTGAACTTGGCTGCTTTGGGCAACTTGAGCTTGCGTCGAGCCCATGCTCACAGTCGTAACTTTTTCGTCAGGCCGGATCATTATCAAGTCTTCAATGGTCACTGCGATATTTCCGGTGAGCTCGGCTTGCCGTTGGGCTGAGAAATATCCACTTCTTTCAAACTTAAGAGTTAGTATTTCGCCGCCATTTGCGACAATGTCGTATTGTCCGTCTTGGCGGGTAAAAGTGTGGCCAAGCTCCGATTTCCCTAATAGGTCAACGCGTACGCCCGAAAGTGGCTGCCCATTCTCGCCTAAGACTTTTCCATGAACGCGCCCAAGCCGGCTTTCGTCGATGGCTCCGGGAAGGACCCCCACTTGAACCGGGTTTGGGCCTTCATATAGAAATCTGATTTGATCCGCGATTGAATTGGACGTTGCCGGGTTTAGAGGTGGTGCAGATGTGACGGGATCGGGAGCGACGGGAGCCGCCTGTGTTTGCACATTAATGGATTTGGTTACGGATAATCCTGCGGAATCCTTCAAGGTTAAAATCACAAGGTATGAACGCACGTCCGTAAACTCGTGCGTCACTACGGCTCCGGCCGCCGTTGCATTGTCGCCGAAAGTCCACGAATAAGTTAAAGGATCCCCATCTGGATCTGAAGATTGGCTAGCATCAAACAAAACGCGTGAGGGCGCGACAGTTGAAGCTTGGCTGACCTGAATTGCCGGGACGGGCGGATGATTTAATTTTTCACCTCGGATCCTTAGCGTAACAAAGGCGTTTTTATTTCCGCTAACTCGCACTTCAATTCGATTGTTGGCCGCCACAGTGACCGTCTTTGAAAAGGACAAATCAAATTGGCTGAGATTCTTGGAAAGAACGTTTTCGCCGTTAAGGCTAATTTCAATTGCGTTAGCGCGTTTGCGAGGCTGCAACGCAGCTTTGACGTTTTGTAAAAGACATTTCACCACCTTGCCCAATCCACCATTCAAGCTGCAGACATCCAGGAATCCTTCCATTCCCGCGCCGTTTACAACTTCAAGACGAGTATTGGAGAATGTGCCCTGCACATTAAATGTCCGAGTTTCTGTTGTGGGTTTTGCTTTGCTTTGACTGGCGTTGAATGATTCGGGCCCAAAGAGAACGAAGGTCTGAGTGGAATTATTTTGATCGGCGGCCGCCCCTTGGGCTCCAAACATAGAAAGGATAAGTAAACTTGCGGCGAATTGGACGACCTTATTCACACAACCTCCGTTGACGTTCATATCTCAACAAATGCTATTTAATCATCGGTCCCCAAGTACTTTTTTTAAACAAGATCAATATGAGAAAAGTGGCCATTTGCAGGCTCAAATTGCTAAAAGAACTGGGTTTTTGAAATATAGGAAAGTGACAATATAAATTTACGTGAACAGTATCGGGATTTTGAGCTGAAAAGACTTAGCCATTGACGCGATGGGTGAGCTGGGGGAACTTGCTCTTAGGTTGGAGATAGAGTGTGCTGAAACTAGAGGGCATTTACAAATCATTCGGCGGCGCCAATGTGCTTAGCGACGTCAACCTCTCCGTTCCGGGAGGAGCGACTCATGCCCTTATCGGATCCAGTGGTTCGGGCAAAACCACGCTTCTAAGAATCACTCTGGGACTGATTCCCCTCGATAAAGGCTATGTGAAGATCAAAGACCAACCGCTCTCCTCGTTCACTCCGATCGAGTGGGCGGATCAAATTGGTTACGTTCCGCAAGAGGGCGGGTTGTTTCCTCACCTCAGTGCTCGCGACAATGTGATTTTGGTGGCTCGCCTTAGGGGCTGGCCGCAGACTAAAATTTCCGCACGCCTCAATGAGCTTGGGCAACTTGTGGATTTGGATCCTTCAATTTTAGAGCGCTTTCCCGATGAGCTGAGCGGCGGGCAAAGGCAGCGGGCCGCCATCATGCGCGCGGCTTTCATGGATCCCCCGGTTTTACTTTTGGATGAACCGATGGGAGCGCTTGATCCGCTTGTGCGCCAAAGTCTTCAGCAAGAATTTAAAAAGATTTTTAAAAAACTGAATAAGACCGTCGTCATCGTGACTCATGATTTGAGTGAAGCGGTTTACTTGGCGGAGCGCTTGACCCTTCTGCAAGAAGGAAAGGTCGTGCAGACCGGAACCTATGAGGACTTTTTAAAAAATCCGGCCGATCCGTTCGTGAGCCTTTTTATCCGCGCGCACCGTCCTTTGCCGGATGCGGGGGAGGCGTGATGAGAAATATCGCGATTTATCTCACCAGTATTTTTCTTTTTACTCCGGTGTCGTCTGCAATGGAACGGGTGGTGGTCGGATCCAAGATCTTCACTGAAAGTTATATTCTGGGTGAGATCGCGGCCCAAGTCATCGAAAGCAGCCCGCATGTCCGCGTCGATCGTAAACTTGGAATGGGAAGCACAGGCATGCTTCTTGAGTCCTTAAAAAGCGGAGCTATCGATCTGTACCCCGAGTACTCGGGAACGATTGCCGAGGCGATTCTTAAAAATCCCAAGCTGCGCTCGCTTGATGAAATAAGAGAGGCGCTAAAACCTAAGGGTCTTACGATTTCAGACTCATTAGGCTTTAACAACACCTACGCTTTGGCGGTGCGTGAATCCTTCGCCGAAGCTCACGGCTTACACACCATGAGCGACCTGCGTGCGCTGGAAACTCCGCTGAGAGCGGCCTTTAGCTATGAGTTCATGGACCGAAGCGATGGTTACCGCGGAATGGTCGAGCGTTACGGCTTTAAATTCCCCTCTGAGCGAGTCTCGCGCATGGAGCATAGCCTCGTCTATCAGGCGATCGAGCAA
>CAZVOP010000072.1:0-16531 GCA_964628445.1 uncultured Pseudobdellovibrionaceae bacterium | reverse complement strand
GTGCGCTCGATCGCTTGGCCGCTGACCGCGCGGACCGGCAAAACCTATATCAAAAAGTACGACGAAGAGCGCGAGATGACCGTGATTCTTGCCGTCGACGTCAGCGGTTCGCAAGATTTCGGCAGCAAACAATATTTTAAAGGCGAAGTCGCGGCCCATATCGCCGCACTTTTGAGTTTCGCGGCGGTCGGCAATAAAGACGCCGTAGGCCTTTTGTTATTTTCGGATCAAGTCGAGCTGTACGTGCCGCCCAAAAAAGGGCGCGGGCAGGCGATGCGTATTTTGCGCGATCTTTACTATCACAAGCCCGCCTCGCGCGGCACGAATATCGCTTTAGCGCTGGATCACTTGGTGGGGGCTTTGAAAAAGAAAGCGCACGTTTTTGTGATCAGCGATTTTTTGAATCAGGGCTTTGAAGGTTCACTGCGGCGTTTGAGCCGCAAGCACGACACCGCCGCCATTGTTTTGGAAGACAAGCTTGAAGTGGAGATTCCGTCATTAGGTTTAGTTGATTTTGAAGATCCTGAAGGCGGCGAAACGGTTTGCGTGGACACAAGCTCGCCGATCTTCCGGCGCGAGTACACCGCCTACTTGAATGATTTAAAAGCCCGCCGCGAATCCGAACTCAAACGCGCGCAAGTGGATCTTATTCCTATCCGGACCGATGGGGACTTGGTGACGCCGCTCTTGGCGTTCTTTCAAAAGCGGAGCCGTCGATGAGCGATGCGCTGCCGATTTGGAAATGTGATTTCAATGCCGCTGACGGCGGGCACCCACTTAATAATTTAACCGTGGGCTCGATATTTAAATTGAAGTGCCACGGCGACATTCCCGTCGACTGGGACAAGTCGGCGGTGTCCGTCGTGTTCCCGAATAAAAAAGAAGGCGAGTTCACTTTAGTCGTTTTAAAAGCCGATAAATTGGAATCCACCGACGCGGAGTTGACGGTCACCGGATATAAAGCCGGTCAGTTTAAGCCGGAATACATTCGTCTCGCGCAGGGGAAAAACGCCTCCGGCGTCATTGAAATCGCCAAACCCGCTTGGGAAATCCGGACGGTTTTAAAGCAGGGCGAGCAGCCGCAGCCGTATCCTCCCTTTGGGCCGTGGGGTGTGGGACTGCCTTTATGGTTTATGCTGGTCATAGGACTTCTGGTCGGCTTGATCACCTTGTTCACCGTGCGCTTCGTGCGCAGAAGAATGCAGCGTCAGCGCATGCTGACGAACTTAGCCACTCACAAAACCGCGTTGTCACCGGTAAATCAATTTTATAAGGACGCCCGGCAATTGCGTAAGCGCCTGAATAACGCAAAGACCGGCGAAGAGATTAAAGACGTGGCGATCCAATTGGATCGCGAGTTCAGATTGTTCGTCTTGCGCCAATTTTTGGTGCCGGCTTTGGACTGGTCGGATCGTGCGATCGTGGACGATATTCGCAAGAGGCATCGCAAGATATTTGAAACGAGCGGAGACAGCTTACGTAAAGCTTTGCGTGAGCTTACGCGCATTAAGGCGCGGGCCGCCGTCTCCGTGGCCGATGCGGAACAGTTGCACCAAATCTGTCTCGACGCTGTCGAGAAAATGGGGGTCAAAGCTTGACCGTTTGGGCCTCTCCCTACGCATTTTTGCTTTTGCTTCCCTTGGCCCTCGTGGCGTTTTGGATTTATTTTAATAGGCGTAAGCGCACCGCGACCGTGGTGTTTCCGCATCTCGCCGGGTTTTTGAAAGTTCATCGCGGTTACCGTGCGCAGTTGAGCTGGCTGCCGCACATCGTGAAAGTGCTGGCCTTAGGCTTGGCGATTTTCGCCCTGGCACGTCCGCAAAAGGCCGACACCAAAATCAAACGAAGTGTTGAAGGCATCGATATCGTCATCGTCTTCGATATTTCGGATTCGATGATGATCGAGGACATGATGCCGGAAAACCGGCTGACCTCGGCTAAAGACACCATTTCCAAATTCATTAAAGGGCGGGTTTCCGACCGTATCGGCCTGGTGGTGTTCGCGGGCGAGAGCTACACGCGCGTGCCCATGACGCTGGATTATCCACTCTTGTTGAGAAGCGTCGCCGACATCGAACCCGCGCGAAACATCAAAATGGGAACGGCGATCGGCGTAGGTCTTGCCAACGGGGTGGCGCGCCTGAAGGATTCGACCGCGAAAAGCCGCATTATTATTTTTATGACCGACGGTGAAAACAACACCGGCACGATCGACCCTGAAACCGCATTGGAAATCGCCAAGGGCTACGGCATAAAAATTTATTCGATCGGCATGGGCAAAGACGGCGATTCGCAATTGCCTGTCATCGTCGAAGACGTTTTTGGGCGTAAAGTGAAACAATACCGGCCGATTCACTCGTCGGTGAATGATGCGTTGCTGGGCAAATTCGCGGAGCAAACCGGCGGTAAATATTGGCGCGCGACCACGGGGGATGCACTTCGCAATATTTTTTCCGAGATCAACCGCTTAGAGAAAACCAATATCGAGACCTCGCAGTTCACCCGTTATGCCGAGCTTTATCCGCCGTATTTGAAATGGGCGGTGATCATATATATTTTTGCGGCGTTCCTCGGTTGCACCATATTAAGAAAGGGGCCGTAGATGTTTGAGTACCGTTTTGAAGATCACGCGGCCCTGCAATTGATGTGGTTGATTCCGGTGCTGCTGCTCTTGGTGTGGTGGACGGCTAAGCGTAATGGACAGGTGATTCAAAGCCAGATCAGCGCGCCGATCGCGAAATTTTTGACCAGGTCGCTGTCGCTGAAGCGGCGGAAATGGAAGTTGATCCTTCAGTGCCTGACGCTGTTCTTTTTTATTTTTGCTCTGGCCCGCCCGCAGTCCGGCGAAGGTAAACAAAAAGCCAAGAGCGAAGGCCTTGAGATGATGTTGGTGGTCGACGTGAGCAACTCGATGCTCGCGGAAGACGCACGCCCCTCGCGATTGGAATTGGCGAAGCGCGAGCTCAGCCGTTTTGTTGATCAATTGGGCGGCGACAAAGTCGGCCTTGTGGCCTTTGCCGGTTCGGCGATTTTATTGTCGCCGCTGACCAATGATAAGGGTGCGCTCAAGATGTTTTTAGAATCTTTGAGCCCTGAGTCGGTTTCCACGCAAGGAACGGATTTTAAAAAAGCGTTAACCGAAGCCAACCAAGCTTTGCGCCGGGGCGGGGTTGAAAGTGACGAGCAAGAAAAAATCACGCGCGTGATCGTGTTGGTCTCCGACGGCGAAGAGACCGAAAAAGGCGGATTGGAAACCGCGCAGAAGATCGCCGAAAACGGCACGCGTATTTTCACGCTGGGAGTGGGCACCGAGCAGGGCGGGCAGATCCCCATTCGCGACCGTAACGGCAATATGGTCGGCTACAAAAAAGATCGCAAAGGCCAAACGGTTGTCTCCAAATTCACGGGCGACGCACTGAAGGCGCTGGCGGACGCGGGTAAAGGCAGCTATCAGCAAATCACTTTTGGCGGCGATGCGATCAAGTACTTGCGCGCCAGTATCGATCAATTGCAAAAGGCGCAGTTCGACACGATGGAAGTCAGCCACTACAACGAGCACTATCAAAGCTTTTTGTTGGTTGGCATTATGTTGGCTTTGCTCGAATTGTTGCTCGGCGAACGAAAAAAAGATGGACGCATCTGGAAGGGGCGATTTGAAGTACCCTTGGATTAGTTCCTTTATTCTATGCGCTTTGAGTTTACCGGCGATGGGCGCGACGCTTGACGGATATCTGTACACGCGCGATGGACTGAACAAGTTCGCGGCTAAAAATTACCGCCCGGCTTATCAAGATTTTATGTCCGCGCTTGAGGATGATCCGCTCAATCCGAACACTCATCTCAACATCGCGCGCGCATTGGAGGCCAATGAAGAGTTCGAGAAGGCCGAAAAAGGCTACCGCGGGGTATTGAACATCCTGCCGAAGGAATCGCCTTTGCGTTTTCAAGCGTTGTTCAATTTGGCCGGCGTGCTTGGCAAAGAGAAAAAGATCCCCGAAGCGCTCGAAGTTTATCAGCGCGCCCTTGAGATCGACCCGGACAATATTGAAGTGAAGAACAACATCGAGCTGCTGATCCAGCAAGGCGGCGGCGAGGGTGAGGGCGATTCACAAAGCCAAAAGCAGGATGACAAAGGCAAGGGCGGCCAAGACGAGCAGAAAAATCCTCAACAAAAAGAGCCTGAGCAAAAGAAACAGCAACCCAAGCCGTTCAACAGCCAGGAACTTACGCCGCAAGACGTGAAAAAAATCTTGGATGAAATTAAGAATCAGGAGCAATCTATTCGTGCGCAAGAGAACGATAAAGGCGCTAAAGAGGCCCCGCGCGAGAAGGATTGGTAGAGGATTGGTTGATGAAATTTTTTAATTTACTCATCGTCGTGCCGTTTTTGCTTTTCTCGAGCCACGGGCTGAATGCCGCGGAAGGCGTCGAGGTTACGGCCAGCGTCGACCGCAATCAGGTCGGCGTCGGCGATATTGTGAATTTAGTGATCACGATCGCCGCGCAAAACAGCGTGAACGTCAATGAGCCGGCGCTTCCCGAAATGCCGGGATTCGAACTCGTCAACACCAGCACGGGCGTTGAAACCCGCAGCTCTTACACCAACGGCCAATTCATCACCGAGCAGGCGCGCACTTTTAATTACATGCTGGCGGTCGCAAAGCCCGGCAAATTGATCATCCCGTCTTTGGCGATCAATGTGGACGGAAAGGCTTACGCCACTAAAGCTATTCCGATCTCGGTCAGCGCCACTCGCAGCGGGCATCAGCCGCGCGGTCAAGCCAAGCCGGATCCTCTCGGCATGCTTGATGACGAAGAAGAGTTGTTTCGCCAGATGCTGCAGCGGCATTTTCCAGGCGCCGGGGCCCAGCAGGGCATCCCGCCTTCAAACGGCCAGCCGATTAATCCTAATGAAGCGTTCTTTATCCAAGCGATCGTCGACAAAAATAAAGCTTATGTCGGCGAGCAAGTGACCGTGGGATTTTATCTCTACACCCGCGGGCAGATCCGCGATATCGACACTTTGAAATATCCCGATCTCAAAGGTTTTTGGAAAGAAGAGCTGGAGATGTCGACGCGCTTGAATTTTGAGCAGGCCGTCGTCGACGGTATCGCTTATCAGCGCGCTCTTCTTGTTTCATATGCTTTATTCCCGATTAAGGCGGGTAAGGCCACGATCGACAGTTATAAGGCGAAATGCACGGTGCTCACGCCGTCGACGTTCGGCTTTGGCCGGCCTTATGTTTTCACCAAGGCCAGCCGCGATATCGCGATTGAAGTTTTAGACGTTCCCACCGAGGGGCGGCCTGCGAATTTCACCGGCGCGGTGGGACGTTTTCGCGCGACGGCGCATTTTGAGCCGGTGACGGGCGCGACCAATCAGCCGGTCACCTTGCGCGTGCGCTTCGAAGGCCAGGGCAACGCAAAATTGATCGAGCTTCCCAAGCTCGATCTGCCGCCGAGCTTTGAGCTCTATGACCAAAAATCCCAAGCGAAATTTATGAAGGACGGAACCAGTTATAAGGAATTCGAAGTTTTGATCATTCCGCGTGAACCCGGCGTATTCAATATTCCGCCGTTGCAAATGGCGGTCTTTGATCCCGATTCGCGCAAATTCACCACGGCATCGACGCAGCCGCTGAATATCACGGTGACCGGGGCGGGTGGCGGCGGCGCTCCGCCTACGCAAGCCGCCAAGGGAACGACCGCCGGTCCTGCGGCCCCACCCGAGCCGACATTGCCTCCGCTCGCCACCGATCTTGAGCCGGAATCAAAAAGCGACGTGGCACCTCTACTTATTACAGTCATTTTATTTAGCGGAGTGTTTGGATTCCTCGGGACCACGGGTTGGCGCAGACTGCGTCGTAAACCTAAAAAGTTAAGCCTGCATTTGGTCCTCAACCGCAGATCGCGCGCGATCCGCGCTTTCTGGGATAAGAAGGAGTTCCGCCGCGGCGGCGTCGAGATGACCAATGCGGCCTATTATATTCTGGGCCAACTTTCGGAGCTGGGCGGCGCGAACCGTGAGCTCTCGATGCTGCTGGAAAAAACTCCACCCAGCCTGCGCAATGAGCTGAGTGACAGCATCAACAAACTTCTCGCGCAATGTGAAGCATTAGGCTTTGCCCCCGAGCACATGATCGGCGATATGACGGAACCAGCTAAGCTCGACGCGCTCGTTAAAGAGTTCGAACGCGTGATGGGCCGGGCCATCGAATTGGCGGAAATATGAAACGCTCCCTTGCTCTCTCGCTTGCACTTTCCATGACGGTACAACCTGTTTTTGCGGCCAGTATGACGGTGGTGAGCGTTTCACTGGATCAAGTGGTGGAGGCGCCCCGCTGGATGTTCGACTCCAAAGCTAAAGTCAAAGGCGGGCCTCTGATCCTTGCGATGGTCGAAGCCAAGCGCGCACAAGCCAAGCAAGACCGCGCGGGATGTCTTTTGCAGCTCGAGAAAGCCACGAAATTGGGGAAAAGCCTCGGGCCGTGGCTGGTGCTCAACCAATTGCAATGCGCGATGATCCGCGACAAAGCCGGAAAAGTCGCCACGGGAAGTTTGGCGGCCACCATCGCGCGTTTGGATGCACAGCCGCGTTGGATGTTGTTTGGCCCCAGTGTTCAGCAACTGCGCCAGGCTTATGTGGCGTCACTCCTTGCTTTGGCCGAGGCTCAGTCTAAATCGGACCGCAATGCCGCATGGAAAACTCTCGATCGTTTGAGCCAGATCAAATCCTGGCTGACCCTTGAAGACCGCGCCAACACTTATCGGTGGGCCGGCGAGCTGGCTTTTATCGAACAGAATCTGGGCGCCGCGCAAGATTTTTTACTGCGCTCACTGAATGAAAAGGAAAGCAGTGAGTTGCGCACTCGCGTCGATTCCATTCGCTCCACTTTACTCGGAAAGAAGGCCGCGCCGAAAGCCGCGCCGACGATCGTGAAGGCGAGCGACGACCTTGGTTTGAGCGACCAAGAAAAAGAAATTTACGCGCGCATGATCCGCTCATACGAATCGCAAGACTATGTTTCCACGATTGAAGACGGCGTCGAGCTGATCCAAAAGTTTCCCGGCAGCAAGCGTTCGGCGGAAGCTTCGGACCGCATCCTCGAAATCTATTTGAGTCTTTCGGCGCGCTCCGATGAAAAATTCCGTCATGTACGCGAGACGATCGTGAAGGAGATGGTCAAGGCCGACGGCACCAGGATTTACCGCTGGGCGAACAATGCATATGTGCGCGGAAATTACGCCGACGCCCTTAACTTGGCGGAAAAAGGCTATGAGAAATTAATCGGTCAAGCTGAGAGCACCAAAGTTTTATTGCTTGCCGGTGAGGCCGCCGTGGCCAGTGGCGAGTATAACGATGCCCAAGAGCATTTTGAAAAATTGCTGAAACAGCATGCGGGAACGAATGAAGCCGCCGAAGCGACTTTCCGCTTGGGACTTTTGGATTACCGGCGCAAAAAATATCCGCAGGCGGCAGCCTACTTCGAGCGACTGTTGGCATTAAGCGCCGGCAGGGATTTCGAATACCGCGCGCTTTACTGGCAGTGGCGGGCGCAGCAAAAAATCGATCCGGCGAAGGCGGCCGTTCATGCCGAGCCCTTGATCGCCAAATATCCGCTCTCTTATTACGGTTTGCGCGCGAAGGGCGAATTGAACGGCGGGGTCATCGAACTCGGGAAAAAAGTCGTCGCGGTAAAGGCCGACTTACGCTTGCTTGAAAGTGAACGCTTGGCTTGGGAGCGCTTAGGGATTTTGCTCAAGGCGGGGTGGTTTAAAGAGGGGGAAAAGGAACTGGATAGTTTGCCTGAGCCCCAGTCCAACGAAGAAAAGCTGGTGCGCGCGAAATATTGGGCGGCGACTTTGCGCTACGATCTGGCGATGCAATTGATGAATAGCGTTTTTGAAGATGATCCGTCGTTACTGCAAACACCGCTTCTGAAGATTATTTTTCCGGATGAATATTTGCCGTGGATATCGCGGGAAGCGCGCTCGACCGGTGTGGGCTCGGAATGGATTTTATCGTTGATCCGGCAAGAGAGTTCATTTCGGCCGGACGTCAAAAGCCCTTCGAACGCCTTGGGTCTGATGCAATTGATGCCGGCGACCGCTCTCGAACTGGCGCGTGAATTTAAAATTAAAGATTACGGCACCGAATCATTGCTTAATCCCGACATCAACATCAAGCTGGGCGCGGTTTACCTGTCGCGCTTGATCAAAAGTTTCGGCGGCAACGTGCCGTTGGCGCTGGCCAGTTACAACACCGGGCCGGGACGTATAAAAAAATGGCTGGCCGCGCGTAAGGACCTAAGTCCACTTGAAACGCTTAAAACCTCGGCCCCCGAGGTCGAGCTATGGATCGATGAATTGCCGTGGGATGAGACCAGTTTTTACGTGAAGGCCATCTTGCGTAACTGGTTGATCTATAAGCTTCTGGAGGGGTCCAAAGTGTCTCTTTCTGAGCCGATGTGGGTAGACGCCAAAGCCACGGCACGCTAAGCTATTTCAATAGCTAAGGAGAGCGTAATGCCGTTGAAGTTCCGTGGACTTTTGGTCTCGAGCCTTGTTTTGCTGACCGCCTGCTCGGGTCCAAGAAAGAAAAACCTCGATGATAAAAACATCGAAGGCGAAGCCATGAAAGAGGCATCACGCGCCGCTATTCCGGAGAACGAAGTTTCGTCCGAGGACGTTGAGAAAAACATCGAGCAGCCCTACCAGAGCGCCTATGGCGAAATCGCGTTAGACCAAAACGAATACGTACAAAAATGGATTAATTATTTTCAAGGACGCGGCCGTTCTTACATGGAGCAATATCTTTCGCGCTCGGGACGCTACCTTCCGATGATGAAAAACGTTTTGCGTGAGAACGGTTTGCCTGAAGATCTTGTGTATATCGCTTTGATCGAATCGGGCTTTAGCCCGCGCGCGCACTCGCGCGCCAACGCGGTGGGATACTGGCAGTTTATCCGCGGCACGGGTAAACGCTTCGGCCTTCAGATCGACACATTCACCGATGAGCGCCGCGATCCGGTGCTTTCCACGCGTGCAGCGGCCGAATATTTTAAGGCTTTGCACAACTTGCTCGGCAGCTGGCATTTGTCGATGGCCGCTTACAATGTCGGTGAAAACCGCGTGAAGCGGGCCGTGGCCAAATACTACACCAAAGATTTTTGGGCTTTGTTGAAAAAGCGGCGGGCTCTTCCGGCCGAAACCCGCAATTACGTGCCTAAGTTTATCGCCGCGGTTTTGATCGCGAAGAATCCCCAGAAATACGGTTTCACTGAAATTCAGTATCAAGACCCCTTGTCGTATGACACCGTCGCCTTGCAAAGTCCGATCAGCATTTCGAAACTCGCTTCGAATTTGAACGTCGATCCGGAAGAATTGAAATTGCTCAATCCGAAATTTCGCACCGACTTCGTTCCGATAGCGCGCGGTAATGAAACCGTCGTGCGTATTCCCGTCGGCCGGGCTTCCGATGCGCTGGCCGCATTGTCGATGAGCGTGACCTCGCAACCCAAAGTTATGGTCGCGGATTATTTTTACTACCGCATCCGACGCGGCGACACGCTTTCGACGATCGCGCGTAAGCACAAGACGACGGTTTCGCAAATTCGCCGCTTGAACGATCTTTCAAACCGCACGTTGTTGAGAGTCGGCCGCACCCTTAAAGTCGCCGATCCGGGCGGCGACGGCATCCAGTATGTCATGGATGACGACCGTGCTCCTTCGTCCGCGCGCAAAGGACCTCAGCCCGCGGTAGCCGTCGACACGCGTGAAACCGAATTCCACATTGTTCGCCGCGGAGAAAATTTGACTTTGATCGCGCGCCGTTACGGTCTCAATATTGCGGATCTATTGCGCTTAAATAAACTGGGCAACCGCACCATCGTTCGCAAAGGTCAAAAAATCCGCGTTCGTCCCCGCGCGACTCCAAAGAATGCCGGCTCGATCGGTAAACGCCAATCGCTGGCGCTGGCCTCTTTCCGGCCGAATCGCAATTCGGCTAAAGCTCGCGCCATAGCCAAAGAATTGCCGAAGCAATCGCGCAAGGTCGCTGCGATGAGCGCCAAGCGCCATCTTGTCCGCCGCGGGGAAACTCTCTACGACGTTTCGAAAAAGTACGGCAAAAGCCTTGGTGAAATAGCGAAGGCCAATAATGTGAAAATTAATTATCGTGTGATGGCCGGTGAGCGTTTGTTGATTCCAGAGTGATGCGCGCGCGTCACTTCAGCTAAGCCGGCGACAACTGTTTATCACAGTTCTTAGTGTCCTGATGGCCGGGTAAAGTCAGAATAAAATTCGTTCCGGCGCCGGTGCCGCTTTCCACAGTGATGGTTCCACCATGTGCGTCCGCGACGGCCCTAACGACCGCCAAGCCAAGTCCCCAGCCTCGCCGCGAGCTTTTCTCGGCGCTCTCGGCACGATGAAAGGAATCAAATAGCCTGGCCTGATCCTCGGCGGCGATTTCATTGCCGTGATTATGCACCGACAATATCGCTTCATTTTTTTTATTGCGCGAGAGATTCACGGTGATCGGAAAATCGGGGCTGCCGTACTTAAGCGCGTTCGTAATCAAATTCTCAACGCCGCGGCGGATTCCATCCGATCCCCACAAGCCCCATATCGGCTCATTGGCGATAAGGACGATGCGTCCGGCATGGCCAAGCGACAATTCTTCGACGAGATGGCTGACTTGGGAGCGCAAATCGCAATGCTGAAATTGAAGCGGTATGGACATGCCTTTGCGGATACTGGCCACGTCGAGCAGCGACTGGATCAAATCGTCCGCGCGATCCAGGTTACGTGAAATCATCGCCAGAAAACTTTGCCGCTCGACCCGGTTCGGCTTTTCTAAAAGCAGCTGCGACGCCATTTTCGCGGTGGCGAGGGGATTGCGCAAATCGTGCGAGACCAAAGCTAAAACTCTCTCCATTTGCACGGAGGCTTGCCGCGCATCTTTGGTGGCCTCGTCGGCTTCGCGCTTGGCGAGTGCGAGTCTGGTAAAGGCACTGCGAAGCGATCCCACCAAGAAGGCGGTCATCGACGAGGCCACGACGACAATGATAAAATGCTCCACTGATTTTTCGGATTCAAAAACACTGCCGATAGGCTCGATGAAGAAGTAGTCCCCCGCAAGACTCAAGGCCACGGCATAAAAGAGGGCCAAGCGGTTGCCTGCGAAAAGTGAAATGGCGATCACGGAAAAAATGACGATTAACGAAAAATAAGTTCCGGTGCGATCAAAAAATGTCCACGTGAGACTGAAGGCAAGAACAGCGATGAAGGTGCTGCCGTAAATCCTGGGGCCCAGCGGGATATGTTGGCTGAAAAGTTTTTCCCATTTGCGGTACATCCACTCGCCGATAAAGTTCTGCATGCCCTTACGAAATAGGCTCGTGTATCGAAAATGGCAACAAACGAAAGAGGGAACCAAAATCCACCCCCGTTTTGATTTCAGAAAAAATATAAGAGGAGGAGAGCTTGTCCCTCTGAAATACTTACCGGTTAGGCGTGGCTCAGCCTAGTCCATAGGTTGAGTCGGGCAGGCGCCGAGGGTGTCGTGACTGTTGTCGCGCTCGTGCTCGCGAATATGTTGGTCGACGGCGCAATGGCTGATGCAAAGAGTTTGTGCCGCTGCTGGATTGCCCGGGGGCACGTGGCAGATCAAAACCTTATTGCGCCCGCATGCGTAGTCGTCAGCGAGGACCGGATTGTCTATAAGATCGTCTATTGCCGGTCCGCCGGTTGTGTTGACCGAGCCGTCATCATCACTGGCCGATTGTAGATTGGCGACGCCTCCGGAAGCATCGGAGAATTTTGTCGCGCCACAGGCGCAAAGCGCGGAACACAGAACCACTAAACATAAGCTTTGCCGTAAACCCATCATTCACATACCCCCACGTTCCCTGGAAATATAAGAATGCAAACGGCTGAGCCCGGTTTTGATGTCTAAATTTGAGTTGAGTGATTAGGATTGATTCACTGTCTAAAGGTCATCCAGCAAATCGTTTCGAAAAGAGTCGGTGAGAAATCTTTCGGCAGAAAAAAATAAACCCGCGTCGTCCCTTACGCGGGCCTATCAGTCGTTACCTTCCCGTAAAGCTGCTAGGCCCAGTCCTCTGGCAACCCGGCCGGCATCATCCTCTCGGATTTTAGCCCCGTTTGTTTTGCGTCCCACGTTTTCACGCGGTTTGCCCTTAGCAAAGGAAGAAAACAACCATTACATACGTCTCTCGATACCTCCCTGAGAAAACGTTATTGAAATGATTTTGCTCTTCGGTCACCCCGCTACTTCGGGGGCGGATCGAGCAACCATTCCTTTGGTATTTTGGACATCATCTGTCCCCCTTCCGTACTCCTGAAATCAGTCTATTATGCTGCGCAGCATTATGCGAGATGATTTTGACAAAATCTCAAAGATATCAATGCGTTGTATTGAATTGAGATTTTGTGGTGCCGGTGCCGATATGTTGGCTTTTAAAGCGTCAATTCGCGGCTAAATAGGGCTTTCGTTGGCCGCGCTTGGGTCGTTTTTATAAGCGGTTAGTGGGCCATTTTGCTGTCGACGCACTCGTTGAAAGCCATGATGTCCTGGGCGGCCAACTTGTAACCGCACATTTGTTCGGCAGCTAACCGGGCTGCCGACGGACCGGCTTCGGCCATCTGAATGGGCTCTTGATTCCCTTGCGCGGCGTCTTTCATTTTCACTTCAAACTCTCCGCACTTCTTCACTTTCTTACCGCAGCCGGGGACCATGATTGCCGCAAGCTTTCCGCGCGCGGCGGGAGGAGCGCTCATCTTACGATTGTCATAAAACGTTCCGTCTTTAAGTTTGACGGCCGTGTTGCCATGGCGGCCATTGGTGAAAACCCAAACCGAGCCGGCCGGATAGGAGCTGATTTTTTTGCCCGTGGCCAGTTGGTTGCAAAAGCCCACGCTCGAGAGTGCCGGGATCGCCGCGGTTTTAGCGTTGATACCGCCAAGCCGGCAGTCGATTTTGTGCATTCCCATCAATATGGCCTGCGTGTTTCTCCATGAATAGCCGTGGGTCGTGCGGGCGGTGATTTGCGCGACACTTTGCGAATCGGCTGAGGCCACTTGCACATCGTCTTCACCGGCTTCGGCTTCCTCGACGTGTGCAGCGGGAGTGGAGGCTTTGATCGCCGGAGCTTGAGTATTGCCGTTGGTGTCGCCGATTTTATCGGCGTGTGCGACATACATATTGAATGCGAGAAAAGCGATCAAAACTTTCATGTCATCCTCCAAAGCGTCATGCAGCTATAAGTGCAGCATGTTCCTTTGGATTGCGCAAAAGAAATTAGGGGAGTGCGGGCTCCGCGGGAGGACGCGGACCGGCTGCAGCTAACTTCTGGACCGCGGCTTCGACCTGGGCGGCGAGTTCTTCAAACGATTTTGTCGCCTCATCACCGGAGTGAGCTTCAATCAGCGGCATTCCCGCTTCGCTGGCGGTGCCGACTTCGGGATGAAAGGCAATCTGCGCCAATTTTTTTATCTTTTTCACATCGAGATAAACGTCTAATTCGCCCTTCGGGAAAAGCTGCAGTCTCTCGCCGTTTTCAGTTTTCAAATAAGCCATATTTTCGACCACGCCGAGTAAGGGCACATTCGTGCGCTCAAACATATCCATCGCTTTTTTCGCATCGGCCAGCGCCACATTTTGTGGAGTGGTGACCACGACCGCGCCGTCGACAGGCACTTTTTGCGCCATAGTCAAAACCACATCGCCGGTACCGGGCGGAAGATCGATCACCAGATAATCGAGTTGGCCCCAGCTGACATCGCGGAAAAATTGCTCCATGGCTTTGAACAACATCGGACCTCGCCAAACGGCGGCGACACCTTCGTCCACCAAGTAGCCCAGGCTCATGGTCTTGATTCCATAACGAACGATCGGTTGGATGCGATGTTTGTCGTTCACTTCCGGGCGCTGGCTCGCGGCCCCGAGCATACGTGGAATACTGGGTCCGTAAATGTCGGCGTCGAGCAGCCCGACTTTCAGCCCGCGTCTTTCCAAGGCTACCGCCAAGTTCACCGCGACTGTGCTTTTACCGACGCCGCCTTTTCCTGAACCAACGGCTATGATGTGTTTTACGCCGGGGATTCCGGCCTGTTGTTGGAATGGATTCATGATTTACCGCTCCTTGAGGCTAAGGGCCTGGTCATATCTTTTTTAGGGTCAAACTGTTAGACTTTTCTTAAGTGCAACCTAAAGAGTTCATGATGTATTACGCGGCATTTATGGCCGCGGCCGTACTGTTCTTTATACGCCGGAGACCGCGTAAGGGCATGCGTTTGCGCCTGAGCGGAAAGAGCGGTCCTAAAGCGGCTTCGGGCAAAGATTACGCGAAGACGGCCAGTGAACTGGAGGGCGCGATGCCGCCCGATAATGTGACACCGATCAACTCAAAAGCCGAGCGCCCGTTGAACGTCATTTTCAATTACAACGGTGAATCGTGGGACGCTTTTGAAGTGCTCGGAGTTCCCGCCGGTTCAAGTCAAGAAAGTGTTGAGAGTGGCTACAAGGATTCTTTGTCGCGCGTCGACGAGAAGTCCAAAGCATTTATGACCGCGGCCTACGACGCCATTCAGAGTCAATGGCGCGGCGACAAGGCCTCCGGCTAACCGTAAAAATTGACAGTTATTGCGCGAAGTTGTAACCCTCATGGGATCTCACATCGGAGTTTCTCATGCAGGTGAAATATCTCGAAGATTTGTCCACTCTTGTTTCGCTTTGCAAGCGCCGCGGATTTATATTCCAGAGCAGTGAAGTGTACGGTGGGCTCAACTCCTGCTGGGATTACGGGCCGCTTGGCGCCAACTACAAAATCAAAGTGAAAATGGCGTGGTGGAAAGCCATGACCCGCAGGCAGGACATCGTGGGCTTGGATGCTTCGATTTTGATGCACCCGATGGTGTGGAAAGCCTCCGGCCACGTGGATGGATTTTCAGATCCTTTGGTCGACTGCAAGAAGTGCCGTAACCGTTTTCGCTCGGACACCGCTTTGGTCGATGGCAAAGTGACTTGCCCGTCGTGCGGTTCAACCGATGTGACCGAGCCGCGCAACTTCAATTTGATGTTCAAGACCTTTATGGGTCCGGTTGAGGAAGATGCGAACGTCGTTTACTTGCGCCCCGAAACCGCGCAAGGGATTTTCGTGAATTTCGAAAACGTCGCGACTTCGATGCGCAAAAAAATTCCGTTCGGGATCGCGCAAATCGGTAAGTCGTTTCGTAACGAAATCACGCCGGGCAATTTCACTTTCCGCACGCGCGAGTTTGAACAAATGGAAATGCAATATTTCGTTAAGCCCGGAACCGACGCCGAGTGGTACGAGAAGTGGAGAGACGAGCGCCGCGCGTTTTACAGCCGCATCGGAATCCGCGACGAAAAATTGCGTTTTAAGCCGCATGAAAAGCTGGCGCATTACGCGAAAGCCGCGGTCGACGTGGAATATGAATTTCCTTTCGGCTGGAATGAAGTTGAAGGGATTCACAACCGCTCGGATTTCGATTTGTCGCAGCACCAGAAGTTTTCCGGCAAGAAGCTCGAGTATTTCGACGAAGCTTCCAAGGAAAAATACATCCCGTATGTTATCGAAACCGCCGTGGGCTGTGATCGCTTAGCACTCGCGATGCTTTGCGATGTCTACCGTGAAGAGAAAACGGAGGCCGCTCCCGGCGAAGCGGAAGGCGATGTTCGCATCGTGATGGGCTTTAAGCCCGAGTTCGCACCGGTCTCGGTCGCCTTCTTGCCGCTTTCGAAAAAAGCACCGCTGCAAGAGATGGCGATGAAGTTGCGTGACGATTTGGCGCGCGATTACGATGCCGATTACGACGAATCCCAATCGATCGGTAAACGCTACCGCCGCCAGGATGAAATCGGAACGCCTTTGTGCGTGACCGTCGACTTTGAAAGTATAGACGACAAAAAAGTGACCGTTCGCCATCGTGACAAGATGACTCAAGACCGCGTTAGCGTCGATCAACTCGGCGCTTACGTGAAAGACAAACTCGCTAATTTCTAAGGTACGCCGTTCCCGATCGGGAACGGCGTACCCAAAACATGGGGGTACGCCATATGAAGCAAGTTGAAGGAATCCAAGTGAAGACGACTGCGAAGATGCCGGAAAAGTTTGTGTACTTCTTCTCTGCCGGAAAATCGGAAGGCAATGCGGGGATGAAGAATATCCTCGGCGGCAAAGGCGCCAATCTGGCTGAAATGACCTCGCTTGGCCTGCCGGTGCCCCCGGGCTTCACGATCTCGACCGAAATGTGCCAAGTGTTTTACGACAACGGCGAAAAATTGCCCGAGGCTTTGAAGAGCAAAGTTTTAGAAACGATGGCGCAAGTTGAAAAACTGCTGGGCAAAAAGTTCGGCGATGTCGCATCACCTTTGTTGGTGAGCGTGCGCTCGGGCGCCCGCGCTTCGATGCCGGGGATGATGGACACGATTTTGAATTTGGGTTTGAACGATCAAACCGTCGAAGGATTGGCCAAGCAGTCGAAC
>CAZVOP010000071.1:0-16665 GCA_964628445.1 uncultured Pseudobdellovibrionaceae bacterium | reverse complement strand
GGCAAAGCCAGCAGCGGCTGATTATCGGTCCAAAAGTAGTGCGCGCCCAAGAAGAAATTGGCGTGAAAATTTTCGGGTTGGCTGCGCAGGACATTTTTTAACATCATCTCGCCGGAGTCGTTTACGCCTTTTTTCAACATCAGGCGCGCCTCCAGAATCTCGATGAAACTCATGATCTCGGCTTGCTGCGGATAATGAACGTAGATTTCAGCCATGATCGCGCGCACGCGGCTCGACGGGGCTTCGCAATCCAACAAAATTTTGGCGTAAAGGAGCATGAAGGCCAAATCTTTTTTCAGCTCGGGTTTGCCCTGATAGATTTGATTGGCCAGCGGCAGGCAGCGTTCGACTTTGCCTTCGGAATACATGCGTTGAAGTTCGGCGACCGATGCCGAATCGGGCGATGGTGCGCTCAAGCTGGTTTTGCAGTAGGGGCACATACCGACCGAGGGACCGCTTGGAGCTCCACAACTGGGACAAATGACGGGAAATGCCATTAGAATTTTCCTCCACAATCGGAACAAAATTTAGCGTCGGTCGAATTTTGCGCCGAGCATTTTGGACAGGCGCAAAAATGTTGATCGCGCGGGCTATTGGGCGCTCCGGCGACGCCGCGGCTGAGCATCATGCCCATCAGAATCTGCATTGGGTCGCCGCCGCCGGGGGAGCCGGCATTGCCGAGCGCGTTGGCGGCTTTGTACATCAGGTACTGTTCTTGCGAGCCCACCATCTGGATTGCGGTCCTTGATTCGATCGCCTGCAAGACCTCTTGTGAAGGCAGTGCCGAGAGAACTTGGACCTGGCGTAAAGCTATACCGTAAGGCTGCAGTAGAGGGGCGGTCTTCTCTTCGATCCATTTCGAGAGCTGCGAATGGGCCGTCGCGATCTGTTCGATCTTAGTGAATTGCGAAAAAGCCTGCGGCAAAAGTTCAAGCACTTGTGCCTGCACAAAATCTTCGAGGTCCGCGACGCTGTAGGTGGTGCGCGAGCCGACGAGTTTCATGAAGAAGGCTTTCGGATTGTTGATCGCAAAATTGTAAGTGCCGTATGCGCGGAAGGGTACCGGTCCCAGCTTATCGATGTTGGCGAGGAAGGGTTGCGCGCTTCCCCATCTGCGCGCCGTAAATTCTTGTCCGGACAAATAATAAAGTTCGGCGCGCAGCGGACTTTCAAAACCGAAGCGCCAATTGGCGAGGCGGGTGATTACGGGAACGTTTTCGGTGTTGACGTAGTGAGTGCCGGCGCCGAGCACGTCGGCGATCTGTCCTTTATAGATGAAGATGGCGCATTGGTTAGGCCGCACGATGACGGCGGTGCCGTTATAGAGATCGACGGAGCCGAGCGGTGGAACTTTGGCGGCGAGCAGGATGCCCGAGGGGTCGGAAAACTCGTAAATATTTTTAAAGACCAGCGACTGTTGGCGGGCGGCATTCGACATGAACGACTCCTGGTTGGGACGGAATCAGTTTATACAAATGGCCGGGAATAGAAATGGAAAGCCGCAAAGTAATCATTTTGAGACGCCTGGATTGTTTCGAATTCGGAATTTGCATTCAAGTTCTCGGCCGGGTAAGTTTTTATCTGAAAATGAAAGCCCGCATCCCTTATCTTTTTATTCTATTCTTTTTGGCTGGATGCGGCTCCGTCGGCATCAAAAAACCGGCGCCTCTCAACGTCATTTTGATATCCCTTGATACCGTTGCGGCCGATCATCTCGAACTTTATGGTTATTCGCGGCCGACTATGCCGTTCTTGGAAGGTTTTGGCCGTGAGAACGTGACCTTCGATAATGCGAGTTCGGCCGCCGCTTACACATTGCCATCGCATTTTTCAATGCTCACGGGAGTGTCACCTCAAACTCACCGGCTAGTGATCGATGACCGCGAAGGACAAAGAACAACTCGACAATTGGGAAATGAAATCCTCACTCTTGCGGAGTACCTGGCGACCGCGGGATATGCCACATTCTGGTCGGCGTCTCTTAACGATCAGCAGTTGTCGATTCCGGCCGGCATGGCACGCGGCTTTGGCAGCTTGCACGGCTCCCATCTTGATATTTTGATGAATGGGGATGGCGACGCTAAGGATTTAGGCGAATTGCACCGGTTTCTTCAACTGGTAAAGACTCAACCGAGTTTTATATTTATGCACACCTATGCCGCGCATGACCCCTATCAGCCTTCTGCGAAGTTTGTCGCTCGCTACAATGTCGAATCGCGCAAGAAAGCGATTGAAACGGCCGCGGAGGTAAGACTTCTCAAGAGCAGCGGATCATGGTCCAAAGTGCATCGCGCTTGGCTGGGACAGTTCGATCTGAAATCCTCGTCCGATGTGGCGAGGTTATGTTTGCTTTATGACGGCGGCCTATATGCGCTCGATAGTAAACTAAAGTTGCTTTTCGAGCTCTTGAAGCAAGAGGAACTTTTCGACAATTCGATCATTATCGTTACCTCCGATCACGGCGAGGCTTTCGGAGAGCACGGGGATTTTTTTCACCGGACGCCATTCCGCAATCAACTGCATGTACCTTTGATCGTAAAAGTGCCGGGAACCGCGAGCAGGCGCGTTTCCGTACCCGTGTTTGGCATAGATCTCGTGCCCACGGTGCTCGATTTGGTGGGCCTCGCTCCGCGCGCAAACGTCGAAGGCCAAAGCTTAGTTCCGCTTTTGAAGGGGCAGCCATTTTGGCGGAAAGCGAAATATCAGTTCGCGCTGGGAAACGATTCGGCGGCGGTTTTTGATTCCAGATGGCAGCTTATTTCGTTTGCCGACAATCGCAGAAAACTTTTCGATCTGAGGTCGGACCCAAAGGGCGAGAATGACGTGGCTGAACGGTATCCGAATGAGGTTTTGCGTTTGGAGTCGGTGCTTTCGGCCTTTTCCGCTAACGCGCGCAACTGAGTGAGCGGAGTTCGTCCAAATCCTTTTTCGTCCAGCTTTCAGCCGGCGCGAATTTTTTTATCTCAATAAAATTTGTTTTGCACACAAGGGTAGCGACGGCGGCACGTTTTGTGGCGGTATTTTGGGTGCAGGCACCAAAGGTGTTACGGCTATTGGCGTACAGCGAAAAAACGGCAGGTCCGCTTGCGTCCACAACTTCTTCTCTTTGAGGGAGATATTTTTTCGGACAATTGATTGCTCTTGTGATCATCGAAAAATAGCTTTCGGGGCGAGCCTCATAAATCGAGAGCAGTTGGGCCTCATTGAGCTTAGCCGACTCCATCGCGGCTTGCTTGGTGGGAAATTCATAAATCGAGATTCTGAGTTCGGCCTGCTTATGCCGGGCTTGCACAACGCGGACTTTGACACGGCCCGATGACGTTTCAGCCTGATTGGTCACGTTATAGTCTTGGATGAAGCCGACCTGGAAACCGGACGCGAGTAAGATGGAAAGTAGAGTCACAAAAACACCGAGCCGCGCTTCTTGAGTTCCGCATTCATCCGCTCTTGCATCTTCTCTTGGATTTCTTCGCTGAGTTCGCGCACCAATTCGCGATCGTTCGCCGCGTCCTTTTTGTAAGGAAGATGAATCGGCTCCATAAAAATAATGCGCCATTTTGAAGGCAAGGGAATCACATTGAGTGGGATGGGCAGAATGACCCCGCGGAAAAATTTGGTCAGCTTCAGACGGCTGAGGTTCACATGCGTTTCTTCCGCGCCGATGATCAATGTGGGTATGATCGGCGCATTGTTCGCTAAAGCCATGCGCACGAAACCGCGTTTGAACTCTTGCAACTGATAAGCGCGCGAGGAGGGCTTGAAATTCCCGTACTCGCCTTCGGGGAATAAGACCACGAGCTGCTTTTTCTTGAGCGCCTTCATGCCGTTTTCGGTCGTGGCTTCCACGAAGCCCAATTTTTGGGCCGGGATCGCCGTCGTTTTGTTGAGAAACCAAAGGTGATGCGTCAGCACGCGCGGATAGCGTTTGCACGCGCGGATGATCTCGTGATGCAAAACCATCGCGTCGAAGCCTGAAACCCCTGAGTGATTGGGAGTAATGATCGCCGGCCCGCGCTTAGGCAAATGCTGGGCGCCTTCCACATGCACGCGGAAATAGGTTTTCATCAATTCAAGGAAGAAGTGCGGCAAAAGCTTATAAAGCAAGGTCTCGCGGTCGGATCCGAGCAGCCGCGCTATGATTTCATCCGGTTTGATTTGAAATAGGCCCTTCATAACTTCGTACAATAACCCGGTTTTTTGTTTTCAAAAACGATTGCTTTGTCTATTTTGAGCGAATGGAAAGATTTATTCTCGCCCTCGATCAAGGAACGACCGGCACCCGAGTGTGCATACTCAATCACAGCGCCCACGTGGTGGCCTCCAGCAGTCAGGAGCATCCGCAGATCTACCCTCAGCCCGGATGGGTGGAGCATGATCCCGAACTGATCTGGAAGAGCGTGGTTCACGGAATCGGCCAAGCTTTGGCGAAAGCCAATATTAAGGGCGAGCAAATCGCGGGGATTGGGATCACCAATCAACGTGAGACCATCGTCGCTTGGGATGCACAGAATGGAAAGCCGCTTTACAACGCCATCGTTTGGCAATGCCGCCGCACCACGGACTTCTGCAATAAGCTTAAGAAAAGTGCTCAGGCGAAAACCATCAAGAAAAAAACCGGCTTGATCGTCGACCCGTACTTTTCGGCCAGCAAAATGCGCTGGATGCTTGAGAACGTTAAAGGTTTGCGCGAGCTTGCCAAGAAGGGCTCTTTGCGGCTGGGCACGATCGATTCGTTTTTGCTGTGGCGCTTGAGCGCGGGCACAAGTTTTAAGACCGACGTCTCGAATGCTTCGCGTACCCAGCTGATGAATATCGCCAAAGGCGAATGGGATCCTGAATTGCTGAAGATTTTTGCCGTGCCGCGGGGAGCACTGGCGGAAATTTGCGCATCCAACGCCGAATTCGGGGTCACCACAGACATCCCGGGACTGCCGGACGGCGTTCCGATCACAGGTATCGCGGGCGATCAGCAATCGGCGTTATTTGGCCAAACTTGTTTCGAAGTCGGCTACAGCAAATGCACGTTCGGTACCGGATCGTTTTTATTGATGAACACCGGCGCGAAGATGGTGTCTTCTAAGTCCGGATTGCTGACGACCATTGCTTGGAAGCTTCGCGGAGAGAAAAAATTAACGTATGCCTTGGAAGGCGGGGCGTTCATTTGCGGTGCCGCCGTGCAATGGTTGCGTGATCAAATGCAATTTATCAAATCCAGCTCCGAGATCGAGAAGTTGGCTGAAGAAGTGGCTAACACGGGTGGCGTCTACATGGTGCCGGCATTTGTGGGTTTGGGCGCGCCCTATTGGGATCCAGAAGCGCGCGCCGCGATCGTCGGCATGACCCGAGGGAGTTCCCGCTCGCACATAGCGCGCGCGACTTTGGAAGCAATGGCCTTGCAGAATGTCGATATTCTGCTGGCGATGGAAAAAGATTTGGGCCGCAAGATGGGCGCGGTGCGTGTCGATGGCGGCGCGGTCAAAAACAATTTGTTGATGCAATTGCAGGCGGATTTTCTGGGACAAATTGTTCAGCGTCCATGGCAAACCGAAAGCACCGTCCTTGGTGCGGCGTTCTTGGCCGGACTAGGCTGCGGTTTTTGGAGAGACCAAGCGGAAATCAAAAAAGTGTGGACGCTCGAAAAAGAATTTAAGCCGGTGATGAACACCAAGGGCAGAAAATCCAAGCTCGGCGAGTGGCACAAAGCGATTGCTCGGGTTCGTCTCTAAGAGGCTTTGATTTCGGCCGCGTTGCGCGGCTTCAAGCGATAAAGACGCGTGCGATTCATCTTCCCCGCGTCCTCGATCCGCCCTTCTTTAAGGCCGGCTTTAATCAAACGTTGTAGTGTGGCTTCCGAAATGCCGAGGCGGGTGCAAGCTTCCTTCATTGAAAATGGATTTTCACCGCAAACCGCCATTAAGCGTTCGAACTGACTTTCATGGGGATCCACACGCTTGAAGTCGAGCGGAATGCGAAACGAAAAGTTTCCCGCAAGCTTTAATGAGTAGTACTCGTCCGTCTCATCGATCACTGCCGGGATCTGGTTTTCCTTCATCCACGTCCGCGTACGCCGTAAAATCTGGTGCACGCGGCCTGGCGACGAGGAAATGTCGAACTGCTCGTCGGGAAACATCTGGGCAAAAAGGCCGCCGATTCTTAAAGGCCGGTAGAAATCAGTTAAGAGCACTTGCAATAACTGATGGATTTTTTTTCCGGAGTTCAACGCCGTTGCGCCGTCGACTTGGCCGGTGCGCAGATCAAAGCGCGGCGCCGACTTCGGACCAAGCACATACATGGGCTGACTGGGAAGGCTGCCCAATTCGGCCAACATGCGTTTACGAAAGCCGGCGAAGGGCGATCCAAAATAAAGATGAACAAAGCGGCCGCGCGAAAAATCGATCAGCAATGAGTACAGATCGGCTTCACGACAAGCCTCCCAGTCGTGAAATTTAGCCGCCATTTTTTTTAAATCGGCAAAGGGCCGCGTGGATTTTGACTCCAAGCCTTGCAGAATTAAATTCCATTTCGTCAGCAGGAAATGGTCATTCGTGTCGGCCAAATCATAAAGCCGGCGGGCACTTTCCAGTTCGGCGCGCGCTTGGGAAAAATGACGTTCTTGAATGAACACCTGGGCGCGAAGCGAATGGCAAGTGCCCCGGAGCTGCTGATGCTTCGTGGAATCTCCCGCGCCGATAATTTCTTCCGTCAGGCTTAGAACGGATGGGTGTCTTTGCTCTTCCACCAGGGCGAAAGCGAGATTCGCTTTGGCGACCAAGGCCTCATATTCCGGAAGCGGGGTCGTCAGATATTGTTCGAGCACGGGGACAGCTTCTTTAAATTCCCAATTCAAAAATAAACCGTAGGCCTGATACAAAAGCGCTTCAGGAGCTTGGGAAATATCGACTTGCTTCAATTTCTCGACGGCTTCGGCAACGGCCCCGGCACGCATAAGTAAAACGGAATATTCCGCAAGTTCGGCGGGTGTGTAGGGTGCCTCGCTCTTAAACGGGCTATGAATCAAAGGGCTGAGCAAGGTGAGACCGAGGGAAGTCAGTCCGGCGCGCCGGCAAATTTTAGCCAGCGGCAGGCGGTAATCGCGCGTCACCTGAGCGCTGTTTAATTTTGCCAGCCGTTCGGCCGCATGCTGCGGATGTCCCGCCCGAATATCTTGATCGCACTGTTGGATAAGCTTTTCGTCGATGGTCATGGCGTGGCCGTTAATGTTTGACCGTTGATCATGTCGAAATTGGGTCCGTAAGAGGCAAAGGCCGAGGTGCCGGGATAGGCGAAGCCGAAGGCGCCCCGAAGGTCGAAGTAATTGTCGTGGACGACGCCCGCACCTGTATTGGGGCCGACCGATGTGAGGTAAGAGGCCGCGCCGGCCGCAGTGGTGATCATCACGTTGTTGCCGATTTCCGCAGTTTGCACTCCGGCCGTGGCGTCGACATTCCATCCTTGCGCGCCGGTTTGGCCCGGCGTCTGATAGGACGTATTGAAGACGACTTGGAAGTGCGAATAGGAGCCGGAATTGATGATGAGGTAATTGCCGCCGCCGCCTCCGCGGCGACCTGAATCTTCGACAAGATTGAAGCGAATCTTCGCTTCACCGCCGGCGCCGGCGCCGCCAAAACCGAAGTTAAAAATGTTCGAGGGCGCGTTTTTGAGCCAGCAATATTCGGTGATCAGACCGCGGCCGCTCATCGAGATCAAGGAGCCGTCGTTTGGATTTGCCGCCGTCCCGCCGCCATCGATCGTCGTGTAGCCCACATAAAGATTTGTCGCGGCCGTATCGGTTGAGATCGGCGCATCGGCTTGCGCGGCGGTTTCAATGAAGCGACTGTTCACAATACGCGTATTGGCGGCGCCGTTGATCCGCACCGACCATCCGCCGTTGAGCGAAAAATCATAACCGTTCAAGACGACATTGTCGCCGGTGACGATCACCTGATGGCCGGCGGCATTGAGTGTGACACCCGCCATGCTGATCGTCGCGGGGTCTTTCAATACGGTTCCGGCGGGGACGCCGACGGCGTAGTCCACACCCGCCACGGTCCACGCCGGGCGCAAGGCGTATCCAGCGAGAAGATTCGGATATTGAACCGGCGCTACGGGAGCTTTTTGTTTACCATCGCTAAACGCATCGATGCTGTATGCGCGTCCTTCGAGGATCAGCGAGGATTTGTCGTCGGCGGAAATTTTGATCTTGTTGGCATCGACGTTTCTGGGGCGGGAAAGCGACTTGCAATCCTCACTGATCATCCATGCACTTTTGAAGTCAGCCGAAACGGAGACGCTTGCCACGACGTCGATTTTAGTAGGCTCGCAGTTCCCGTAGCTATAATACATTTTGCCGTCGATACCGCCGCCGCCTAGCTTAGGATCGTTATTTGTGTCTTGCGAGTCGAAGGATGTGCGCGAGCAATTGAGAAAAAATACGGCGTTGATCACCATACAACTCAAAACTAGAAAGCGGATCAGCCATCTATATGTCGTGATCATTCTCAAATCATATCGGCTTTTGCAGGTCCAGGATTGAGCAACCTCTCAAAATGAGACGCTTCATCTTAACACGTCAAATTTGTCAGTTTAAGGACGGCCCTGGAGAAACGATGATGAATCCAGTGCTACACAAAAGGGGAAACTAAATGGGGTATCGTTCAATCTTATTATTTTGTTTAGTGAGCGTCGGGTGCTCGGGCCTGCAAAGTCAGAAGCCATTGAGTTTAAGCCAGCTCGATCGCAGCGACTCCTTTGTGCAAATGTCCTTAAGTACGGTCGCCGGCTTTACGGACAATTCATTTTCTCTCGACAATTTTACTTTGAATTTTAATGCGGTTCCGAGCCAAAACCAGGCCGATGTCGTGATCGGCCTTTCGCAAGGCCAGGCCGCCTCCTATTCGGACTTGGCGGTGGCGATTCGTTTCAATCCATTGGGTCAAATCGACGCGCGCAACGGATCGAGCTATTCGGCTCTCAATGCGGTTTCTTATTCCGCAGGCGTTTCCTATAACTTTCGAATCAATGTAAATGTGCCGGCCCATACTTATACGGTATCGGTGACTCCGCAGGGAAAGGCGGCGGTTGTTGTGGCGCAAAATTACGCGTTTCGAAGTGAACAATCCACCATTTTAAGTCTTGGGAATTTAGCCATGCGTGGGGATCCGGGCCGCGCCGATGTGACGGGTATTTCACTTGCCGTCACCTTGCCCGACATTACGGCTCCCGCTGGGCAAAAACCGACTCTTCTTGCCGGATTCAAAGTTCGTCCGTCGTTTCCAGTCGCCGGAGTGGATTATGCGGTTGGCATCCCCGCGGGAAAAACACTCAAAAATCCCGCGACAATTTCGATGGCCGGCGTGAGCGTGAATTCGAGTTGGCGTTTAGTTACGGTGACCGGCAATGACGTGACCTTGGATGGCTACGATTTCGGTCTCAATGGCGGATGGTCCGTCGAAAGCCAAGCCGCGAACACCCGAATCGTCAATTCCAAATTTTTGGTCGGGGCCATCGTCGGCGCAAAGACCGCTTCAAATCTGTACGTCGGCTATTGCATCATCGACGGTGCGAACGGGCAAGGAACCGTATGGGGAGGCCTAATTTCAAATCGCGGGCGCGGTTTGACTGTCGAGTACTCGTGGATCAAAAATGCCGGCGGCGATCTTATTCAGCAAGTTGACGGCGGCGACTCGATCGTCATCCGTTACAATTTACTGGAACAAGCGGGCATGCAGGCGGGAGCGCACGGCGACTACACCCAGCTTGCGGGCGGGCCGTTCACTCTCACCATGGTTGGAAATACGGCGGTACAAAGCGGTGGAACGACTCAAGGGTTGATGACGGAGTTCGTCTCTTCCGGCGAAATAGGCAATAACGTGATGATCGGCAGCATGAGCTATGCGACGGCCGTGGATCTTTCAAGCCTTGTCGGAACGGTGAGCGTTCATGACAATTATTTCGGCAATCTCGGCTACGGATTTGTTTATCCCAACTCGGGACCCGGCGACTCCAGCCCGAAAAGCCTATTCAAAAACAACGTGAATATGGTTACGGGCGCAGTTCTTCAAGATTAGTATCGGAAACCACATCTCGCGCGCGAAGTTAGAACGGAACTTCGGGGTCGCGCGAGGTTTTGGTGGGGCGTCCCTGAGCGGCGAATTTATTTTCCAGTTGGCCAACCTCTTTGATCCAGTGAAACGTGGCGTCCGGATAGTCTTTGGCTTCCAGGTATTTTTCGTTCGAAGCGGGCAGATAGATATGCTTGAAGCCGAGTTTTACCGCTTCCTTCACGCGCTCAACGGCCAAGCCTGCGCCGCGCACTTCGCCGGTTAAGCCGACTTCGCCGAAGAAACAGCTCTGTGCAGGGAGAGCGACTTGGCGTTCACTCGAAACCAAAGCCGCCACTAAAGCAAGATCCACCGCCGGCTCGGAAACGCGCAATCCACCGACGACATTGGTGTACAAATCGCGGTTCGCTAAGGACGTCGAAGTGTGCTTTTCCAAAACCGCGGCCAACATGTGCACGCGCTGCACGTCGACGCCGATGGAATTGCGGCGCGGGGACGGGAGCGGAGAAGACGTCGACAAAGCTTGGATCTCGCACAATACGGGCCGGCTTCCTTCCATCGCCGCGAAGACCGCGGAGCCATAACGGTTTTCACGCCGCTCTTCCAAAAAGAATTCCGAAGGATTCGGCACTTCCCGCAAGCCGTCGTTGGACATTTGAAAGACGCCCAGCTCATTGGTCGCGCCGAAGCGGTTTTTTAAAGCGCGAAGCAATCTGAATTGTTGATGATGATCGCCTTCGAAAGCCAAAACCGTATCGACCATATGCTCAAGCACGCGCGGGCCGGCAAGCGATCCGTCTTTGGTGACGTGACCGATCAAGATCACGGTGATGTGCTTGGTCTTAGCCAAATTCAAAAGCCTTGCCGCGCACTCACGCACTTGCGAGACCGAGCCCGGCGCACTTTCCACTTCCGAAGTGAAAACGGTTTGGATCGAATCGATGATCATGACTTCGGGTTTACGCTCCAAGGCCACTTCGATGATGGTGTCCAAAGAACTTTCCGCCGCCAAATCGACGCGCTCGTCTTTCAAACCCAAACGTCTCGCGCGCAACGCGGTTTGCTGCACACTTTCTTCGGCCGAGATATAAAGAACTCCGGCCTTTTGGCGGGCTAAGGCTCCTGCGATCTGCATCACCAATGTGGATTTACCGATTCCGGGGTCTCCTCCCAAAAGAATGTAGCTGCCTTTAACCAGGCCTCCGCCCAGGACACGGTCGACCTCTCCGATTCCCGTCGAGGTTCTTTGCCCGGCATCCAAGCTCGGCGTGTCGATCAAATTGTAAACGTCCATATTGCCCACGGCTTGTGCGCCGGGTGTCCCGCCACGTGAAACCCAACCCTTGGCGGGCGCCGCCGAAGTTTTCTCCTCGACGAACGTGTTCCATTCGCCACAATCACTACAGCGGCCTTCCCATTTGGAGCGATGCGCCCCGCAATTCTGACACACGTAACTTGTTTTGATTTTCGCCATTACAAATCGCTATCACAGGAGCGATAATTTTGCCTAAGAATAAAACGCGATATTCATAAAACTCTGGGCTAGTCCGCGAGTCGGACAATAGCTTACAATTTATGTATGCTTCATGGAGGAGGCTCCGCTTTTGACATTACGTATCCCGTTCATTTTATTCATCGCGTTTTGTGTGTCACAAACGCAGGCCCAATTGCCGCTTCCCGAAGAAGCGATTCGCATTGATTTTAAGAAGGGCGTTGCGGCTTTTCAGCAAAAGCAATTCGAGGTGGCGGAGAAACATCTTGGGGCGGTCCCTGAACTCGGCGGCTATTTATCGCTTTATAAACATTGGTATCTTGGACAGGTTTTTCTTGAGTTGGGGAAATTCAAAGAGTCCGAGCCCGAGTTTTCGAAGGTCCTGCAAAGCCAAGCGTCGAGCGAGCTCAAATACCAGGCGCAGTTTTTTTTAGGCGAAGCGGCACTCAGACAAAAAAAATTCCACGAGGCCGTCAATCGCCTTACGCCGCTTGAGAAAAAATGGCGCAATTCATACCGCCTGCCGGAAGTTCTTTACCGCATCATGGTCGCCGATTTTAAAATGGGCCGCAGCGACGCCGCCTGCAAACGCGCGCGTAAACTTTATTCGGACTTCCCGGCCCATGCCTTGGTGATCGGCTGGGGCCAAGATCTGCGCGCGGTTCAACTGGAAGAAAAAAAGCTTCCCTGTTCACCGGGCAAGGATGACTTTTCCGACCGTGTGAAAAGCCTGCAGTGGGCGGGCGAGAGCGAAAAGGCGCATAAGGAAATCCTTGAGCTTATGGGCAAGGCGACGGAGGCCCAGAAGCTGAATTTGGATATGATCCTCGCCAACTTTTTGGTGAACGAAGGCTCGGTCGACGACGCGCTTAATTTGTTGATCCGCTATTACCCTCAGCAAAAATCCAACATGGGTTATCTTTCGTTACTTGGTAAAGCCGCGGCAAGATCCGGCGAATATCAGACCGCGGTCGGTGCTTTCGAGCGCGCGTATTCTTTAAGTCCTAAGAGTAAAAAGGGACGTGAGGCGCTTTATCAGGCGGCGTATCTCAGTTATCAGTTTCAGGATTACGACGGCGCGGTTCGCAAGTTCCAACAATTCGCGAAGGCCAACCCGCGCTCGGGTTTGAGCAAAGATGCGCAGTGGCACTTGGCTTGGTTGCAGTATCTGCGCAACGATTTCAAAGGCGCGCTGGAGCGCTTCCAGCAAGTGAAGGTCAGCGCGACCTCCAGGCGCAAAAAATCCGACAGCTTGCTTGAGCGATTGAATTACTGGATCGGGATGTCGAATATCCGCCTGAAGAAATTCGAAGACGCCCGCACGGCGTTCGAAGCGATCACCGCGAAGAACGCGTATTCCTATTACTCGCTTGCGGCGCAGGCCCGGCTTGAAGGTTTGAAATCAAAGCTTGAAGAGTCGAAAGCCCGCGTGCCGGCTTCGCTAAGGGCGATGCCCATCGAGGGTAACGGCGGGTCGAGCGGCGCGGACGAGGAAAAAGAGAGCGAAGAAGACATCGCCGAGAGCGAAGAAGGTGAAGGCGTAAAGAATCCTCCTACCACTGAGGAATCCGAGCCCGAAGAGGGCATCCAGGCCTCGTCTTTCAAGGATCCGAATTTGCGCGCACGCATCGATGTCGCGCAAAAGTTAATCGAGTTGGGACAGCAAGATCTTGCGCGCTGGGAATTGTGGGAAGTCGAAAAGCGCACGCGTAACCCGCAGTACTTGCGCCAGCTGATTTCGGCTTACGAAGGCATTTCCTCCTATCACCGGTCGGCCTCGATCGCTGAACTGAGCTTCGCCAAGGATCGCGAGAGCCTGGGCCTTGAAGGTGGCCGCAGCCTTTGGCAGTCGATGTTCCCGCAGGCTTTTAAAACGATGGTGCAAAAAGCAACGAAGCAGTACGGCGTACCCGAAGAGTGGGTGTGGGCGATCATGCGCTCGGAAAGCCTTTATAAGCCCGATGTGATCTCACCGGTGGGGGCGAAAGGTTTGATGCAGCTTATGCCTTATACGGCCAACAACTTGCGCAAACTCGCGGGTGAAGCGGCCGTCGATTCCATCGATCTCATCAATCCGGAGTTGAACATTCGTTTGGGCGCGCAATATCTGGCGCGTTTGCAGCAAAAGTTTAAGGGCCAGTTGCCGCTGGCCGCCGCGGCCTACAATGCGGGGCCCCATCGGGTGGAGAGCTGGCTTGTCAATTTTGGCCAACTGGAGACGGATGAATTTGTGGAGCACATTCCGTTTCTGGAAACCCGCAACTATGTGAAAAAGGTGGTGCGCAACCACACCCTTTACCGCCGTCTTTACGCCAAAGACCTCACATCGGCGTCATTTTTGGCGAAGAGCCTGGGCGTCCCGATCCCCACCAGAGCGTCGACTCGCGAAACTTGGGATAGCCTGTAGATATCCTGTAATGACCTTGACTTGACTGGTCGTACTTTGCGAAAAAGTAGGATCTTTCGAGGAGAAACTTCATGAAATTCGAGCGCCTAGTTTTGCCGTTCATCGCCCTTGCTTTGTTCGCCGGTGGTCTGCTTGGCACCACGGCTTGCGTAAAAAAATCGAGCACGCTCGAGTATGGTTTGGACGTCAAAGAGACTTTGCGTATCAATTTGCAAGTTGAGCCGCCGACTCTTGATTGGAATAAGTCGGTCGACACTACTTCGTCGCTGATTCAATTTAACATCATGGAGAGTTTGGTCGATTACAATTTGAGCGATCCCGAGCTCGGCACCATCCCCGGCCTGGCCACCGAATGGAAGCCCAGCCAAGGCGCTAAAGTTTGGACCTTCACTCTGCGCAAAGGAGTGAAATGGACCGACGGCGTGGAGTTCAGCGCGCAACATGTGATCGACGGCTGGGAGCGTTTGCTCAATCCCGCGACCGCGTCCGAGTACGCTTACTTTTTGTATGACGTGAAAAACGCTCGCGCGTACAGCCAAGGCAAGATCAAAGACTTCAAAGAAGTCGGAGTGCGCGCGAACGATCAAGGCCAATTGGTGGTCGAACTCGAACAACCCATGGGCTATTTTCCGCTGCTCCTCACCCATCATTCCACTTTTCCCATACGCAAAGATATCGTCGAAAAATTCGGCGACCGCTGGACCGATCCCGCCAACATCGTGACCCTCGGGCCGTACAAACTGAAAATCTGGGACCACGACAAGAACATCGTGCTTGAGCGCAATGAGAATTATTACGGCGAGAAAGCCAAGATCAAATACATCTTGGGTTATATGATCAACGAATTCTCGACGGCGATTAACTTGGCGCAAGCGGGCAAGCTTGATTTCCAGCAAGAGCTTCCGGCTAAAGAGCTTCCGCTACTGCGTAAACTTTCGATGTTTCATCAGCAGCCGAGTTTGGCGACCTATTATTACGGTTTCAATACGCGAAAGCCGCCGTTCAATAACGTGAAAGTCCGCCAGGCCTTCGCGCACGCGATCGACCGCAAGCAAGTGACCGACCTTCTGAATGCGGGCCACGCCCCGTTAAGCAGCTGGGTTCCGACCGGCATGTTCGGCTATGAAAATGAAATCGGTTTGAAGTTCGACCTCGAAAAAGCGAAGAAGCTCTTGGCCGAGGCCGGATACAAGGACTTAAGCAAATTTCCGCGCGTGACCTTGGCCTTCAACACCAATGAAAATCACCAGCGCATCGCCGAAAACGTACAGGCGCAGGTCAAAAAGAATTTAGGCATCCAGGTCGAGATCGCCAATGAAGAGTGGAAAGTTTATTTGTCGCGCCTGCATAACGATACGCCGAGTATCTATCGCATGGGCTGGTTGGCCGATTATCCTGATCCTTCGACGTTCATGTCCTTGATGACCAGCTTTTCCGACAACAACCACACCGGTTGGGCGAGCAAGAAATATGACGATCTGGTCGCGGCCGGCGGCAAAAGCTTAGTCAAAGAAGAGCGCCGTAAACTCTATGCGGAAGCGCAGAAGATTTTGACCGAAGAAGAAGTGCCGGTCTTTCCGGTTTACTCCTCGGTTCGTCACGTTTTAGTCAGTGAGCGCTGCAAGGATTTCCCGTTCAGCTCGATTGAGCGCTGGATCTTCAAAGGGGTTTCCTTTAAGTGATCACTCGCGTTTGGAGCCTGGGTATCGCCGCACTTTTCGCGGCGATGGTCCTCATGAGCTTTTTTGGTTATGAAATCCCGTCGGCTTTAGGCTGGATCGCGACCATTGTGTTTACCGGCGGTGCCATGGCTTTTGCGGTGGCCCGGGGCATGACTTTATTTGTGGTGAAAAGGGTTTTGGAGGCGATCTTCGTGGTGTGGGTGATCGCCACGATGACTTTTTTATTGTTGCGCGTTTTGCCGGGTGGGCCGTTTGATTCGGAAAAAGCTCTGCCTCCGGAAGTCTTGGAAAATCTCAACAAGAAGTACAAGCTGAACGAACCGCTGATCAGCCAGTACGGCGATTACATGGTGAACTTGGCGCATGGGGATCTTGGGCAAAGCTACAAGTACATCAGCCGTGGGATCACGCCGATTATTTTGGAGAGCCTGCCGAATTCGATCCAACTTGGCGTCTATTCGTTGTTGATCGCTTATCTTATCGGTATTCCGACGGGAGTGATCGCGGGCTGGAAGCGCGGTTCGGCCATGGATGCGACTTCGATGATTGCGGCGATGAGCGGACAAAGCCTGCCCTCGTTCTTGGTCGCGCCGATCTTTATTTTGATTTTTGCCAAATGGCTGGGCTGGTTCGAGCCGGCGTTATGGGCGGGACCTGCATACTATGTGATCCCGATGGTGGTGTTGGGCATCAGGCCTGCGGGCGTGATCGCGCGTTTGACTCGCGCCAGTGTCTTGGAAGTGATTCACTCGGATTATATTCGCACGGCACGGGCCAAGGGTTTGGATTCGCGTACGATTCTTTTTAAGCATGTGCTGCGCAACTCTTTGATTCCGGTTCTTTCGTTAAGTGGACCGCTGGCTGCGGCATTGCTCACCGGCTCCTTCGTGATCGAGCAGATTTTCGCGATCCCCGGGATCGCCAAGCACTTGATTCAGAGCGTGTCGAACCGCGATTATCCGCTGATTCTAGGGACCACATTGGTGTTTTCGGCAATCCTCGTGATCGCTAACTTGATGACCG
>CAZVOP010000070.1:0-17150 GCA_964628445.1 uncultured Pseudobdellovibrionaceae bacterium | reverse complement strand
GTTCGACACAAGTTCTTCCACACGCGGAGCCAGCGTCATCACTGCGACTTCGCCGCCATCGTTCATATATTTGGCGGTGATCGAGCGGGAGAGCGCTTTGCGTACACTTTCGGTCAAGACTTCGGGATCTTTGTTCTTATGGCCTTCGTCAGCCAACGTTTCGAAGATCGTCAAGAGGTCGCGAATGGAAACTTGCTCTTTCAACAAACTTTGCAAGACACGCACCACGGCACCGAGCGAGAGAACATCGGGAACGAGCTCGGCCACAACCTTCGGATAATTCTTCTTGAAGTTTTCGATCAAAGCGTCGGCTTCCTGGCGGCCGAACAATTCATGCGCATGCGTGCGGATGATTTCGGTCAAGTGAGTCGCCATAACGGTGGGCAAATCCACCACGGTGTAGCCGGCGATCTCGGCCTCTTCTTTTTGCGCTTTGCCGATCCACAGGGCATCGAGGCCGAATGCGGGCTCCTTGGTCGGAATACCGGGAATCGGGCTGAGCACGCTTCCGGGATCCATCGCGAGCATATTTTCGGGGCGCAAAGTTCCGCCGGCGACTTTATTGCCTTTGATCAGTACACGGTATTCGCCGGGGGCCAACTGCAAGTTGTCGCGGATGTGAACTGAGGGCACCACGATTCCCATGTCGACGGCGAACTGCTTGCGGATCGAGACGATACGCTCAAGCAAGTCGCCCGACTGATCGCTCTCGACGATATTGATCAAGCCATAACCGACTTCGAGTTCAACCAGATCCAAGGGCAACATCGATTCGATATTTTCTTTGGCCGGTTTTTTCGACAGATCGTTTTTCGCCAGTTCTTCTTTGTCTTTTTTCTCTTGTTGGAATTTCGTGATGACCCAAGCCGTGGCACCCATACCGCCGGCCACGATAAAGAAAGGAATGGTCGGAAGACCGGGAATCAGGCCGAATGAGGCCACGATAACCGCGACGATCGCAACAGCGCGCGGCTTCAAAAACAACTGCGCAGCCATTTCATTACCAAGATTTTGCGACGAAGAGTTACGGGTAACGACGATACCAGCCGCGGTCGAAACAATCAGCGCCGGAATTTGTGTGACAAGACCGTCACCGATAGTCAGCATGGTGTATGTTTTCGCGGCCGTCGACAGATCAAGGCCTTGTTGGAAAACTCCGATCAACAAGCCGCCGACGACGTTGACCAATGTAATGATGATCCCGGCGATCGCATCTCCACGAACGAATTTGCTGGCACCATCCATTGATCCGTAAAAGTCGGCTTCTTTTTCAATCTCTTTACGGCGTGTGCGCGCTTCGGTCTCAGTGATCAAACCGGCATTCAAGTCGGCGTCGATCGACATCTGTTTACCGGGCATGGCGTCCAAAGTGAACCGGGCCGCGACTTCCGCAACGCGTCCCGAACCCTTGGTGATCACGATAAAGTTAATCACGACGAGAATCACGAAAACCACAAATCCAATGACGTAAGAATCACCGATCACAAAGTGACCGAAGGCCTCAATGACCGCCCCTACCGAGCCGCTACCCTCGTGGCCGTGGGTCAAAATCAAACGCGTCGTAGCCACGTTCAGAGCCAAACGGAACAACGTGGTCATCAACAATAGACTTGGAAAAATGCTGAAGTCGAGCGAACGGTCGGTGTAAATCGCGGTCAACAAAATCAAAAGTGAAAGCGTGATGGACAAAGTGAGCGAGAGATCCAGCATGAAGGCCGGCAGCGGAATGATCATTACCGCAAGCACCGCAACCAAGCCCACCGCAATCAGCAGATCGGCTTGCTTGGAAAATCTTTCGAACTTTTTTAGGAACTGGAATATTTGATCCATACTACCTCACCACCTTTTTGCGTAGGCGGTAAACGTAAGACAAGACTTCCGCGATCGCCGTATAGAGCTCGCGCGGGATCTGTTGGCCGATTTTCATGGTTTTAAAGATAGCTCGAGCTAACGGTTTGTTTTCGACGATCGGAATATTGTGTTCTTTAGCGAGCTCACGGATTTTCGCCGCGATATTCTCTGCGCCCATCGCGATCACGGTCGGCGCAACCATGGTGTCGTCATACTTAATCGCGACGGCGATATGGGTCGGGTTAGTGACGATCACATCGGCCTTGGGCACTTCACCCATCATGCGCTTGCTCGCCATCTCACGCTGAATGCGCTTGATGCGGGCGCGAATCATCGGATCACCTTCACGGGATTTATGTTCTTCCTTGATCTCTTGCTTGGTCATGCGCATTTGCTTTTCCATGTCCCAGCGCTGATAAAAATAATCGGCGCTAGCAAGGACAAGCATAAAGAAGCCCACACCGGAGAGAAGGCGCACCGTAAGGCTGCCCAAGAACTGCATGATTTGCCCAATCGAGAAATGCATGAGATTCGGCAATTGCGAAATATGATCGCGCAAAAGCAAATAACAAAGCCCCAAGATGACGGTCATTTTAAGGCAAGCCTTGAAGCCTTCCAGCAAGGCGCGCAAGCTCAGCATTTTTTGAAATCCGGCGACGGGATCCAGGCGTTCCCAGCGAACTTGCAAAGCCTCTTCGTTATATATGAAGCCGACTTGCAAAATGCTCGAAGCAAAGCCAACCACCCAATAAATACCCATGATGGGCAAAATAATGTAAGCCAAGCGGCTGACCGCGAAACTGGCGATAGAACCGATCTGTACACCTTGACGAACGGTGGTCGCGAGTTCATCGCCGAACGACATATAAAACAGCTCGTTAATCTGTTGCAGGAAAAAGCGGCTCATTAAGCCGATCAGCAAAACGGAAGCGAACAACAAAAGCACGGCGGAGAATTCGCGCGTCTGGGCCACTTGCCCGCGCTTACGATAGTCCTCGCGCCGCTGCTGCGTCGCCTCTTCTGACCGTTCGCCCTGATCTGAATCCGAACTCATTTAAAACGCCTTCACAAATTGAAAAACCCGAGTCGTACTGATCTCGAGGTATGCGCCCATGTGGTCCATCAACATGGGCAGAGTCACAATCATCAACGTCAAACCAACCAAGATGTTTACCGGAAAGCTGGTCACCAACACGTTCAGCTGGGGAACCGTTTTCCCGACCACGCCCAAAATCAAATTGATCACAAGGATAGAGATCACGATCGGAGCGCTCAATTTAAGCCCCAGCTCGACCACTTCCTGGGTCATCATGCCCACACCCATGAATTGCGAAGTATTCAGGGTCAATTGTGCCGCGTGCACCATATCGAAACTGCCGGCCAGACCGGTGATCAAGAAATGATGCCCGTTCACCGCCAGGTAAAAGAGCGAAGCCAAGCCCACGTAGAATTGTTCGACCGTCGTGGTCTGCCCGCCGAGCGCGGGATTGAACATTTGCGCGGAACCAAGGCCCAGCGCTTGGCTCATCATCTCACCGGCGATACGGAATCCGAAAAAGAAGAAACGGGCCAAGTAACCGATCGTCAGACCGATGAAGGCTTCGCGCGCGGCAAGAAGCATCAAGTCGCTCTTGACCGCTTCCATTTGCGCCGGGCTCCAATGAAGAGTGGGGAAAATCACGAAAGACAAGAGAAGTGCGAAGAGAACTTTAACGTGGGCGCCGATATTCTCGACGCCAAAAACCGGCCAGCTGACGACAAATGAAGTCATGCGCATGAGCACCATGAAGAACAGGAGCATCTCAGTTTCATTGAAACGGTAGATCTCACTGATCATCTTATACGCACCATATCGCCTAGATTTTCAAACAGTTGGACCGTGAATTGGTTCATGATGTCCATCATCCAGGGAGCGGCAATCACAAGGACCACGCCGACGACGAGCATTTTGGGAATGAAGGTTAACGTTGCCTCGTTAATTTGCGTGACCGCCTGAAAGATAGAAACGATCAAGCCGACAACCAGTGCCGAGATCAGCAGAGGGCTGGCCAGCAATGCGGTGGTCCGGATCGTGTCTTGCCCCAATTTTAAAATCAGTTCTTCCGACATAAATCCCTCTTTACCCGAAAGTTTTCACCAGCGAGCCGACCAACAATGTCCAGCCGTCAACCAACACAAACAGCATGATTTTGAACGGCAGCGAAATCACCACCGGCGGAAGCATCATCATCCCCATCGCCATCAGCACGCTCGCCGCGACCATATCGATCACGAGAAACGGAAGATAAACGATGAAGCCGATTTGAAACGCGGTCTTTAGTTCCGAAAGCACAAAGGCGGGAATCAAAACCGGCGTCGGTACATCGGCGCGGGTCTTGGGCGTTTCCATTTTGCTGAGCTTGATGAATAAAGTCAGATCGGCCGCGCGCGTTTGATGAAACATGAACACGCGGATCGGGGCCAAAGCCTTCTCGACCGCGACTTCCTGCGAAATTTGGTTGTTCAAGTAAGGCTGCAAGGCATCCGAATTGATTTTATTAAAGAACGGCTGCATCACAAAGAAGGTCAGAAACAAAGCCAAGCCCACCAGCAATTGATTCGGCGGCATTTGCTGCGTGCCCAGTGCTTGTCTGACAAAAGAAAGCACGATGATGATGCGGGTGAAGGCGGTCATCATGATAAGGATCGCGGGCGCCAACGTCAGCACCGTGAGCATCATGATAATTTTGATCGCGCTGACCGTTTCTTGCGGATTGCTGGTTGATTTAAAACCCAAGGAAATATTCGGCAAAGTCATTTGCGCGTGCGCGGCCATCGAGCCGGTCAGCAGAAGTCCGATCACGCTAAGAAACATCCAGCGGTTGCGATTCATCGGTTAAACCTCAGGCTCTCGGACCGAGCGCGCTGCGCACGTCTTCGATGGAAAATTCATCTTCAAGAAAGTTGTTAAAATTTTTGCCCATTATGCCTTCAAGCTCATCATCGATAAGCGTAACCGTCTTAAGCATCGTGATATTTTGATCGGTGATGCCGACAAGTAGAGCTTCACCGGCGACACGGATTAGGCCGATGCTTTTCTTCGGGCCGAGATGAAGCTGATGCATGATTTCGATGCGGGCTTTCTGTCCGCCTTTGTCTTTATTATGACGCCATTTTTTTGCCGCGAAGGTCGCCGCACCGGCCACAACCAAAACAACGCCGAGGCTTGCGATCATGCGGTAGACCAAGTTGCCTTCGGTCTTTTCCGCTTTCTTCGTTTCTATGCTTATCGGGATTTCGGATTCTTTGAGTTCACCGCTTGCCGCTTTTGCGTCGATCCCCGCCGCTTCGGACTTTATCGCATCCTGGGGTTTTTCTTCAATGCGGCCGCCCTCAGCAATAAGCTGATTGGCCGCGGCTTCGATAGCTTCAATGGATTTGTCATCCGTTGAAACGTCGTTAGCGCGAGCGTTTAGACAAAGAAATGCACTCAAGATCACGATGGTGAACTTCATAAAACCCCTCTAGGAATTTTTTCCCACAATTTACTTCAACTGCTCCACCCGTTCGCTGGGTGAGATGATGTCCGTCAGGCGCACGCCGAACTTCTCATTCACCACCACCGCTTCACCGCGTGCCACCAACTTATCGTTGACCAGAACCTCCATAGGTTCGCCGGCCAACTTGTTGAGTTCAATAACGCTGCCTTGTCCAAGGTTCAGCAAATCATTGACCACCATTTTGGTGCGCCCGAGTTCAACCGCCACTCGCAATGGAATATCCATAATGAGTGTGAGGTTACGGTGGCTGGTATCGGGGATACCCGCCATTTTGGCTGTGTTTTCTCCCGCCGCCGCCGCCGGCGCTTCCGCCGCTTCATTCTCGATCGCTGCTGCGAGATTGCTTTTGTCGTCCGCCATAGCCCTTGCCTCTCTATTTCGCCTGTTACTTTTCGATGGGTCTGGTCACTTGCACCGCGACCGACCCATGGTGAATACCGTAAAAACCTTTAAACTTCGGAGTGCCTTCAACTAAAATGTCAAATTCGCCGGTCGTATCCTGATCGAGTGAGATCACATCGCCGACCTTGAGATCCATCAGTTCATTCAGCGTGATCTCGCTTTCACCGAGGTTCACGTTGACGTTGACATTGGTTTCGATCAACTGGCTGCGGATAATCGCGGTCCACATTTTTTTATCGGTTTGATCGGATTCAACCTGGAAGCCCGTCTGCAACTTCTGTTTTATCGGCTCAATCGTCGCGTAAGGAATCACCAGCGTGATCGTGCCGTTTGCGTTTTCAAGTTCGACGTCGAAAGTCGATGCGATCACGATATCCGTCGGCGGAACGATACCGACGAACTGCGGGTTGATTTCGGTACGCACGAAGCTGGCGTCGATTTTCTCAACCGAAGCCCATGCGGCTTCAAGATCTTCAATCGCAAGATCCACAACCTTACGCACAATCGAAAGCTCGATCGGGGTGAAGTCTTTGCCTTCAATCTTGGTGTAAGGGCGGTCGGCACCGCCGAAGAAATTATCCACCAATGCGTAAGCCAATTTGGACTCGATAACAAAGAGTGCCGAGCCGCGAAGCGCGTTAAATCTCAATACGGACATGCACGTCGGCATCGGCAAAGTGTTGATGAACTCGCCGAACTTCAAGAAGTCGGTGCTGGCGTGAGTCAGCGTCGCAATCTTACGAAGAGCGCTTGAGAGCGACACGCGAAAGGAGCGCATGAATTTTTCGTAAATAACGTCAAGCTGCGGTAAACGGCCGCGGATAATTCTGTCTTGCGAAGTTAAATCGTAAACAACGACGACTCGCTCGTCACCGCCCGCACCCGCGGGAGCACCTTCGGCACCGCCGATCTCGCCTTCGGATACCGCGGCGAGGAGGGCGTCAACTTCAGATTGTGATAATACCTGACTCAATCGGTGCCCCTTTCTAGTTCAGAATAAATTCAGTGAAGTAAACTTTCGCAATTTGTCCCTTAGTTAAGAACAAATTGATCTGGTTCTTGATCTCTTCGCGAAGAGCGTCTTTGCCTTCTTTGGTTGAGATTTCGGCGAAGGTTTTGCTGCTGGCGATAATAATAATGTAGTCGCGGATTTTCGGTTTGATCTTCTCGACTTCTTCTTGCACTTCCGAGTTGGTGACCTCAAGTTCCATATTGATCTTCACCAACTTGCGGCCACGGCTACCCGACACGTTAACGAGGAACGTCTCAAGCGGGACAAGCTTGCCGATAAATTCTTTAGAATGCTCTTCGGCCTGCGCTTTATCGTGCTCACCTTTAATGACATCGTCGATACCCGGTTCACTGGCTTTCTTCTTTTGCCCCATGTACAGCATTACGCCGACGGCCATCACCACGACCATATTGATAACCGCGAGTAGAATAAAGAGCGTAGGCTTTCCGCCCGACGAAGAGCCGGAGCTCGACGGTGCTGGTGTTTGTGGTGCTGCATTCTGTTCGGCCACTGCAATATCCCCCTGCTCGAAAACCTGGTGTTCCACTGGTCTAATGAGCAACTGCGGTGCCAACGCGACTTAGGATTTAATTTGCGGGATTTTGACGAGCCTTTCGCAGAGTTTTGGAGCGTTTCCCAAGACCTTTTGGATATTTTTGCCTACTTCAGGACCATTAAAAACCGATGAAATGTTTTTGGCAGTCAAAGTTTTTTGACAGGTTCAAGGTGGGTTGGACTCGACTTGCGAGCGGCCTTACTGGTTTGCCTTTGCACACAAACTCGACCGCGCGCGGGAATCACCAATCGCGAAGTTTTGAACTTCCCCTTCCGCGCGGTTGATGCGGAATAAATCCCTGGGCCTCCCAAAAATTCAACTCAATATACTTTTTCAGCCTTTTGAACGCCCGCCCCCCACTCCACGATCCGGGTGAACGGCCGAACATCCCAGAACGCACACTTCATGGGGCTTGGGTTCATCGCGAGCGCGATTGTTCCCGTAACACTCTGAATGAAATGCCGATAGGCCTCCCGACTGGGAGTACGAATCGCGAGATGAATATGATCCCGATTGACCGCATACTCATATATATTGAGCCCCCACTTCCGCGCCGCTCGACCAAGGACCTGAACGACATAACCTTCCTGCTTTGTAAATCCACCAGCCTGCAAAACGATCTTCGAATGCAAAACCAAATGAATCGGGTGCTTAGTGGACAAAGGTCTAGCCGATTTTCTTTTACCCGCAAGCAACGATCCGCCAAATACTTTCTGCGCCTTCATGGGAAACAAACTCATCTGCATAGCTCTCTCCAATCTGGAGAGAAGCTAACACGGGTTTTAAAATTGAGTTTTTTTGGACCTTCGATGTTACAAAACAAATCTTATGTAACCCCGTCGGCAGGCGATTACACTTCGCAATACCCAGGCCCCGCCACCTTTATTCGCTTATCCAGGATCCTTCCCGAATAAAGTTAAATCGCTATTTCATCGCCGGTTTAGAGGTTCAAAACCTGCGTCAAATATTATTTGGTGCTTTGTGTGGATCATCTTTCTTCAGCTGATCGTGCCAGCGCGAATCTTCTCCGTCCATGAGAAGGCCTTTCTCAAACGCCTCGCGCGTTTGAGAGCTTCAGTCCGCGCCGTGCAGCTTCTGAATTCTGGCTTTGATCGCCGTGCAGATCGAACGGTTGCCCGCCAATAGAGAGTGATCGCCCAAACGATAATCGTTGCCCGCGTAGTTCCACACGACGCCGCCCGCTTCACGCGTGATGACCGTGCCGGCCGCGGCATCCCAGGGTTTTAAGTTGGGCTCCCAGAAACAATCGAAGATGCCTTCGCCGACCATACATAAATCATAGGCCGCGGCGCCTGCCCGGCGAATGCCGCGAGCTTCGTAAACCAAATCGCTGAAAATTCTCAGCTGATCTTTAAGCGCATTGGTGTTGTCGGGAAAAAATCCGGTCGCCAGCAGCGAGTCGCGGATGTTCTCGGTTTTAGAAACGGAGATTTTTTCGCCGTTACAAAAGGCGCCCCGGCCTTTGGCGGCGCTATACGTTTTATTTAGAATCGGAACATCGATCAGGCCTACGACCAACTCGCCCTCAAACTGCAAACCGATGCTGATATTGAAAATATGGAATCCATGCACGTAATTGGTGGTGCCATCAAGCGGATCAACAACCCATGAACTCGACGCGATATGCTCATCACGCGTTAAAAAAGCACCCTCTTCACCGAGCACGTCGATCGCGGGGAACGCATCCTTTAAAACCTTGGTGATGACCTTTTCGCTTTCCAGATCGGCTTCACTGACCAGTCCGGCATGGGCCTTTTCCTGGACCTTTTTGAGTTGCCCGAAGTAATGCATCAGGACCTGTCGGCCTTGCTCAGCGGCCTTCTGAGCTGTATCGAGAGCTTGAGTTAGGTCGAGATTATTCATTAATCCTCTATCAATAGGGCTTCCATGCCGATGTCAAGCTGAAGGCGTTGACCCGCCACCCCTCAAGCTTTAGAATTTAATAGAGGCTCATAAATGAAGGCGCGCCATCGCGCCGACAGAATATCAGGAGAAATTATGTCTGCAGAAAAAGGCAGCTCGAAAGCCGATACTTTAGTCAAGGTTGTGCTCGTGTTCTTTATCTCGTTGTTGTCTTTCTCAGTGGGCACATTCGTCGGCAAACAGGTCAGCGACAGCGATCATCGCCGCATGGCCTTAGAAGGTGAATACAAAGCCGAGCGCAGCGTGGCCAGCACCGATGACAAAGCCGAAGGCGCCGACGAAACGATCAGCGACAAAGAAGTCGAAAGCCTGACCGAAGAATTCGTGAACAAAGAAAAATCCCGCGAGCCCGCCGCCGCAGATGAAGAGCAAGCGGAACCGGCTGTCGAGGCGAAAGCTGAACCGTCCGGCTACAAAGCTTATCCTCGTAACGGCAAAGCCACCGAGCCCAAAGCCGAAGCTGAAGCCGCACCGGCCAAACCCGAACACAAAGATGCTAAAGCTGAGCATGAACATGCGGCACCCGCCCAAGCCGCCGTTAAAAAAATGGATGCTCCCCATGCCGCAGCCCAAAAAGTTGCCGCCAACAAGGCGCCTAGCGACGGCATGAAGGAAGAAAGAAAACCGAACGCGGTTCTTCCCGCCGTAGCGAGCAGCGCCGTCGGTAAATACACCGTGCAAGTCGCTTCCTACGCCGAAGAAAGCGAAGCGAAGAATCATGCGGCGACCCTTAAAGGCAAGGGCTGGAATGCTTTCTATTTACCCGCGACGGTACAAGGCCGCCCGTGGTTTCGCGTGAGCGTCGGCCTCTTCAACAATGACAAGAGCGCCAAAGAATTCCGCGCTCAGTTCTTAAAAGAGTCCGGCTCGAAAACCGCGCTCGTACAAAAGATCGTTCAGTAATTTAAACGGCGTTTAGAAATAAACGCCGGCTCTTAAGATCGCGGAGGCCATTGGGTCTTTGCGATCCCGCACTACGGCCAATCGACCCTCCGCCTCAAGCAACAGATACTTCCAAAACCCACCCGAAACTCCGATGCCCGTCCCCAGATAAGGCCTGATCCCTGAGCGATCGTCATCCGCCGCGCCGAACTTCGAGCTCACTTGATCGAAGTAGGCACCCAAGCCCGCCCCTACGAACGGAACCCAGCGGTAAATGTTCACAAACTGGTATCTGCCCCATACGCCGGTGTTGATCGAGCGCGCGGTGATCTTCAAACCGCCCGCATTGCTCACTCGCCTTTCATCACCCACCTCGGCGTGCACGGCCCACTTTTCAAAACGCGCTTGCACGAACAATTGGCCGAGCGATTTCATTTCGACGTAATCGGGATTCAATTCACGTTGCATGCGCGCCTCAAAACCCGCGCCCATCGAAAGCGCCGGCCTCTCGGCCATTGCGGCACATGAGGTGAACACCATTAAGACGATCAGCGCCCTGAACATTGCGCGAGCCCTTTGACCATCAATTCTTTGCTTAAGACGACGCGCATGAAACCGCAGCTTTCAGGCGTTAACGGAAAATCTTTAAGCAAAATGGGAACGATATCTTCGAAATTTAAAACTTGCGTGTCATAGGTGTTCACGATGGCCGGTGAAATGTCCGCAAGCCGATGAATCATCCGCGCCAAAAACTCTTCCGGTGTCTCGACTCCCGACATCGCGATCCGGTACATCAGACGCGCAAGCAACGCTCCTTGGCCGTAACTTACTCCGACCAATTCACCCGGCTTCCAAGCTTGTCGAGCCACATTGGTTAGATCAATGCGGTTAGAAAACGGGATCAGCGGCGCATTGAGTGAACGCGCACCGTTGATCGTTGGCAGCGATTCATCAAAGAAGCGCGGATTGTGCGTATAGATCGCCCCATAAAGATCCGCCAAGCCCTCATTCCAAGCGCGCAGCACGAACGCGTTCAGACCTCGCGGACGGCTGATGTCGGCATGATCCACGTCATCGATCGTCGGTTTAAAGCTTCCGCCCTGGTAAAACAAATTTTCGAAATCATCGATGGCCGCCGTTAAACTTGTGTTCACCGGAATGACGACCGCCGCATTGAAGTGCGCATGGAAATGCTCGTGCGCGATAATGCCCTGATTGGCCGACAAGGGAAGTGCGCCAAGGCTATAAGGAATCACCGCGATCGAATCGCCCGCCGAAATGTAGTGCGCATTGTTGTGCGTGGTTCCGTCGCTTGAACGCAAATGAATATCGATGCCCACTTTGCGCGGCCATGAAAGCAGTCCAACCGTTCCCAATTTCTCTTCGAACCGGTGCAACGCTTCGAACTGTGCATAGACATTCACCGCTAATGAACTTTGCGCATCCATCGGCACGCAAACGTCGCCGGACCTGGTGAAGCGGGGCTGGGCGACCGCGCCACGAAGCCCCGATTTTCCAAGGCCGCTCTCGTAATAGATTTTTGCGACACGGCCGCTCAGCTCATAGGGAGAGGAAAGAGTTTCGAGTTTGATTTCCTGAAATGAGTAATCGCCCTGCACAGAGGGCCAAAGCGTCAGCACCTTGTTGCCGCACCGATTATCTTTATTGGCGCAGCCAATCAGCAGTAGGGAGAGGACGATCCAAATTCGCATGTGCTGCATCTTCTACGACACAATGCAAAATAATGCACCTATTACTTGCTAAACCTTCGAAATAATTCTTAATTTACGCTTTTATTTGAGCTTACCTGCGGCGAACTTATGACCATTTTGAAAAAATTTGCAGACACTTTGAACGAGCGGCAAGCCGAAGCCGTCGCGACACTGAATGGGCCGCTGTTAATTCTCGCCGGCGCCGGCTCGGGCAAAACCCGCGTGCTCACTTTCCGCATGGCCAATTTGATCGCGCAGGGTGAAGCGACCGCCGATCAAATCTTGGCCGTCACTTTCACCAATAAGGCCGCGCGCGAAATGGAATCGCGTACGGTGAAGCTGCTTGGTGACATGGGCATTCCCGTTTATGAGCGCATGTGGGTTTCGACTTTTCATTCCACATGCGCCAGGATTTTGCGCGAAGACATTCATCTCTTGGATTACCAGCCGTTCTTCGCGATCTACGACGACTCGGACCAAATGTCGCTCATCAAAAAAGTGATGAACAGCCTGAACATCAATGACAAGACCCACCCCACGCGCAGCTTTCAGGCCAAGATCAACGAAGCCAAGCAAGTCGCGCAAACCCCGGATGACCTGGCGAAAAAGGGTTCAATGTGGTGGGACGAGCGCAGCATTGAAGTTTACAAAATTTATGAGGAAGAGCTGAAGCGCTCAAACGCTCTCGATTTCAGCGATCTGCTTTTTAAAACTTACGATTTATTCCGCACCTATCCCGATATTTTAAAAAAATATCAAGACCGTTTCCAGTACATCTCGGTCGACGAGTACCAGGACACCAATCACATTCAGTATTTGATCGTGAAGCAATTGGCCGAGCAACACCGCAATCTTTGCGTGGTCGGCGACGAAGACCAGTCGATCTATTCGTGGCGGGGCGCGGACATCACCAACATCCTCACTTTCGAAAAAGACTTTCCTGAAGCCAAAGTGATTAAGCTTGAGCAAAACTACCGCTCGACCAAGACGATCGTCAGCGCGGCTTCCGACGTGATCCGCAACAACACCCAACGCAAAGATAAAACGCTGTTCACCGACAACCCCGACGGCGAAAAGATTTTAGTGCACGAAGACACCAACGAATACGAAGAGGCGCGCTTCGTCGTACAAAATATCGAAGCATTGATGAGAGGCGATGACGGCGAGCCGCTCAACTATAGCGACTTCGCCGTGTTCTACCGCACCAACGCGCAATCGCGCGTGCTTGAAGATCTACTGCGCAGCCACAATATGCCTTACAAACTCGTCGGCGGCGTGAAGTTCTACGAGCGGATGGAAGTCAAAGACATCCTTTGCTATCTGAAAACTTTCGTGAACCCGGCCGACGACATCGCCGTCACGCGCATCATCAACGTCCCCCCGCGCGGTATCGGCAAAACGACCGTCGAGAAAATCGAAGAGTACGGCTTACGCAATAAAGTTTCATTCTACGATTCGATTTTGCATGTGGCCGAGCAGCGCATGGTGAATTCGGGCGCCGCTAAAAAGTTACGCGACTTCCGCCAGCTTGCCGACTCATTGAGTGTAAAAGCCAAGGACTTAAAAATCTCCGAACTCTTTATCGAGATTTTGGACGCGACCGAATACGTGATTCGCCTCAAAGAAGAGAATACGCCCGAATCGCAATCGCGCATCGACAACTTGGAAGAGTTCGCCAACGCCATCAGACAATTCGAACAAGAGCGCGGCGAGGAAGCCACGCTGACCAATTTCCTTGAGGAAATGGCGCTTGTATCCGACGCCGACAAGATGGAAGAGGGCGACAACTATGTGACGCTCATGACTTTGCATATTTCAAAAGGCCTTGAATACCCCGCGGTCTTTATCGTCGGCATGGAAGAAGGATTATTCCCCTCCGCACGCTCGATCGACGATTCCGATCCCGAAAGTGTCGAAGAAGAACGTCGCCTGGCCTACGTGGGTATGACTCGCGCACGCAAGCGTTTGTTCCTCTCTCATGCGCGCTCACGCCGCGTGTGGGGGCAAGAGCAAATGCATCCGCCCTCACGCTTCCTTAAAGAGATCCCTGAAAATTACGTTCACAAGCAAAGCCGCATTCCGCGCCCGGCCGCATTCCTCGATCGTTACCGCGATAAATATGGATCGAATAATGCGGACGACACTTCGGCATTGCGGCCTTACGGCTCGGATTCAATGAAACCCGTTCGTCGGCGCCCCACCAGCGGCGGCGGCGATTCGTTCGATCAAATGCCCGACTACGAAAGCAGCTCGCAAGATGGATCTCGCGGTTTAGAAAAAGGCATGCGCGTTCGCCACCCGACCTTCGGCACGGGCTCCGTGTATCAAGTCGAGGGCACGGGCGAGATGCAAAAAGTCAGCGTGATCTTCCACGACCAGACATTTAAAAAATTCGTGGTGAAGTACGCGCGCTTAGAAATTATCTAAGGCTTACCGTAAGTTTGATTCTTAATTTCATTCCATTCGGGCAGGTACTCTTCCACGCCTGAAGGCTCTACCCGCTTCGCCGCGGGAGCCGAATAGATCCCCGGCTTCTGATCCCAACCGATGAATTCCCGATCTCCGGCACGACGGCCCACTTCGAAATTCGGCACCAAGCCGGCTTTTCCGCCGCCGCCGGGTATATCCAAAGAAAGATTCGGCATCGCAAGTCCGCTCAGACGGCCCCATAGCTCGCGTTGAATTTCCAACGATTCATCCACGCTGGTGCGGAAGTGCTCACTGCCTTCGGAAGGATCGCACTGGAACATATAGTAAGGCTTCACGCGCAAAAACAAAAGCCGGCGCGATAAAGCCTGAACGATGGCCGCATGATTGTTGATGCCGTTGAGCAAAACCATCTGGTTAAAGACCGGCACGCCATGATCGACTAAACGTTCCAAACATTCCGCCGCATCCGAACTGATCTCCCGCGGATGGTTGAAGTGAGTCATCAGATAAACGGGTTTAAATTGGCGCATCAAACGGGCCGTGTTTTCGCTGATACGCATTGGACAAACCACCGGCATGCGCGTGCCGATGCGAATAATTTCCAAATGTTCGATCGCGCGCAAATCGAAGAGCACGCGCTCCAACCTCGAATCACTCAAAGTCAGCGGATCGCCGCCCGACAAAATCACTTCGCGAACGCCGCGCGCTTGCCGCAAATAAGATAATGCCGCCTCGTAATCCTTCGAGCCGACAAAGGCTTGATCCTGCCCGGTGAAATGCTTACGTAAACAATAGCGGCAATAGAGCGAGCATTGATCGGTCACTAAAAATAAAACGCGGTCGGGATAACGGTGAACAATGCGGTTCAGCGGCGAGTGCTTGCGCTCGCCCAAAGGATCGGAAACCTGCTGGCCGGTCCCGCTCAATTCGTCGGCGTGGGGCACGATCATGCGACGAACGGGATCGAAGACATTTTCACGATCGGCAAGAGCCGCGTAATAAGGAGTGGAGCGCACTTGGAAGCCCGGATTTTTACGGAAGGCTTCGCTCTCTTCGTTCAATAACTTGAAGTAGCGCGCGAAATCACTCTCGCGGCTTAGGCCGCTGCGGAACTGCCAAGTCCATGAATGCCAGTCTTCATGGCTGACTCCGGGGAAGGGTTCAATTTTAGGAAAAGTGAATTTCAAGGGTCCCTCAATAAGAAACCCTTATCTGACTTGGGGGCTGAGATCAACGAACCGGTTGGCCCATCTTCGGCGCGCCGGCAAAGGGTACGGTTTTATTCGCAGCTGGCGTGACCGATTGAACGCCCATGCGCTGCTGAGCCGCCAGGGCCTGGGCTTGCGCGGGGGTCTGCGCGGTGGCAGGCCAAGGTTGGCGGGCACCGAGCTGAGTGGAAACCGTTCCTGAAGCGAGGCCGGGAGCATTGGCAATTCCCCCGCGGAGCAAGCGTCCGTTGTTGGCCACCGCAGCTTGAGCCGAAGGATTAGCCGTGTTCAGAAATCCTTGATGCGCTTTGATGATCTCATCGTAGTTCGCTTTAATCGCGTGGTCGTTTTGATAAACGTCGGTGAAGAGCACGTCACCGGCAAAACCATTGGCCGGAGTTTTCAATTGCAGTCCGCGATTTTGGAAGTAGTTGCCCCAGATCGCTTGTTGACCGGACATCGCTTGCAAGAGGGCTGGACGGTTTGCATTCGGCATTTTGAGCGCAGCCGACATGTTCTCTAAGTTTTGGCTATGCACACTGAAGGCGAGCATATCGCAAGCCGACTCTTCAACGAAAGTGCGGCCCGACATCTCTTCTGATTTGCTTGAAAAATTGCTGGTGATCGGATTGACGAACGGATTGTTCATCCCCGCCGGCATCGAGCGCGGCTTACACGAGATGTTCATTTCGCGTCCCATGCTGTTCACAAGCGAGCGGCCGCTCATGCGCTCTTCGGGATTTTCGCTGGTCATCAATTCTTGCAGTTTATCTTTTACGTTTTCGCGATAGTACTTGGCGGCTTTCTCTTCATCCATCTCGCTCATTTTTCCGATGCGGCACTTGATCTGCTCGGTGAGCTTGGTGATCTCTTCGCCCTCGCTGTTTTTGAAGCAGAGTTCTTGAGCGCGTGCGAGCTTCTTGGCTTTGACATTGTCTTGTTCGGTTTCTTTGGCGATTTGAACAAAAAGCGCTTCACTGACTTTTTGCAGGTCCTTCGTTTTAACGGTGCGGCTGATCTTTCTTACGCCGTCATCGCAGATTTCACAGTTCGTCACTCCGGCCGTGATCACAACGGACTCGCTATCGTTATCTATTTTTTCAACCTGCAGGGTTCCTTCGACCTTATTCATGCGTAAGCCCAGGCATTCCGCCTTGCCGTCTTTTTTCAATTTGCCGACAATGTCGCAATCAATCGACAGCAGATCCATCGTCTGAACTTCGGAGTTTTTATGGAAACCCGGTAAGGAGGACATACTGAAAAATAAAGCTCCTATAAGGAACATTAAATTGATGTTTGTTTTGGACATGGCGTTCTCCTTCAAAGGGAACACTTGGCTCCCCTATCCGCCAGTACTCCAAGAATCGCTCCAGCTTGGCCAAATGTCACATAAACTATTGAATACACTATGCTATTTTTAATCACGGTCTGCCGCCGGCCACTGTCGATTTTGTATACGAAACAAGGGACCGTGGACCGGGAGGAGTGAATCCTCAAGGGTTCTCCGCATTTAGATTGTCCAGATTCCCAACACGGTGGGTGCCTGGAGGCGCGCCGCACCTCTGGAGGTACGGCGCGCCTCCAAAAAAAAAAAACCCAAGGGGTTTCCCCCGA
>CAZVOP010000069.1:0-18038 GCA_964628445.1 uncultured Pseudobdellovibrionaceae bacterium | reverse complement strand
GCATGAAGACCGATCCGAGCCAGTCCATATTATAGCGGGGACCAAGTGCGCACACCCACCATCCCACATTAAAGGTCGCGAAACTGAGAAGCGAGCGGTTGGCGAAATTCATTGGGCGCATTGAGTTTTAGATTTTGCCACGAATCGGGACGCAGTCAACGAACGAGACCTAGACCTAAGTCAGATGTAGGAAGTTTGTGTGATCCGCCGATTTTTTGTGCAGGCCCTCGACGTTTGACAGATCTAGCTGCAATTGCAAAAGGCACCTGCAGGGAATTCGCACAGTTGCGAAATGGTCTAGGTGGAATGCGGTTCGCAAACGGATAGCGCTGCTATGACAAAACAAATACTTCTTCATGTGTGTTTCCTGATGTTTTTAACTTCATGCACCGGCGTGAAGTTCGACCCGGCTGCCAATGCTTCCAATTTGAGCAGCAATATCGGTGTTGGGACTTCTGAGCCTGGGGTGACGCCTCTTCCTCGCGGGCCCGATCCCGTGTGCGGCGATCCCGATCAGCCTCCGCATTCCGTATGGGTGCAAATCGGCGAGCAAAGTTTTCCGTGCGCGAACTTGTGCCCGGACGGAACGCGTCTGCAATGTAAACAGATGGCCGAGAAAGAACTTCGTTGCCTTGAAGGTTATCCGCAAGAGACCGGCGTAAGCCGCATGGTGGGACAACCCGAACCCGTGGGTGCATGCCCGGTTCTTCCGCAAGATTGCGGAACGCATGCGCATGGTTCGAAGTGGTGGGATGAGGCGGGCCAAGCTTCGCGCGTCTGCGAAGTGTGCGCCGACGGTTCGGATCACTTGTGTAAGAAAGCGGTTGAGAATGAAATGTCTTGCAACAACGGTGCGGTCACTTCGACCGGCGCGGTTCGCGATGGACGTTTCTTAAGTTATGAAAACGAATGTTTGCCGCCCAAGCCAAAGACTTGCGGCGATCATGCCAGCGGTTCTTCTTGGTGGGATGAAATTTCGACCACGCAGGAAGCCTGCCAATCGTGCTGGGACGGATCGAAGCTGAATTGCGAGTACGCGCTTGAGGGTGAGAAAACTTGTCAAGACGGGGTAACGGCTGCAAGCGGACAAACCCGTAAAGGCCGCTTGGTCCAAACGATCGGCAAGTGTCCCGTGCAGCCGAAGGATTGCGGCAACGTGGCTCACGGTGCAAGCGAGTGGCGCGTGAACGGCCAAGGTACGCCTTACGATTGCGAAGTGTGCATCGACGGTTCAACGCGCAAATGCGTGAAGGCCAAAGAAGAGCAAGTGCGCTGCGATGACGGCACGTTGAACCTCACGGGCCAAATCCGCGACGGCGCGTTCCTCGGTTACTTGAATAATTGCCCGGCCAATGTTGTCGAGCGCAAGGAGAGTGTCACGGTCAGCGCCGCCGGCGGCAAAGCCGACGTTTTGTTCATCCTCGACACCACGCCCAGCATGTTTTTGAGTTTGAATAATCTCGCGACCAAGTTTGATAGACTGATCTCGTCGTGGACCAATATCGATTGGCAAATCGCGATCACGAATTCCAAGGTCGAGAAGAGCTTCTTTGACCCCTACGTGCTGCAAGGTAAGTTCATGGACTTGCAAAAGAACGACGAGACCAAATCGGTCGCTCGTATTCTTAAGCCAGGCTACTTTGCCGAGGATTGGTTTTACCGCACGCTGAGCCGCGATCCTTCGGATAACGGTTGTGAGAGCCAGCCTTATTGCATGACCCCGGTTTCGGAGCCGATGCGCGCTCTTATGGCGGCGATCGACAAACGCGACGTCGCTCCGAACAAAGGCTTCTTCCGCGAGAAGTCCAAACTGGTTGTGGTGATGATCTCATCCTCGGATGAGAAAAAGACCAAGCCTGAGGACGCGATCAAGTACTTCGATAGCAAACTGGGTTCGCGTATGGATGGCATGATCGCCCTCAGTGTCGTGATCAAGACCGGCGACGCGAAGTGCTTAGCCCGCTATAGAAACATCTTTGATTTAGGGGAAGGCGGCGCTTTTGGAACGAAACTTGCGGATTTCGCCGCTAAAACGGGTGGTTTGACGGCGAGTATTTGCGATAAAGACTACGGCCCTTCATTGAGCAAACTGAGCGAAAGCGTTCGTCAGCTGATCGAGAGCATCACGCTCAAAGAAGTTCCGATGCCCGGCTCGCTGCAAGTGACTTTCACTCCGCAAGTGAATGCGACATGGGTGCTGCAAGGGAATAAGATTATTTTCGACCGTCCTATTCCCAAAGGCACGCGCATCGACGTCCGTTATCTCGTAAAGACACAATAGCCGTCTTGTTTTGAGACGGCTTTTAAGTGGATCGGTTAAATTCCGATAAGTTAGAGGTGGAGGTCTTGAGTTATGCGTAACGGTTTTAAAGCTTTCGCTCTCTTAAGTGGTTTGCTTGCTCTATCGGCTTGTAGCAAGGGCGGTAATCTGACTCTCGAGCCGAACGCGCGCATTGTGAAGACCAAAGGCTCGCCTTACGTGCAAGTCAACCAGGGCGGTAAAGCCCTGGTCGTCGAGCAAGGCAAAACGCCCACGACCGGCGTGCATGGCTGGGTGACCGTACAAGCGGTGTCGAGCCGTACTTTGTCGAGCGCGGGCGGCAGCGGCAACACGATGATCCTCAATAAAGCCCAAGTGTACAAATAATCACTGCTGAGTTTTCAGCACCGGAGTGATTTCAAGCTGCTGTTCCGCGCCGGCGCGCAGAATCCGCATTTTTGTTTTTTCGTTCGCTTTCAAAGCCTGCAAACAATAGACGTAATCCTGCAGGCTTTGGATTTTCATTCCGCCCAATTCAACGATCACATCCCCGGATTTCACTCCCGCCTTTTCAGCCGGCGAATCTTTGCTGGTGCCCGAGATCAAAACGCCGGCTTTCGTTTCCGACGAATAGTCGGGAATGGTGCCGAGGTACAAACGAAAGCCGCGGCCCTCGCCCGAAGCTTTACTGCTTTCGACTTTTTTGTAGGTAAGCTTTGCGCCCGCCCCTAAGAGCGCGGTCATATCCGTGGCCCATAGGGCGATTTGATCGAGGCCTTTGTAATTGATCAGGTCCGGTTTGTCTTTTTCGGTGTGGTATTCGGCGTGCGAGCCGGTGAACAGCATCACCACCGGAATCTCTTTCATGTAAAAGGCAAGCGCATCGCTCGGAAGGTACGGATCGTCTTGCGTGCGCACGGTCAGCGCCGAGCTCGAATTCACGCGTTCAACTAGGCCCTTCCACTCAGGCGCGGACGCGACACCTTGGACGAGTAAATTCTCGCGCAGACGGCCGATCATATCCATATTGAGGTAAGCCGAAATGGATTTCGCTTTTTTGTAACTGCGTAGGAAATAATTGGAGCCGAGGATGCCGATCTCTTCACCGGTCCATAACGCGAAAATGATATTTTGTTTGAGCTGCAGTTGGCCGCTCTTCACGCGTGCGGTTATCTTTGCGGCCGTTGCCAAGACGCCGGCGACACCTGAAGCGTTATCATCGGCGCCGTAATGAATCGCGCCTTTCATCTTGGAAAGCGAGTTCCCGCCGTCGCCATGGCCCAAGTGGTCCAAGTGCGCGCCGACCACAATTGTGGATTTAGCGCCGGGAACTTTGAGTTCGGCCAATACGTTACGCGCATGGCTCTTCATAAACTTAAGATCGATCGCGGCCGTGGCCGAGATATTTTTCCATTCCGCGGTGGCGATTTCACCCTTAGCCAATTTTTTTGTCCATTCGCTGCGGGACATATTGTTGGCCGCAAAAATATGATCGGCGAGAGCTTGCGAAATGCGGATGACCGGCACGCCGGCTTCATCGGTACGCCCTTCGAAACTCAATTTCATTGCGGCCTGCGGCGTATTGGAATCTTCGACCACGATAAGGCCTGCCGCACCCTTTTGCCGCGCCATCATCGCTTTGTGCTGTAGGCGGGAGTAGACATGCAGATGAAAGCGGCTTTCTTGCGAGATGTCCTCGGGAAGGCCTGAAAAAATCATGGCCCATTTATTCTTAACGTCCATACCGCTGTAGGAGTCGTAAGCCGGTTGGCTTCCCGCTTCGGCGGCGACGATCCCGTAGCCGGCGAAGACGATATCGCTTTTCGCGACCTCAATTGATTTGGAATAAGAAAGTGGAATCCAGTCCTGGTTCAATTTTTCCGGGATGGATTTTCCGTTAAGATTCAATTCAAAATTATTTTTAGTCCCCAGTTCAATGCCGCTTGGGAATTCATAAGTTTGGATGAAGGATGTGCCGACCGCGGGTTTGAGTCCAAGTTCTTTGAAGGCATTCGCGATGGTGTCGGTGTATTCTTTTTCTTGCGCGCTTCCGGTCATGCGGCCTTCGAATTTATCGCTGGCCAGATATTCGATCCACTCTTGGGCGGAAGAAGCGATCCGCGGGGCTAGGGGCGCAAGGCTCAAAGATTTTCGTGCGAGATAATCGTTCCACTCCGCTTTAAAAAGCTGCGTTTCATTTTTCTCATTGGTGTGAGCCCACACCAATGTATTTCCGTCCGGCGAAAAGACGGGCAGGCCGTCGAAACCGGGTAAATCGGTGGCGCGCACAGGCTCATGCTCACCCTTCACGTCGACGATGTACAATTCGAAGTTGCTGAAGCCTTGCTTGTTGGTCGTAAAGATCAAATAGTCGCCGCTCGGGTGGTAAAAAGGTGCCCACGACATGGCTTTTAGGTGCGTGATCTGTTTTTCGTCCGTGCCGTCGACATTCATGGTGAAGACTTCGGCGTTGTGACCGTCTTCGCTGAAGCGGCGGAAGGTGAGGCTCTTACCGTCGGGCGAAAAGAACGGCCCGCCGTCATAACCGTTGGTTTTGGTCAGGCGCTTCACTTGGCTGCCGTCGGCGCGCATGATGTAAAGATCCATCATGTAGGATGGATCGAGCGCGAAATGCTTCTTCTGCTCCTCGCTCATCGAGCCGTCGTAAGCGGCGCGGTTTGAAGCGAAGGCGATCCATTTTCCATCGGGCGAATAAGAGCCTTCGGCATCGTAGCCTTTGGTGTGAGTCAGATTTTTAATATGCTTGCCGTCAAAGCCCGCCTCGTAGATGTCATAGGTGTCATCGAAGCTCCAGCTGTAGCGTTTCTTTGGATTGCGGCGCTCTTCCCATTCTTCATCCACTTTCGTTTTTAGATCCGGATCCTCGTGGGTGCTGGCGAACATGACTTTGTTTTGCGTGGGATGAACCCATGAGCATGTCGTCTTGCCTTGGCCGGGCGAAACGCGGTTGGTCTCACCGGTTTTTACGTTCATCAAATAAATTTGGTAAAAGGGATTGCCCGCTTCGCGTTCACTTTGGAAGATAAGATACTTTCCGTCTTTGCGGAAATAACCTTCACCGGCGCGGTGGCCTTCGAAAGTCATTTGTTTCATATTTGAAATAAGAGGAGCGGCGGGCTCCGATGGCGGCTTAGCCGTGGTAACTTTAGACGCCGATTGACAACCAAGAATCATCAGTACGGAAACCAAGCCAAGAATGAACATGCGCATCATTTTCCCCCGAAATAGATTCCATCCGTTCTAACTAGAATTGAGAAACCAGACAAGATAATGTTGAGGATATGAGAACCATCCCCACCGCATTCACCGAGATGATGAATATTCAATTGCCGATCATTGCCGCGCCGATGTTTTTGGTCAGCAACGAAGACATGGTGGTCGAAGCGTCGGAGCATGGCGCGATCGGCACTTTTCCCGCGCTCAATTATCGTCCGATCGAAAAATACCGCGAAGCGCTTCAAAATATCCGTGGTCGCACCAAAAAGCCGATCGGCGTGAACATCATCGTCAATAAGAGCAACACCCGACAGGGCGAAGATTTAAAGTGGGCGTTGGAGGCTGGAGTGGATTTATTTATCACCTCGCTTGGCAATCCGAAGGATGTGATTCGCGAGGCGCACAAGAACGGTGCGCGCGTCATTTGCGATGTCACCAATCTTGAATTCGCTATGAAGGTGCAGGACCTCGGCGCCGACGGCGTCATCGCGGTCTCGCAAGGGGCAGGCGGTCACGCCGGGCCGATCTCCCCATTGGTTTTGATTCCGTGGCTCAAGTCGCGTTTAAAAATTCCCGTTATTGCTGCGGGCGGCATTGCTCACGGCTCGGGTTTGGCCGCCTGCCTTGCGTTAGGCGCCGATGCGGTTTCGGTCGGCACAAGATTTATCGCGAGTCGTGAAGCGGGCGTCGATCAAGCTTATAAAGATGCCGTCGTGAACGCGACGGCCGAGGACATCGTCATGACTTCGAGGATTTCCGGAACACCCGCTGCGGTCATTCGCACTCCTTACATTGATAAACTTGGCACCGATTTGCCGTGGATCGTGCGTGAACTTAAAGAAAATAAATTGTCGAAAAGATTCGTCGTTCCGTTGATTCACTACATGGGCATGAAGTCTTTAGAGGAGGCCGCCAGCAAGCCCACATGGAAGACTGTGTGGAGCGCGGGCCAGTCGGTCGGGCTTGTCGATGAGATCTTGAGCGTGAAAGAGATTTTGCAGAAGATGATGAATGAATACGATTTCGCGCGGGCACGGTTGAGGTAATGACAAAGTAATAACGCACCGTTTAGCCGCTACGGCATTTGGAGAGTCCGCGGTTTTGTCCGGCGACGTCCGTGTTACAAACTCTTGATCTGTTGTCTTCCAATCGATTTGCACGTGGTGAACGACTACAGAGATGCTGAAATAAATAACGCACCGTTTAGCCGCTACGGAGGTCACTATGCATTCGCCGATCGATCCAAATCTTATTTCGGTTCGTGAGCTCACGGAGTCAGATATCCCGATCATGATGAATTATTGGTTCCGTTCGCCGCCAGGGTTTATCGAATCCATGGGCGTCGATCCCGCAAAAATGCCGAGCGAAAGTGAAATGGAGGCGGGAATGCGCGCGAGAATGCAAGCGAGTCGTGCACTTCCCAAACCCAATTCTTCAGGTGTCGCCATAGTTTATGACGGAAAGTTTATCGGCCAACATAGTGTCAATCAGCTAACCGAGGACGGCTCGGCAATTTTTCACGCGCATATTTTCAGTCCAGAATTCCGCGGCCGCGGAATCGGCATGCATAGCTACCCCAAAGCCTGCCGCTTTTTTATGGATCGCTTTAACTTAAAACGAATTCTCTTCAAGACCCCACTGCAAAATACAGGCTCAATACGAGTCAAAGAAAAACTGGGCCTCCGTTGCGTGGGAGAGGAAACAATCGGCTTTGGCATCATCAAAGCGGGAACGGCGGCGAAAGTTTTTGAATTGACTCGCGCAGAGCTAAATAAATTAGAGATTGGCGGCTCGCTCACCGCGGAGTAAACTCTAACCATGTTCCAGGTGTGGTATTGGTTCAGACGACGCACTCCCTCTTCTTTCCGGCCGGTGATTTTGGTCACCGGTTGCAGTTCCGGAATCGGTTTGGCGCTAGCACAAATTCTTTATGGCTACAAAAATTACCGCGTGATCGCGACCGCGCGCGAAACTTCCATCGAAGAATTGCGCACGCGCTTTAAGGACGATGAGCGTTTCTGGGTGCGCGCTCTCGACGTCACTTCGCCCGAGCAGCGTGAAGCGCTGATCAAAGAGGCCGCGGAAAAATGGGGCGGCATCAACATTCTCGTGAACAATGCCGGGATCAGTTACCGCGCGGTCACTGAGCACATGACGGACGAAGATGAATTCAAACAGATGAACACCAACTATCTTGGCCCGGTCAGCCTCATTCGCCAATTGCTGCCGCATATGCGCGAAACGGGACGTGGCAAGATTATCAACGTCTCTTCGGTCAGCGGAATGCTGGCCATGCCGACAATGTCTTCGTACACCGCATCCAAATACGCGCTTGAGGGTTTAAGCGAATCGCTCTGGTACGAAGTCAAACCTTTCGGCATCAATGTGAGTTTGATCCAGCCTGGTTTTGTGCGCTCGAAATCTTTTACGAAAGTTTATTCGACCGCAAAATCCAAAGAGGCGATCAAAGCGGGCGGGCTTTACGCCGACTACTATCAGAATATGGAGCCCTTTGTGGCCCGCCTGATGAACCTAAGCCTGACTAGCGCCGGCTCAGTCGCGAAATTGATCGTCAAGGTCATCAAGACCGAAAACCCGCCGTTGTGGATCCCGGCCACCCTGGACGCCATGTTCTTTTATTACTTACGCCGCTTTGTCCCCCGTCGCATTCTATTACCGTTTTTGTTTATGATGCTTCCGCGCGCCCGCAAATGGGGCTTGAGGTACAGTAAACGCCGCAAGCGATAGCCCGAACAAGATTGTCTCAGTTTGAGTCAGATCGGCGCGAGAATATCCGCAGGGATTGGCGGCATGCTCTCATCTGTAATATTATAAAGAGATCGGGCGGGGTTAAAAAATGACGAAAAGTAAGCTTTTTTATCTTTGGGCGATCACCGCATTGGCGCTTCCGGCGTCAGCGCGCGATAACTCAGCTTTCGACAACTACATGAGAAAAAATGCCGGCTATGCCGCGCTTAAGGCCAATGGTGGACGCAATCAAGATGCGTTCAGCGCCAAAACCCCTTACGTCGAGGCGGTCGACGTCAAAAGTAAGACCGTGCCTCGCAATGCAAACTCTTTTTCTATGCCCGGCCGCTCAGGGACCTTCTCGAATCCGTCTTCGCAAGCCAGTGTGACTTCAAATAAATTTGTACCGATTGAGCAGCCCAAAATAAAGATGGCGACAATTCAGCCGGCGTCGCCGACCTCCGGGACGAATGCTCCCTCTTTCGGTACAGTCGGAGTGACTCCAAGTTTTAATAACTCCACCGGCTCCACGGCCACGGCGGCTACAGCGGCGGGCGGCGGGACCTTCACCCAAGCGGCCGCACAAGGCGGTGGCACATTTGGATCAGCGACAAGTTCAAGCCAGGGCACTTATTATGGCTCGCCCTCCTCTTCGTGGGGAGTTGTGAACGCGCAGGTTGGAGCGGCCAATACGGCCGCCACGGCCAGTTATCAAGCTTCCCAAGTCGGTGCACCGTCTCCTGTGGTGGATCCCACCTTGGTGCAAGCTCAGGCGCAGGCCCAAGCCCAGCAGGCTTCACAAAATGCGATTCAAAATGTCGTGAGTGGAGTTCGCTTTTCGATCCCCGGCCGATAGGGGATCGATTCCTATTTAGAAATAATAATTTCGTAGTGATCGGCCGGTAAGCCGTCTTGCCAATCTTCCGGGCCCAGAAAGCGGATCCCTTCAGGCGTCATAAACGGCATTTGATCGTCATCCATGGTTGAGGTGTTAATGACGCCACTTCCGACGACAATCGCAGCACGCCCATCAACGCGTACAATGTTGGCACCGCTCTTTAAGAGGCGGCGGACGGCCGGGTACATGTAGGGCAAGCTGCCGCCTTGAGAAACGTTTTCTCGGCGTTGGCGCGCCCGCGGTTTGTCTTGCGGCGGCTCTTTAAGGCCTTCTTTTTTATTCGCGGCTTGATCGGTGCGCGAAACGGGTTTCAATTTCGCGATCACCGCATCAAAGGTCGCCTCGGTTCCGGTGCCTAAATTTAAAACCGTAAGGCCGGCCGCCATCGCCGCGGCATTTGAAGTCGAGAATGGATTCGATCCGTCCTTCAGGCGCACTAATGACTTAAGCCAAATGTCGGGTTTCGAATTTTTAAGCGAGCGGTCGCTTTGCAGGTCGTCGCTTGCGCCAACGACGATCACGCGTGCGTTATCCGCGGGCGGCAAGAGCGTTTCACCAAGCGAAGGGGCCGTGATCTCCACACCCAGGCCCGTAGCCGTAATGCGCAGTTGATCTTGCGAGGGCGAAAAATTCTTAGACTTGATCTTCACCTTAACAAGGTAGGTTCCCGGATCGACTTTGGTTTCGATCAATTCGCGCGGAACCATCGAAGCCATCTTGTCCTCAAGATCCTTCACCAACTTCTGATGCCGTTCGCTGGAGTCCACCAATCTTTTTTTGGAATCGTATAAGTAAAGATCCAAATCTTTATCGGTGCCGGTTTCGCTATCGTCTTTAAAATCGTTCCACGACAAAACCAAACGTAGCGAACAGCGTTCACCTTTCTTCGGCGCGCAATCGACCTTCACCTTCATTTCATCTTTGAAATGCACGAATTCTTCCTTGCCGTCCATTTTCCCGTCGACCGGTGCAAGGCGGGTCAAGCGGCCATAATTCCCCGAGGCGTTAATCCACAAGACTCCGGCGTCGAGGGCCTTATTAACCAGGGTATTGATAAACCCTTTGCCGTCGCCGTTGCCGCCGTATTCCCAGACTTGTGAATAAAGAACCACGTCGAACTTTTCTTTAATCACCACATCGATCGCGTCGGCTAATTTCGTGTAGCCGTAGGCATAGAACAAGTGCAGTTCAACGTCGGCATGGGCTTCGCTTTGACGGATCACTTGGTTAAAAAGCTGAGCCATAAAGAGGCCGTGAAATCCGCGGTTATCGATCTTGTCGGCCTCGCTGGCTGCACTCGCATGATAAACCGTGTCTTTTGGCAGTGTTTTGCCGACTTCGTTTTCGTAACCGTAGAAGCCGTTGTCCAGGATGGCGACCTTGATTTTCTTGTTGAACGTCTTGCCTTTGAAAGCCTTCAAATTCAAATCTTTGGTGATCTCGGCCAAATTCAGAATTTGCAGTGAAGTCTGCGCCAGAAGAAGTGGAGAGCAGAACAGGAGGGACCCTAAAAAGAAAATGCGCCATGCTTTTGACATGACGCATTAATAGCTCAGTTTAATATCTTAGAACAGGCCGTATGAAAAACTCACACGACTGACCAGCAACTAGTAGCCGCCGTACCCATAGCCATTGCCGTAACCATAACTGTAGTAGGTGTAATCGCAGTTGTAGTCCGAATAGCCGTAATAGGGTTGATAGCCGTAATTGTAACCGTAATACGTCGAAGCGTAGTAAGGCGCGGTGTAGTACGAAGAGTAGTTGTTATAATAGTTCGGACGGTAATAGCCGTAACCGCCACCATAGTAGCTGCCGTAATAAGGGCGGTTGTATCCGTAACCGGTGAGATAAGGTGAGCGATAGCCGGCATAGCCGTAATTGCCGCCGTAACCGATCGCGAATCCCCATGAAGAAGTCGATGAGGTCACATCGAGTTCATTGCTTGAATTCATTTCGGTTTTTTGAACTTCACCGTTAAGGGCAAGTTGCTGGAACTTCAGATTGGCGATTTTTTTGCCAGCCGGAACTTTCTCTTTCAGCTGAACAACTTCGACTTTGGTGGGATCGTTTTTGTAGGTACGAATAACGACGGTTTGGGGCAAATCTTTAGCGAGCTCGATTTGCTTTTGCGACACCGGTGCGTCGTTATCCAATTCGTGCGCGAGAGCGGCTTGGCTCACGAAGAGAGTCAGCGCGATGGCTAATGTATATTTCATTTGTTCCTCCGAACGTTAGGTTCTCCAGAGGGGAATACTCCTGCGGCTAGGACGGGGCAACAGATAGTCGTTTTGTTTTGGTCAACCGTGAAAATCCTTCCGGCGATTGCGCACGGATAGTGTCAATTTGTATTTCATGACCGGTTCAGGGGGATCGTTCCCCGGAATGAAGGCAAATCCTTCAAAAGTCTCGTGAAGGCGGTCACTGGTGGCGGAGGCGCGATTTATGAGGTCCTGGACCTTGGCGGCTTGTTCGCAAACGAAATGAACATGGCCATCGGCACGTTTCAGAAAATCGCACTGAAAATCTTTAAAAATGAAGTCGATTTTCTGGCCGCTGCGGTAGATGGCTTCGAGACATTTCAGCGCGATGGAAAGCTCGGCTCCCATGGCGAGTGCGCCAAAATACATGACGCCCAAATGATTGCGCGTGCGGCGGTCAAGGCGGATGCGCGCAACCGCACGGTTGTCGTCAAGCTCGATGACTCGCGGAGTGACGAAAGCGAGGAGCGGAATATTCACCAAGCAATAGGCATTGATGATCGCGGTTACCTTGAGTTTCTCGAATTTAGTCATGATTGAATCTCCTCGAACTAAAATTAACACATCGCGGACGTGAATCCGGCAAGAACTTTGCTATATTTTAACTATGAATCCGACTGTAACTGAAATCGCCGCAAGCTCTTGTTTTGCCTTGGCGCTATTGCACACATTTTCAGCTTCTCTGTTTCAACGCCTGTCGCATAAATGTCGTTCGGGCTCGCTGAGCGCGAGGGCTTTGCATACGTTGGGTGAAATAGAATTGGTTTTTGGAATTTGGGCGATGATTTATTTGTTCGTCTTGGCCTTCATCGAAGGGGTTGGAGCGGCGTCAATTTATTTCGGCTCATTGAATTTTACTGAGCCGGCTTTCGTTTTTGTGATCTTAAGTGTGTGCAGCACGGCGCCGATTTTGAAGCTTGCGGAAAAAATGATCGATTTAACCAGCCGGGTGTTGCCGTTCTCCAAGCCGATGGCTTTTTTTGTCGTCGCTCTGATCGTTGGGCCTTTGATGGGAAGTTTAATCACCGAGCCCGCGGCGATGACGGTGGTGGCGCTTGTTTTATTACGGCGGTTTTATTCGCGCGAACTCACAAAGCAGTTAATGTATGCGACCCTCGGGCTGTTGTTCGTCAACATTTCGGTCGGTGGAACTTTGACGTCGTTTGCGGCGCCGCCCATATTGATGGTGGCCGGGCCTTGGAATTGGGATACCGCTTTTATGATGGCCCATTTTGGTTGGCGGGGGATTTTGACCTGCGTGGTCTCCACATTATGGACGGCCTTTTATTTTCGCCGTGAGATTTCTGAACTGGATTGGGCGGTGCCGGCGGCGGAGGTCGTGCGAACTCCGGCTTGGTTGTACGTCGTGCATTTGCTTTTTTTGGCCGCAGTAGTGATGGCTTCGCACCATCCATTAATCTTTCTTCTTTTGTTCGTCGCCTTTTTTATTTTCTTTCGCTTAAGCGGAAAATTTCAACAGCGCCTGAGTTTGCGCGAAGGCTTACTGGTCGGTATTTTTTTGGCGGGCTTGGTGGTGCTGGGCGGTCCACAAAAGTGGTGGTTGCAGCCCCTGCTGACTTCACTGGGGGCGGATGCTCTATTTTGGGGAGCGACCGCATTAACGGCGGTCACCGACAATGCGGCCCTCACTTACTTAGGAGCGCAGGTTCCCAATCTATCTGAAATGGCGAAGTTCGCATTGGTGTCGGGTGCGGTTGTCGGCGGCGGACTTACGGTCGTCGCGAATGCTCCCAATCCGGCCGGTTACGGGATTTTGAATCCCGCTTTTGGAGCTGACGGCATTCACCCTCTCCGCTTATTTTTAGGCGCACTGCCGCCGACCATGATCGCGGCGCTTTGTTATTGGTTAATCTAAAAGGGCTGTGCGTTTAAAAATCCGGGTCAGCAGTTCTTGTGCCGCGGTGATCACCTTCAGTTTCCATTCGGGATCGCTGGGAAAGAATCTTTCCAAATAATCGTGTTTAATTTTTTGCTCGAGTTCGGGCGTGGCGTATCCATAAAGTCCGCCCTGATGTTCGAGCAACCATTGATTTAGGCCTTCGATCTGCTGGGGGATGGAGTGCCCGAGTGTCCCGAATTCCATTGTGAGCGCGGCCACCCGTTGCGGGGGCTTGGCGATTTCCGGGAATATATTATTGGTGGCGCCGAAGGTTTTGTAGAAGCCCTCGTTTTCGGCCGGGGTGAACTCGTAAATTTCCTTATCCGCCTCGACATCAAATAATTCTTTGAATAATTCGGGGTGAACCGAGCCTTCGGTATCGCCCGTTAACAGATGCAGTCTTCCGCGATGACCAAGGCCGGTGTGCAGATCGAGCAAAATAATATCTTCGTATTGAGGAATGAGTTCTTTGAGCTTCGCGACGAGTTTCGCGATTTGCGGCTCGGGGCGGAGGCCGCCGAACTCCAAGCCTTCGGGGGATTTGAATTGCCCCATGCCTACGATCTTGATGATTTCGTCGAATGTTCGATCGCCGATATAGAGATTGTTTTTCTCTTGCCGCATCTGCCTAAGGAAATAACTCTTCATTGAATCGACTGGCTTTTTTGGCACATAGAGGTCGCTTAAGTGCACCGACTCGTCATTCTGAATTTTATAAAGCTCATCGTTCGCCGAACAGTTGCGGTTGAGGTTCACCTGATTCTCGGTGTTCCGCCGGTGATGTTTAAAGCCGTAAGGATTCAAGCTATGCACGATAAGAAATCCGGTTGCGCTACGCTCGAGCCTCGGCAAAAAGTCTTTAAGAAATAAAGCCTGGATCGCGTGGCCGGCATAAGCTTCAAGGCCATGCACTCCAGAGATCATCACGATCAGCCGCTTTGCTTTATCCGTAGGTGGGAAGTAGGCCGTGTCGACCGCAAGATCGCCGTCGACTTTGCTCTCGATTTTCCAAGTGTCTAAAGCTTGCGGGATATTTAGGGCCTTAACTCTTTCGAGAAAGCGTTGACGGGCGTCGTTATAATTTTGCGGAAACAAATCGAGAAGGGAACTCATTTTACTTCCTTAGTTCATGAAACCGTTAACTCATATCACGCGACCTAGGTCCACTGCGAGTGTATCCCGACATTTCAGCAAGGACAAAGCGAAGCCTGCTTGTTACGATCATTTTATATGGAAAAAGCAAACGTTCCGCCGCCTGTGCAGCCTTGTGTCCGCAATTTTATGAGCCAAGTTTTATTCACGATCGATGATCAGACGACGTTGATGAAGGCCGCGGAATTTTTCGCCTCTCACAAACTGACGACGGTGCCGGTGGTCAGCCATAGCGGCGAGATCCTCGGCGTGCTTTCGGACTTTCAGCTTTTGCGTTTGTTGTTGCGTGCGAAGAGCGAGGGCAAAGTTCCGATTCTCGCGGATTACCGCGAAGATCTTGACCCTGTGGTGACGATCGCTGAAGACGATTCGGTCGTCAATGCCTTCGGCTTGATGATTCAGTCCACGAATCACCGGATTTACACGATTCAAGAGGGAAAACTGACGGGTGCTTTAAGCCCAAAAGATTTCCTGCTCCATATGGCCGGCGGGAAAAATAAATCCGATGGGATGGTCGATCCCAATCTGCAGATGCAAATCGAGACAATCCTGAAGGAGCTTTACGACACGCGTAAGTTGCTCTCGGATTTTCAATCCATGTTCAACGATTCGCCGTATCTTATGCACTCGGTCGATATGGAAGGAAAGATCCTTGCGGCGAACCGCATGATCCATTTTGTGCTTGGTTACAACGAGGGTGAATTGGTCGGTAAGTCTTTGCGCCAACTTTATCCTCCCGAGAATTACAAGAGTGCCATGGAAGGTTTGGATACGGTGAAGGCGTTGGGCTTTCATCCGCTGGTCAACGCGACGATGATGAAGAGAGATGGCAGTATCGTGCGCGTCGACATCGCTTCGACCTTAAAAAAGACACCCAGGGGCGAGGCGGAAGCGACGATCACGGTAGGCCGTCTCAGTGATTCGTACCGGATGGTCAATTATCTTCAGCGCGCGGCCCAGGTGAAGAACGTGCGCCCAGTGAAGAAGGTCATTTAGATTTATCGCAATTGTTATGCCGTTAATGTTTGGCTTCTTGGAGAATCGCCGCCGAGAGCACATCGCAGTCGTCGATGTCGATGAGGCCTTGAACTTCCGTGGTGTGATTGATTTTAAGGTCCACAAGGCCTTTGCCGGTGATGTTTAGGAACTGCGTTCCCGGCTCAAGTTTATAATAGATGAAAGTGAATTTAGATCCGGACTTTTCGAGAAACTCTTCGAACGAAATTTCATTTTCGTCTTCGACCTGGGAGGTGCCGAGCTTCTTCATGGCTTCATTGATGTTGTCGAGGCATTTTTCCGTCGGGCGGTAAGCCTCTTCGGCGAACGCCGGATGAGCGAGAAAGGCGAAAAGGATCAGCGGATAAATGAACTTCATAGGCTTCCACTTACCCGAAGTGAGATTCGAAATAAAGTTTTATGCTAAATCTGAATTAATTATCGTCAGGCTTACGAAAAAAATGGAAATAGAGGTCTTCGCGAGGATCCATGCGGAGTTCCGCGGGCTCGGTATTTTCGCTGAATTCACAGTCGGCTCCGGTGATCAAGGCGAGTGGCTGGGCTTCGGCTCCTTCTCCCATGGCCAGCGCAGCCGTGGCCGCGAACGAGTCCGCCACATTAATTTTTGTCATGCGCAATTCACGCCCGAAAAGGTCCTTCGTGCCGATCATGTTTTTAATGCCGCGGAATCCCCAGTGGGCAAGGCAAATGCCGGTGACGCCTTGACGAAGCGGTGAAGTGCGCGAGTCGGTAAAGATCAAGCCGAAATTCGTGAGGCCCCATTCAGTCTTGAGCGCGCTCCAAAGTTTTTTGGCGCTGGCGTAGGGGTTTTCCGGGTAGAGAATGTAGTGGCCGTCGGCTGAATTGGACTCATCGATCCCGGCCGAAGCGATCAAGAGGCCTTCTTTAATCGTCAGCAAAACCCCATGCCCCGCCGCCCCTAAAAAAATGTCGGCTTCGCGTTTGATCAGTTCGGTTTTAGAAATTTCGGCTCTTGAAACAATTCGTCCTTCACTAAGGCTTACGATCTTAGAAGTCACAGCAAGGATCATGCGCTCTTTGACGAAGTCGTCTGAAACCTGGCGGGCAATGAACTTCGGCAAAGATTCGCCGAGCGTGAAAATAGAGGTTTTGATCGGCCGGATATTCATAATTGGATCTTGCCATGGGTGAGGGCGCCCCTCAACGGCATATGGCTTGCCTTGGTGACATAAGAACTCGGCGCGCGCGCGAATAAGGCGGCTTCCATATGGATTCTGGCGCTCTTTTTTGGCATGAGCCTGAACTTATTATCTTTCAGGGAGTGAAAGTGAAGTATCGGATTTTAGCGGTTCTTGGAGTTTTGGTGTTTGCCGCCGGCTGTAAGAGCAGCGAATCGAAGTCTTCGTCCAAAGAATTTTATCAATATGAGGTGACCGAGAACGGTTGCCCTTCAGGAAAGCACTCCTTTAATGATAAACCAGCTCTATGTGCCGCTTTAAAAAACGACTCGTTGAACAACGATTGTGCGGCCCGTTCACGCGTGGTGCTTTATCAACAGTATGGTTGCGAGTCGGGCACCACGGTTGTTGAGTCACAGGCACAGCGGCGGTCATTCACTTACAATTTAAGTCAAAACGATTGCACCACGGGCGCCCATACATTTGTGAGCAAAGACGAGCTTTGCACGGCCCTTTACAACGACTCGTTAAATAACTATTGTGCAAGTATCGCTCGCGCCCAAATGTACGTCACCAATCGCTGTGGGCGGATTTGAGGAGAAGGGTAGCAATGAGAACCGCGCTTTTCTTATTCACGGCCGTTAGCGTTTTGTTGTCTGGTTCTTTGAGCCAGGCAAAAGCGAAGGCAGATGTTTGCGAAGCGCAGCTGATATCGATCGATCGCGATTACGAAGATGCTTATCGATCGTGGACCAACCGTGACGATCTGACCTCTGAAGACGTTTCTGAATCCGAATTTATAAAAGGTTTTGGTTTGTATCGAACTCCCGTCTTGCTGGTGCGCACGGGCGAGCGCCTTTTTGTTTTCAATTCTTTCGGTCGCCAAGTTCAAGTTTATCCAAAAACAAAAGAGACGGTCAGTAACAGCTACATGCTGGTCGGGGAAAGCGATCTCTCCGCGCAAAGAGCCGGTCAGCGCTATGAGTTTTTTGAAAAAGGTCAGACCACCATCATCGAATTCCACAAAGATCGCGCTCGCCAACTCCGCGTCAGGGTGATGGAACAGCCGAATCCGGTTTCTTATTAACCTTAGTGCCAAATTCACTTGTTAGCGAGCGACCAAAACTCAAGCAAATCGGCGCATGCCGATTTGAACGAGCGAAGCGAGCAACATCAGGAAGCGACAATGACTGGGGAGGCAGAAAGCCGACCATGGGTCGGTAATTTGGAGCGGGAGACGGGATTCAAACCCGCGACCTTTGCCTTGGCAAGGCAACGCTCTATCAACTGAGCTACTCCCGCATTCGATGAAAGACTATTCTTAGCTACCCTTTAGGCGCCAGTCAAATGGAACTATTCAGCTTTTCCGGCTTCCTTTTTTACGGACTTTATTTCGGCTTCGTCAAGAACATGGGAGATCAGGTACTGG
>CAZVOP010000068.1:0-18387 GCA_964628445.1 uncultured Pseudobdellovibrionaceae bacterium | reverse complement strand
GATCCGGCTTGTGCGGCGAACGTTCAAGCTTGCGAGAGTGCCGGCTATCAGGTGAAAGAACATAAGACGACTCACAAAGGCCTTTGGGTCGATTGCGTGAGCGCGATTGCTAAAGGAAAGACCGTCGAAGGAGTCGCGGCGACGGCCGATGAGGCCAAGGCATGCATGGCCGCCAAAAAGACCGGAATGCATAAACATAAAGGCCACTAGACCTACGGTCCATTACGGCCTCAAAATCCTTCTGATAGAATGGGATTTTCCCGCGGAGAATCCCAAATCATGGCATCCCGTATTTGCGTCATCTTTTTTCTTTTGCTCACCACCTGTACGCATGTGCCGGCGGCGGTAAAAAATTCCGAACGAAAGCCCGCGCAATCCGACGAGGCCGTCCTCCCTAAACTCAAAGATGCGATCGCCATAATTAAATCCGGCCGGGCGAACACCGTTCCTGACTTTTTGGCTGAGTTAAAAAAGAGATTCCCCGTTTACATGGACACGTACACATTGATGTACGACAGCTTCAGCGCTCAAGAATCCAGCTTTCAGGATCCACGCGTCATCTTGATCGGGATGGGTGAATTCGTGATGACGTTTAACGGTTCGGCGGCTCAACGCGGCTTCAATCAAATGGAAACGATGGAATACACTAAGGCGAATGGTTTTCGTTTCCGCCAAATCGAGTTTATTAAAGAAGGGGGCCCTCGCGAAGAATCTTTAACGGCGGCGGAGATCGATCCAAGTCTCAGTTCAAATTTAGTGCGCGTCTCCAAGCCGAACATCAGCCGCTGCACGTCTTGCCATGGCGAGGCGGTCACGCGCCCGATCTGGGAGGACTACTTTATGTGGCCGGGCGCCTATGGTTCGGAGGACGACCGGGTTTACAATATCGGGCTTAGCAAAAAAGTTCGCGCCTCTTTGGGACGCGTGTTTAATTTAAAAGATGAAAGCCGCGATCCTGAAGCTCAAGAGCTGGCAAGGTTTCATGCTGCACGCGCAGAGCATCCGCGCTATCGCTGGTTGGGCGACATCGAAAAACTAATCAGCGGCGGGAATTACGGCTTCAGCGCGGAGCCCCATCCCAATTTTTTTCTGTCGCGAGTATTCGTGAAATATTCCTTCGAGCAATTGGCGAAGAAGATATCCGCCTCCACTCAGGCTTACCCGCAGATTCACAGAATATTGTATTCACTGCAATGCGACTATGACACGTCTTCTGCGGAAGATGAAAAGCTACGCGACCGGCAAGAGGCCGCCACCATTGCTATGGCGCATGAACAGGTTTTGCGAACAAAAAAAAGCTACGGCGAAGCTTTGGATCAAAACTTTGTGACGTTCGAAGAGGCAAAGATTAAAGTTTCCGGATTCGATATTTCAAATTTGGAAACGGATGGCGGGCTTCGCCGTTTGGCGGCGGTGTTTCATCATGTGCGCAGGCTTTACCCCAAGGATCCTCTCTTCGACCAACTGGCCACGGCCGCGCTGATTCAAACGGCGATGGTCAATGTCGTTCCGTTGAGTAAAGCGCTGAAAGAGGCGGGGATCGAGCTTTCGGACTACGCCGTGAATCTGCGCCGCCATCCTAACTTCAGCACGGGGTATAGTCCGGTGCGTGAACTCGTGAGCGGCATTGTCGCCGGCCTCAAGGTAAAGCGGCCTGGTTTTGATTGGGATTCGCTGGATGAAGCGAAATCGTCTGCGGCTTGTGACAACCTTAGGGCGCGCCTCTTGAAGTGACCGGATAGACGTGACTGCCGGTGATAAAGACGATGGACTCAACGCCTTTCGCCATAGGATCTCTTAGCTGCTTAAGCGCGAATGAAATCAATCCCTGATCCAATGGTGTCGTTAAAGCGCGTTCCAAAACAATCCGCGTCTTAAGCTTTGCATCGTCAACGTTAAAGATCTCGGCGATTTTATCATAGGCCGATGAGTGTCGAAGATAAGCCTCTTGATCCACCACCCCGAAGCGGGATTTTTTGCTATACGAGTAAGCGAGATCCGCCCATTTTCCGCCCGCCGGAGAGTACTGGTGAATGCGCAAAATTCCTTTTTCAATCATCGAGAAGACTTTCATTCCGCCCTTCAGCGAAAGACGCGCCAAAATATTTCCGGTGCTGAGTTGAAAGATTAAGCCGTCAAAGGCCGGAATGTCGTAACCGTGATAACGCGAGAGCAGGAGCACCCCTTCGTCGCGAGCCAGAAGCGTTTCGGCGTAAATCGCGGCGGCGCCTCGTTCGTGCTCGCGCTGCCAGAAGGGAATTTGTTCATGCGAGGAATCGCTGTATTCATAACAGCCGGGCCCGCAATCTCTGATCCGTCCATAGCGTTCCAGTTGGGAAATAATATTGTCGATCGTATAGAGGGCGGCCGGGGGCAGAAGCGCTTGTGCGCACTTGGCCGGTAAGCCGGTGTGGGCATGGCTGTTATGCGCAAAGCAAAGCATCGCTATGATGAGACAGGGCCGGGCCAAAAATTTCATGTGCGGTTTGTATACCGAAGGCATTGCAGAAAATCTAGCGCGCGATCGCAAAAATATCGGCGGCCTCAAATATCAATGCGGATCCGTGCGCCTGAATTTCGCTTTCCAGAGCCTTAACGGCCACTTGGAATGCCGACTTGAGGTCCATCTTTTCTTGGGCGGTCAGCTTGCGCCTCATGCCCACCACCAAGAAGACTTTACGCGATCGGCCCGAGTCGAAGATCAAAGCCTGCATCGTCAGGTTTTGCGAAAGCTTTAATCCCGACTTTTCAAGGATCAATGCGCGTAACCTCTTCTCGATGCCTTCGCCCTGGGCGATCAGCCTCGAAGCGTCGCTCCGTGCGCCATCGGCGTTGATACTGGCCACGCGTACGAAGGGGCGGGGAAATAAATTGGCCAGCTTCTTTAAGAGCTGAATCTGGTCCGAGACCGTAAATTCGCGCTGCGGGATAATGATTCCATCGTCGCCGCTGAAGCGGACGCTCACTTCATTGGCGAAGAAATTCGTCACCTCATTGCGGATCAAATCCTGATTGGCTTTAAAGCGGCTGGTGACGTCACGTTCATGCCGGCGTGTAAGACGGATGCCTTCATCCAAGTCTTTGGCCATAGCGATGGCTTGCGCGGTGGCTTGAATGTTTTCAGCTCCAAGCCCAAGGAAGTCGAGTGAGATCGCACCGAACGGCGCTTCGTGGATCATTAAAGACTCACGCTCTTCGATCATCAACGGCGGGGTGAATTCATCGGCCAGTTGGCAAAACTCGCGGATCATTGCGCTGAGGCTGGGGGTAATCAAAACACCGGGAAAGTGCTGGATCAGTGAAAGTTGCAAGGCTTCTTCCGAAACCGCTTTTCTTGCGGCGGCAAAGATCTCAAGCTTCAGGCCCCATCCGTACGCGTTTTTTTCAAGTAAGGGAGTTTGCTTTAGAGAGCTGAGAAGTGCGGCATTGAGCTGTTTTGCTTTGGCGAAGATAGACTGGTAGTACGCTTGCACGTCGGGCTCCCAGAAGTAGCGGAGACGGCGGCCGCCGCCCTTACGTGCGAATTTTTCGGCTAAGGAACTTTCGTCGGCGCTGAATGCAACGCCCATGGCAAACCAAGATTCGTTTAAATCTTCCGCGCGGACAATTTCGCGAACTCGGCGGCTTTCATAAAAACGTCGATTGGCCGCGGCAAACGCAGCTTCGATTTGTTTATATGCAAAATCGCCTTCGGGCGTGGCGATGGATTCACGCTCGGTTTTGAAGTCGGAGTAATGCGCAATGCTTAACGATTTAAGACGGCTGTTCCATTCTTGCAAAAATAGCCGCTTATGGAAATTGGTCAAAGCGGTGACCAGATCTTTGTTCTTAAAGACTTTGTCGTTGAGAGTCTTGATCCAGGCATTAGCCATTAAGACGTGAACGCGTCTTAGATTTTGCGGCAACAAGGCTTCGTCAATCCAGGCTTTATTTTCTTTGGCTGTCGTGAATTTTAGGCCTGCGAATTCGTCGATAAATTGGCGCCTTAATTCTTCGTTGTCGTTCTGCCTGGTGAGTTCTTTTTCGCATTCCTTGGGAAGCTCGGAGCTCAGAGCGGCTGGCATAGCGGCAGCCATCTGAGGAAGGGTAAAAATAAGAGCGAATTTAATCAGCCAAAAACGCGTGTTCATCCAAAGATCAAAGAGAGCAAGCCAGGTGCCCCTCTATATTATAATTATTGAGTTCTGACGTCCTCGGATGCCGACTTCGGCCTCAGCGCGCACGGCAATGTCAAAAAGTTCGCCACTCGAATTTGCCGACCAACATTTCTACAGCGCTGTCGGATTTTCACCTGCCGAGAGGGAAATTCCATTTGTTCTAACGCCCACAAAGTCACTTATGATACACCAAGTCAAATTTTATAAGCTCACTCTTATGGAGAGATATCATGCTCAGAAAAAGCGTTTTTCAGCAGGCCGCAACCCTTGCTCTTGCGGCAACGCTCGCGACCCCCACGGTTGGTTTTAGCGCCGAAAGAAAACTGATTTTCCCCGGTCATCCGATACCCGCTGAATTGGGGTACACGCCTCTTAAGGTCGGATCAAGCGCCGATTCCGAGGTGCAGATCATGCCGCGCGATTGGTTTTTATTAAAGAACCAGCAGATCGCGCTTGCGAACCCGGTTCCCGGGAAAGACATCGAATACATCGGCCCGGTTTTGGAAACCACGAACGCGCAGATTTACTTTCGCTTGATCAGCGGAATGATTTTAAAAGAATCGATGCTTCAGCTCGGCATGAGCTCCACCCGCGCCCGCCGCTTCATTGAAAACGCTCAACAAAAGGGTTTGGATTTTGAAAAGACAGCGCTGAAAGACCTTGGCGATATCCCCGAAGGACTTAAAGAGCTCTACAACAACTGGGAACGACCCAACGCCAAAATCGCGATGTTGCCCTACTTGGTTTTGCCTTTGGCCGTCGCTCATGACCAATCGCAGTTCCAACACTTCTTTAAGGGCGGAATTGAAGACGCCGAAGCTCAAAAGACTTGCTCGACGATCAACACCGCGGCGCCTCTCGCTCCAATTCAAAATAAGCTGAATGAGCGCAACAAAGCGCTTGAAAACATCGACACCGAACTACGCAACGCGAACGCGCGCCTTGAGCAATCGATCGCCGAGCAAGTGCGCGTCACCGGAGTGATCAAAGACGCTTCGGACCAAATCAATTCGCATAGCACTTGCTTTACGATCATCAAAGACCGCGTTTCGCGCGGAGGCACGATGCCCGACCAAGCCTGCTTGGCTCTGGCACAAAAGGCGATGATCGATGCGAAGCTTGAAGCCGACTGGGCCAAGTTTATCGGCAATAATCTGAAGAACGACAAGGGTGATTTCGCCGTCAAGCAACAGGCCGAGCTCGAGTTGAACGCCTTGGAAGCCAGTTTGGCCGAAACTAAGAATCGCGTGCACGCCCTTCAAGACAGCCAGGAAAAATTCAAAGCCGAGCAAGTCGACAGTGATCAAAAGAAGGCGGCTCTTGAGCAGAAGCTTGCGGGCTATAAAATTGAGTTAGACAAAATGATCGCCGGCGAAAAAGAGAAGAAGACCGAGCAAAGCGGATTGCAGACGGTCGGCTTCAAACTCTTGAGCGAAAACTACAAACAAGAAATCGGCGAAGCGGCCTATGTCGCCGCGATCAACGGTACGAAAGAGCGCGCGGCACGACTCGCCGTTCTGAAAAAAGATCTCAACGAGATCACCGTGAAGACTACGGCCTTCCAAACCGCGCAAGCCGCGCTCACCACCCAGATCGGCCACTTGGCCGCGGCGACGGATGTGCGCAAGGCCCAGCTTCAGTCGATCGATGAACAGCTAAACGCCCAGGGTTCGGGTCTGAGCGCCAAACTCACCTCGCTCGAAACGCAGGTTAAAGTCGCTACGCCGATTTATCTGGAGCTTCAAGACAAGGCTTCGTTTTCGGAATACATCACTTCGATTCTCGCCCGCCGGGTGGCTGCATTGTCGCAATCGCGTGACGAGCAGCTCAACCAGCTGAAAAAGGAAGAAGGGCTTGCGGAGAAATATAAACAGGAAATTGTGAAAGCCACCGCGGTAAAGGACGCTCAATACGGTTCCATCGCCGGCGAAGTCGGCAGCCTCGAGGCTTTGATCGCCAGCTATCGCGATGTGAAGCAAATGGGCTGGTTTCTTGAAACCGATTGCTTGGCGCGCACGAATTTGGCCGGCAAAGAATCCGGCATTTACCTTGGCCGCGCCAAGATCAACGAATCCTCCAGTAAAAACTTGCCGACAACGCCGGTCGACGGTGGGCGCTGGGGCTTATTCAATTTGGATTACGACCATTTTCAAACGGCGATTCAAAGTGGGATTCTTCTGAACGTCCCTTCTTATATTCAAATGGCGGTTCATCAATTAACCGAGAACTACGATTACGCGATGAACAGGCAGTGGGATACGAATGTCGCCAAGTGCAATGATCCCGAAGCCAAAGGCAATGCCGGCTCGGTGATCAGTGCCCTGAAGAGCGCTTTTGCGATCTGGAATGAAGGCAGTGATGCCGCGGCCAAAGAGAAGGCTTTGCAGTGCCGCGTGATCGCGGCACCCGCAGCAGCAGTCGCTCAGTCGGGGCAAAAGCCGGCCCGCCGGCGCTACAATCGCCGCGGACAAGAGATCTTCATCCGTCCGGCCGTATCGACGATGCAACCGCAAGTCGCGGTCCGTAATTTTTCGGCCAGCTTCAATCGCCTTGTGCAGTTTGACGGTTCGGTATTGGATTTGGCTTTGCCGCAATCCGGCCGCAGTCACGATAAGGATTTGATCGAACGCAAGGCGATTTCGTTGACCATGCGTGAGCTCGGAATTCTGAGCGGCCAATTGCGCAGTGACGTTGCGTCGGATGTACGCCGCGACGAGGTGATTAAAGCTTTGATCCGCGTTCTGGCGAACGACTACGAAGCGGAACTGGCAAAGCAAAACGCATTAAGCTTGAGCCAATCGAAGTTCGAATATGTTTTCGCTACCGCCGCTCCCGGGAAACAGGTTGCCGGCGCGGGTCTTACCGTCGGCTCGACCTACAAAGTGAAAACCCTCGGCCAAGTTAAATTGTTCACCGCACCGATTGCGAAAGCCGCGTATGAGTCAGATATCGTTTTAAGCCTTAATGACCAAGTGACCGTACTTCCGATTGAAGGTTTGAACGCGGTCGCCGAATCCGGTTGGGTCAAGGTTCAGTCGGGCAATTATGAAGGCTGGCTGCCCGCATGGACAATTGCTTCAAGCGTTGTGCTTGATGAAGCGGGTCAGGAGATCGCGGGTGGAACCAAACCGCAAAATTGCGCGAACGCACGAATCGTTGAAAGCATGACCAACTTCCAACGGTCAAACACCCTGATTCAGCGCTTTTCACCCAATGTAAAAACCAAGCAGACCAGCCGCCGCAGCGGCATCTGGACAATCGACACCGATGCAACCGACCGCGTGGCCTCAGCCACCACCTCGCCGCAGAAATCCTATTTGGCTTGTGGCGAGCCGTTAATGGTTAACGGTCAAGTTGCAAACTTGGGCGTGGATTCGGCATGGCTCGATCGCAATGGCGTCGATTACAGCAAAGCACAGGCGATCCGTATTATCGAAGCGCGCAAAGTGGTGTCGGCTAAAGGAGAAGAACTCTACATTCCCCTCGAAGAAGTCGGCGGCTATGTGCAAACGTGGGACTTGCGCCGCAATAGCCGTGAGCCGCGCATTAAGCTCGGCGCCGAGATCGACACTGCGACTTGGGGATTGAAGAAGTGAGAATGAATCTGGTCATCGTTATTTTGGCCGCGGCTGCGGTGGTCCTGTTGGCCATCGGTTTTTCCGGAAAGAAAAACGCGTTTCAAGTTTCGATGACCGCGCCGGCACAGAGCCGCACTGCTGAAGCCGCAGTCGATCCGGTTGAAGTCGCGGTAAATGCAAACCGAAACGAAGATCTGGAAAAGCTTTTCCACATCGGCAGCCTTTCTTCGACTTCGAAGGCGCGTTTGCTCGACGTTGCGATCACGCGCGAGGACGAGCAGCTTTCGCGCCAGGCCGCGGAAATGTTGCGCGAGATGGTTTTGCACGGTGGTATTTCCGACGTTCTGGCGGCTTTGCCGAAGGCGACGCACTTTTCAGAAGAGACGGCGATGGAAATCGCCTCGCTGCAAGAAAGTCTGTGCCGCTTTCAATCGTCGGCCGAAGACGACCTAGGTTTTGAAATGATTAAGCTCAAATTCAATTTGGTTTTTAAAGCCCGGATTGAAATTAAACCATGGCAGACGATCTGCCGGGCGAGTTAAAGGAATAACGTGGACACCTACGGCGCGACAAGTGACATCATCGTGGCGGCCATGCTGGCGATCGGACAGCTGATTACGCCCGTGCCGGATGCTGGAATCAAAGCCGGGGAACAAGCTGCGATCGAACGTCAATCTTGTGCGGCATTTAATGCGGCAAAATCCTCCTACAAAGCTAAGTCCTGTGAAGATCTAAAAGAAAACGATCGCCGCAAATTCAAAAAAGAATGTCAGACGCTTGAGACGAATATGAACCTTAACGAGGTTCAATGCGCCAGCGATCCGGAGATTCCCAAAGTTTTGCGCTTTAAACCGCGCCCGCTTGCCGAGTACATGAATATGTCGAATGCGGATCTGGTCGAAGAACTTCACACCATCTGCTATGCCGCGCAAGACCGGATTTTTCTCGATGCCGAACAATGGATGAGCGGTGTGACCGCCAACCGCGACGATCTTGGAAGTAAGCTTTCGATTCTGCAGAACCCGGCGATGGACACGATGTTTCAAAACATCTTGCAGGAAGCTAGCGAAGGAAACTTTAAGGCCGGCGACGCTTTCAATACTATCGCCGCTCTTTGCCACTGGAGTATCGATCGCAAAGAAGTCGCGCGCAAAATCGATTTTCGCGGCGGTCTCAAATATTTGCAGGAACTGATCAACGAATTGCCCCGGGTCGACCGCCTGCCGGAATTGCCGGAAGCAAGCTTCGTTTACGACAAGCATGATCATCGCATCGGCGAAATTTTCAACCGCACCATGATTTTGCGCAACGGCAAACAATATGTCGGTGGCCTAAGCCGTCGTCGCAACGTGAAGCCCACGGATGTGCCGAAGATGTTAATGAACGCCTTTATCTCGATCGAGGATAAACGTTTTCGCCAGCACAACGGTTTCGACTTTGAAGCCTTAAAGCGTCTTTCCACCGTCGGCGCACAAGGCGGCTCGACCCAAGGCGGCTCGACGTTCACCATGCAGTTGATCAAAAACGCGTGGTTCACCGACGATGTCGAGCGTGAGCGTACGGTCAAGAAGCGCACGATACGGCGCAAGATTAAAGAAATGCTGATGATTCCGATCGTCGAGAGAACTTATTCGAAGGACGAAATTCTCACCTATTATCTGAATCTCATCAGCCTGACCGCGAACGCTCAAGGCATCAAAATGGCGGCGATGGATTTATTCAATAAAGAAAATTTGAATGACCTTACGCTTGGTGAAATGGCGACGCTTGCGGCTTTGCCTAAAGGAACTACGGCTTATAATCCGTGGCGCTATCCCGTGGCGGCCAAAGCGCGCCGCAATCTGGTGCTTGATGCGATGTTCGAACAAAACGATCAGCGCCCCAGGTCGGAACAAATATCGGAAATGGAACGGGAGGCGGAAAAAGCCAAAGATTTGGGCGTGGCCGATCCCGCCAGTCTCGAGAAGGCGCGCATTTTCTCGCAGTTCTTCACCGGCCATCTGAATAATTATTTCCGTGCGATGAAAAGCCAGAACATCCGTGATCCGCGCTGGAAAAAGGGCGGCTTTGACATCAAGACGTCGTTTGATCTGGATTTGCAAATGAGCGTGACCAAGTCCTTGCAAGCGGGCTTGCGCCGCTATGAACAAAACGCCGGTCGTTATAAGTGGACGCCGTGGATCGACAGTTCGACCGAGAAAAATATGAACGTCGCCGTCAAAATGACTAAACCGGGCGTTGAAGTCGACGATGTTTTTGAGTCTTTGAGGCTTGCACACCCTTATCCCGAAGCGGATTGGGTCATCGGCATAAAGACCCCGAAGACCGCCAGCTGGTTGATCGAGGGCAATACCCGCGCGACGGTCGAAGGTCGCGATTCTAACGTTTTCCGTACGCTTAAAGATTACGACGTCGTGCTGCTCGAAAAGCAAGAGGACAGCGGCCGGTATTTCTTAGTCGGCCCCACCAAAGTTCAAGGCGCGGTCGTCGTGCTCGATTCGGAAACCGGCGAGGTCCTGGCGATGAGCGGCGGCTTCTCCGCGGGCGCCTACGGTAAACTGGGACAAAACAACCGCGCGACGCGCTCCATGCGCCAGCCGGGCTCGAGCATTAAGCCGATGACCTATTTGTATGCGCTCAATCACGGCATGCAACCGAATGTGCTTTTGCGCAATAGCAGCGTGCAATTTCCTAAGATTGAAAACTGTCCCTACAAATGGGCGCCGAAGAATTACCGTGGTGAAGGCGGCTCCAGCGTGATCGTGCGCAACGCGCTTGAGCATTCGATGAACCGCCCGCTGGTGAATATGTTTTTACAAGTTTCGGGAGTGCCGAATTCCTTGATCGCGAACGGTCAAGTTGCCGACTTGGATCCCGAAAACCGCGATAAATTGCGCGACACCCTTTTTGGGATTTACGATTTGGCGGTTGATTTCGGAGCTTATTCCAGCAGGCAGTCGCTGGCTGAGCGCAGGCGCCAGCAGCCCTGTTTTCCGTTCTTGCTCGGCGGTTTTGAAACCACGCCGCTGAACATGGCGCAGATGTACGCGGCAATATCGAACGGCGGGTTAAAGCGCGACGCCATTTTTCTGCGCCAAGTTTTTAAAGATAAGCAACCTTTGTTGGTGGACCACACTCAAGAAAAGCGTGAACAGGTCAATCAGTACCGCGAAGCGATCAAGCAGGGGTTCAATCTTGCGCCGGCGGCCTTCGGCGCGATTCCCGGAATCACGCCGGCTTCGGTGGCGCAATTACGTTCACTGATGCAGGGGGTGCTTCGCCGCGGTACCGCCCAGCGGATCAAACAATGGGCCAACCTCATCGGCGGCAAAACGGGAACAACCAATGACAGCCAGGATGCATGGTTCTCCGGCTACACAAAAAAAATGGCCGTCATCGTTTGGGTCGGTTACGACGATAAAAAAGATTACGACAATTTGGGTTCAAGCGCGACCGGCGGTGGAACGGCTCTTCCGATCTTTGAAAGCATCATGACGGATTACTACAAGGCCCATCCTGAAGAACTGAATAATCCTTTGCCCTTGCCCGATGAAATTCCCGGCGTCGTGAATGCTAAAATCGACATGGGCAGCGGCCGCGTTTATTCGGCCGGGGAGCAGAGCTCGTGCAAGAGCTCTGCTCCCAGTTCGGCGATCGATGAGTTTCTTCTGAGTTCCGTGGTCAAGGTCAGCGATCAGAGACGGGCTTGTGAAGTCAGTAAGTTGAATTGAATTTTATTAAACATATTTTTTAAACGTAGGAGAATATATGAAAAAAACAATCTTAATCGCGACGCTGCTGACGCTTTCCGCACAGCTCGCTTTTGCCGAAAAAGGCGTGCAGGAACTGCAGTTCAGCGAAACAAAAATCGCTCAAGACGTTTTTGTAAGCAAAGCTCCGGGCCAGGCTTCGTTCTATATCTTGGATCAGCCTTACAACGAGTGGAAGACGAAGAACTCGGGCCAATTCTTTAAAATGGAAGTGGCGCCTGTCATCAGAGGTATGGCGACCGGCGGTATTCCCCAGCAAGCCGCCCCGAAGGTCATCGATGCCAGCAAATGGCAGGACCAAGCCGCGGACTTCGCCGAAGCGGTGAACCTGCGCAATAAAGGCGGCCGTCAAGTTTTTGAAAAGCCTCCGGGTAGCGCCGCCGTTTCGCCGGATAAAATGCTCGCCGCCGAAGAAAAAGGAACTTACGTTGTGCAAAGTGTGCTCAGCACCGTGATCGATCGCCCCATCACGCAAATGAAAATGACGACTGAAGGCTTTGTCGAGATGACTAAAAATATCGACCAAGACCACACGCACTTCACTATCCCCGGTTCTTTCGCGCTCGAGGCTCTGGAGAAAGATCACGTCGCCGCCCGCACGATCATTCCGAATCAGGCTTATCTTTTATCGGCGATCGATTTTCGCGACTACGAATGCCAATCGATGAAGACCACGCTGAACGATTATTTCAATAAGCTTTCCGAAAAGCAGCGTCTCTATAAAGAGACGATCTACATGATCAGCGACATGCAGGTGAACAACGCCGATGACCTCGCTTCCATGCAAAGCTATTTGGGTAAGCGTCCCGACATGGTGCTTGGTCAAACCATCCTCTATGCCGATCACTTGGTACGCGGGGGCCGCACGGTTTTTGCGTTCTTTGCCGAAGGCAACCAGACTCGCGTGGTTTTGATTTCAAATCTCGCCTTGCGCGCGAAATATTTCGCCGGCAGCAAGACCTCGAAGATTTCACGCCCGATTATCATGGGCGGGATCGGCGGGGCGGGTTGGGGAGTCGCAGCCGACATCGGCAATGCGGCATTGAACGTCGTCAACGACGGCGGCAAATCGCTCTTGTCGAAGGCCACCTTGGATTTGGCGAAGAAGAATCAATGTAACCGCGGTTTGGCGCGCGGACTGATTAAGTATTCGCAAACCATGTTCAGCCGCTTCGCGAGTTATATGTTGAAGAACTAAAGCTCTTAAAGAGCGGTAGTCAGACTTTTTTGCGAATGCAAAAACGGCACACGGCTCCGCCACGGGCGATGCAGCTTTCAAGCTTCACGCTCATCCCGCCGGTTGCGTTATGTATAAAATCGATATCAAAGCGGCAAAGCTCGGGATGGGCTTTGGCGACCGAATGATAAACACAATTAGTTGCTTCAACGATGGCGCCTTTACGCAAATCACTTTGCTTTAACGAGGCCCTGTAGCCGAGCTCGTTAAGTGCAACGGTGACCTCCGCCAAAAGATCCGCCGTCGAACCCTTATTGCGGAACCTGGCTTCCATTGAGCCCGAAACCTTTTTTGCCAGATCCGACATGATCCGTGAGACCGCCGCCGCCCCAAGGTTTTCCGCCAATAGCTCAAGTAAGACATTGGACAGCCAAGAGTATTGCCGCGGAAAACTTTCATGTCCGTCCGGTGAGAGCAAGTACCGCCGGCGCGGCCGGCCGATCAATCCCTTTGTGTCCTTATAGGTGATGTAGCCAAGGCTTTCCACTTTGAGAATATGTTCTTTGGCCGCCGATTTGGTGATCTCAAGATGAGCCGCCAACTCATCAAGCGTACCCCCATCAGGATGATCCAGAAGGTATTCCAGGAGCTTCTTTTGATTTCCGTGAAGCGAATGCATGTGTTTTTCTCTCAGTCCATTTAAACTATTTAAACAGTATTTACGATTTTAATTCGAAACGCCATGATGGGCAATAGATGAATTCAACTCTTTCCAACGAGGAAAATATGAACACCGCAATTAAAACCACTCACCATATGGAACCTAAAAGCACCGTCATCAACCGTCCAATATTATCTGGTATTTTGACAGGGCAGGCCGCCGGACTAATTATGGCTGTCGTCGTCATGCTGGTCTTTACCCTTTTCTTAGGCAAAGGTCCGCTGTTCCCGGTGCAGGTCATCGGCTCAACCCTGTTTGGTGAAGCCGGCCTTCAAGGATTTCACTTCCCCGCATTTCTTGCCGGCTTGATTCTGCATCAACTGGGCCCCTCGCTCCTTTGGGGAATTTTATTCGGAATTTTCGCTTCAAGAGTTTCCATCGACAGCACCGGACAGGCGCTCGTTTTCGGACTGGGCTTGGGAGTGATTTCAATGGCTGGACCTTACGTACTTATTCCTTTCGTGATGCACACGATGCAGGGTGTGGATCTATGGGCAAGAGAAGTCCCGATATTCTGGGATTGGGCGGCTCATATGGTCTTTGGCGCCTCATTCGCGCTCTATCCTATGATTCAAAATAAATTGGAAGCGTAGTCGGCTGTCGCACTGAATTAAAACGGTTTAAACGGCCTGTACGGCAAGTGTATCGAGCTACATACTTACAGGCCAGAGGAGAAATATATGAAATTAGGAAAACAAAACTTATTAGGTTTATTCTGTCTCGCATTTGTCGCCGCTTCCGCTAATGCCGCTGATCACAAACCGGCTGCACCCGCTGGACCGACCGATGCACAAATCGCAGCGATCGTGGTGACCGCAAACAGCGTTGACGTGGACGCCGGCAAAGCAGCTACCGCAAAAACGAAAAATGCCGAAGTAAAAAAATTCGCGGAGCAAATGATCACCGATCACAACTCGGTTAACAAGAGCGCCGTTGAGCTTGTGACTAAGCTTAAGGTCACGCCTGAAGAGAACGACACCAGCAAGTCGCTCAAAAAAGGCGGCGATGACAATCTCGCGGCTCTCAAAAATCTTAAAGGAAAAGCTTTCGATAAAGCTTATGTGGACCATGAAGTGGTTTATCACCAGGCGGTTTTGGACGCTTTGGATAAAACTTTGATTCCTTCCGCGCAGAATGCAGAACTCAAAGCTCTTTTGGTGAAAGTTCGCCCCGCGTTTGTTGCGCATTTGGAGCACGCAAAACACATTCAAAGCATACTGAAGTAGTTTTAGAATGTTGATTTCTCGTACACTGATTGCACTTTCCATGATGGTTGGTTTCGCTTCGGCGAAGCCGGCCAACGATTCCTCGAAGCCGGTTAAGCCCGCGACTCATACCATCGTGATCGAAGATATGAAGTTCACGCCCGCCGAGATCACGGTTCACGCCGGCGATCAAATCATTTGGATCAACAAGGATTTGGTGCCGCATACGGTGACCGCTGAGGACGGCAAGTTTGATTCAAAATTGATCGATGCCGGCAAGTCTTGGCGGTTTAAGCCTTCACTCAAAGGCGTCGCCGCTTATAAGTGTTTATTTCATCCCACGATGAAAGCAGCCTTCACTGTAAAGTGATGTTTAAAGCGACCACTCGTAGGTCAGCGCGGCTTTGCTGCCGTAATAAACGTTGATGTCCATATCGCTCGCGGTACCCGGTACGTTATAAAGACAGCTACCGGTTTTGCTGCAATTGATTTCCGAAGAAAATTGCCACAAAAAATACGTCGACCAAATGCCCGCGGGAAAATCGGGGATGTCGCTGCGAAAGCGCGCATACCACAGGCGCGACATCGCGAAAGTCGGATCGTTCTTCATCAGATCGTTAAGCTCCTTGGTCACGCTGTGATTGGCGTACACGACGGGCATCTTCCCGGTTTCGGCAAAAATATAATTCATAAAGATCTTCGCGTTTGGAACGTTCATCATGGCGGAGGACGAGGTGTCTTCCAAATCCAAAATCATCAGGACATTTGTGGGATCGCCGACGGTCTTCAAGAAAAGCTTCGCCTGCGCGATGGGATCGCCGGGTTTACCAAGGTGGTAAGCCCCCCACAAGTATCCGCGTTGCTTTGCGATCAAGGCCCGTGCTTGATATTGGGTGTCGACATTAAGCCCGATGCTCGAGCGGTGAATCACTCCCGAAACGCGGCCGTCGGCTGCCATTTTATTCCAGTCAATACTGTTGCCTGAATAGGCGTCGATGACGATTTGAGTGTCTTTACGCTCCCACGGAGTGCTGAATTTTTTTGCATCTTCCGGATAAGGTTCCGCGACCACGGGGAACGGCGCGGGAATAGGAGTCGAAGCCTCACCGTTGCCGGCGTCCGAACTGGCACCCTGAGAAGCCGTCTGTGCTGCAGGGCCGCAACCGGTAAGCGCCACTATTGATGCGGCTAAGAGCCAAAGTAATCGCTTGTTCATAAGCTTACTCATCGGCCGGACTTTCGTCATATACGGGATCAGGCTTTTTAATTTCTATTGGTGGAACAGATGCGAGCTGAGCAGGCCAACTGGACCAAAGTGTCGAAATATCTGGCTGGACCTTCGCCCAGCTGCTCGTAATGAGACAGGATAGTGAAGTGGCCCTTGCGATTGGACTTGCCCGCAATTCTCCACTAAATTAGGCGCCATGGATGTAAACGCATATCGTATCGGGATGGGTGAGACCCTGGCGCCGGTGGCTATATTGCCGGGGCCCGAGACCCAGAATTCATTGCACCTGTGCTGGATGCTTCACAATTTTTGCAATCAGCGCTGCACCTACTGCGATGAATCGAATTGGGGCGGAAGCGACAGATGGCTGACTTACGATCACGTGATTCGCTTTTTCGAACAGATGTTCGCGCATTATCACGGCAAACGAATGCACATTTCCTTCACCGGCGGCGAGCCCACTTTGTGGAAGGACTTTTCGCGTCTGTGCCGTTATCTCAGTGAAAAAGGCTGCGATATCGGCATGACCACCAACGGCAGCCGCTCGCTCAAGTTTTGGGGCGAGATGGACGACTGCTTCAATTGGCTTAACTTCAGCTATCATCCCGAATTCGCTAAGGACGATCATCTGCTCGAAGTCATCTCGTTGATGGCGAAGCGCACGCGAATCGCAGTAAGGCTGATGATGCATCAAGACCGCCAATATTGGGAAAAGTCGGTGGCATTTGCGGATAAACTTCGCGCTTTGCCGGACGACATTCGATTCTTTGTCGAATACGTGCCGTTACAAACCAATCTCGGTCCGGGTAGCAAGCCGGTCGTTTATGAGGACTGGCAGAAAGAATTTTTTGCCGCCAACAATCATTTCTCGCGCGCCAGCTCCTCGGAGGAAATCACTCGTCGAGTCGAATCCCGACGAAAAGTTTGGGAGTTCGACGTTGTTTATGCGGACGGCACTCGCAAACAGTGCCAACCCAATGAGCTGGTCGCCAAAGATCAGGCCAATTTTAAGGATTGGACTTGCCATGCGGGACTCGACATTTTGTTTATTAGCCACCTTGGAGATATCTTTCGTGCGGGATGCCAAGTGAATGGCAGCTTCGGGCATATTTTCGATGAGCAAATTCATTTTCCGGTTGAGCCCATTCGTTGCCCGCTTTCCTTTTGCGCATGTGGCAGCGACATTCAAGCCCAAAAGACCGCGCCCGGATTTGTAGATGTTTAAAAGGCTTCGTAGCATCGTTCTGAATTTAGCTCTGATCTGCGTTTCACTTGCGGCTGCATTGTTGTTGTCTGAATTCATTGTCAGGCATTCGAATTTTACGGATAAAGATCGCGCCATCGGCGCAAAAACCTTATTTGGATCTTACGAGAATACTTATACACGAAAGCAGCTCGAAGAGGTCAGAGGGACAGAGAACTGCTCTTGGTCCGACACCCTCGTGATTCATCCCTATTTGGGATGGGTTCATCGCAGCAGTGGCCCCTGCTCGTCGTCAAATATAAATAATCGTGGATTTCCTTCGCGACGAGACATGCCTCTCCTAAAGGATCCCGAATTCTTTTCGATCTTGATTGTCGGGGGGTCGGTCGCCAGTCAGTTCGCCGGCGGCAGCTGGAATAACGGAATTTGGCTCGAGGAAGTGCTGAACAAAAACTATAAGAGTCCGAACGGCAAACCTTTTCGAGTTTTGATGGGCGCGTTCGGCGCCTGGAAATATCCAACCCAGAATATCGCGGTCACGATGTTCGGCGATGTGGCCGATGCGGTCGTGGCGTTGGATGGGTATAATGAAAGCTTAAGTATGCCGTTGGATTCCCCGGACCTCAATCAGGTGCGCCGAATCAGTGTGGATGCGATAGACCGCAGTATGTGGATTTCGTTCCGCACGGTCCGGCGTTGGCGTGACCTCTGTGTGAATAATTCCGTGCTCAAGAATTCATACCTAGCGTTGTTAGTTATGCGTGTCGGGATTATGCATGTCATGAATACGGAGGTGAGTAATCGCGAATGGGCGGGAGACAAAGTTCTGCGGCCGCAGCTACCATTCGAATTTTCGAAATCCGATGCCACCAAGTACAACAAAAACCGGTTCAAACACTATGTGCGCTTACTTAATGGCGAAGCGAAAACCTTGGGTTTAAAGTTCGCACATTTTCTGCAGCCGGTTCCGGACATTGCCAAGAAACTAACCGCAGAAGAGATCGCTCATGAGCATTTCGCCACTGAGAAAACCTACACGCCGTTCATGGAGGCCTCGGACGAGCTAAGCCGAGAAGGCATAGCAAGCTATTCTCTTGTCCAGGTTTTTTCTGGCGTCGACGAAACCATTTACGGCGATGAAATTCACTGCGCCTTCGACAACAAAGGCGACAGCCGGGGTTATGAAATTATAGCCGACGCCATGGCTAAGCAGCTCGCCAAAACCTGGAATTTGCGCATGAAGTGAGAAACACCTTCGAACTAAAATTCGAATTTCAAGGTCTTAAAGATTGAGAACTGGCCCACTTTCGTGGGGCCAGTTCAGCTTTCCTTCCGACCCTTCGAAAC